>JAEZAD010000173.1 GCA_023430565.1 Verrucomicrobiota bacterium
AGGCCCCCCAGGGCCGCCGCGACTACCTCTTCCGCAACAACGGCGATGGCAAATTCGCCGACGTCACCTCCGACTCCGGCGTCTGGGGCCTCACCCAGGGCCACACCGCCCTCTGGTTCGACGCCAATCACGACGGCTGGCCCGATCTTTACGTCGCCAACGATTTCGAAACCCCCGACCGCTTCTACTTCAACAACGGCGACGGCACGTTCACCGACGTCGTCGACGAACGCCTCCCCCACGTCACCTACTTCTCGATGGGCGCCGACTCCGGCGACATCAACAACGACGGCCTGATCGACTTCTTCGTCGCCGATATGCGCGACCGCTCCCACGCCGAATTCATGACCGGCATGGAGGAAATCGGCCGCGGCCTCTGGGAAATGGAACGCGTCAGCGATCTCATCCCGCAATACATGTGGAACGCGCTCTACTTGAATACCGGCACCGACCGCTTCGAGGAGATCGCTCACCTCACCGGCATGCAGGCCACCGGCTGGACCTGGTCCACCCGCCTCGCCGACCTCGACAACGACGGCCGCCTCGACGCGTTCACCACCGCCGGGATGATCCGCAACTTCATCGACGCCGACCTCGTCGATAAACAAAACGTCGCCCCCACCCTCGCCGCCCGCGCCAACGTCTGGAAAAACTCCGGCCCGCGTCGCGAATCCCTCCTCGCCTACCGCAACCTCGGCGACCTGAATTTCGCCGACGTATCCAAGGAATGGGGACTCGACCAGGCCGGCGTCAGTTTCGGCTCCGCCCTCGCCGACCTCGATGGCGACGGCGACCTCGACCTCGTCTTCCCCAACTACGACGCCCCGCCCACCGTCATCCGCAACAACTCCACCACCGGCCACCGCGCCGTCATCAAACTCGCCGGCCGCGCCCCCAACCGCGAAGCCATCGGCGCCGAGGTCCGCCTCGAAACCGCCTCCGGCACCCAGATCCGCCAGGTCTTCACCGAACGCGGCATCACCGCCTCCGAACCCGCCACGCTCCACTTCGGTCTCGGCGAAACGGATACGATCGAAAAGCTCACCATCCGCTGGCCCCGCGGCCAGGTTCAGGTCCTCGAGGATCTCCCCGCCAACCAGCTCCTCACGATCGCGGAACCCGCCCGCGGCGACACCAAACCCGCCCCCGCCATCCCCCACGCGAAACCCCCCAACGCCCTCTTCACCGAATCCGCCGCCGCCCGCGGCCTGAAACACGTTTCCAACCTCCGCCCGTTTGACGAGTTCACCCGCCAGCGCCTTCTCCCCCGCCGCCTCAACGGCCTCGGCCCCGTCCTCGCCACCGCCGACGTCAACCGCGACGGCCACGCCGACCTCTTCGTCTCCGGCGCCTGCGGCCAGGCCGGCACCCTTTTCCTCGGCAGCGCCGAAGGCCAATTCACCGCCGCGCCCGATCAACCCTGGGCCTCCGCCCTCGAAGCCGACGATGTCGGCGCCCTCTTCTTCGATGCCAACAACGACTCCGCCCCCGACCTCCTCCTCGTCGCCGGCGGCGTCCAGCACGCCCGCGGCGACGCCCCGCTTAACGACCGCTTGTATCTAAACAACGGAGACGGCAAGTTCACCCTCGCCTCCGCTGAAACGCTTCCCGCCGACGGCGAATCCACCGCCGCCGTCGCCTCCGCCGATTTCGACGGCGACGGCCGCGCCGACCTCTTCATCGGCGGCCGCGTCATTCCCGGCGCGTATCCCAAAACCCCGCGCAGCTTCCTCTACCGCAACGTCGACGGCCGCTTCGTCGACGTCACCGACGAACTCGCTCCCGGCCTCCGCACCATCGGCCTGGTCACCGCCGCCTCGTTCGCTGACCTCGACAATGACAAGCGCCCCGACCTCGTCGTCGCCACCGAGTGGGGCCCCGTCTCCGTCTTCCGCAACACCGGCACCGCCTTCGAAAACGCCACCAAAAGACTCGGCCTCTCCGGCACCACCGGTTGGTGGAGCGCCCTCAACATCGTCGACATCGACGGCGACAACCGCCTCGACCTCGTCGCCGGCAACGTCGGCCTCAACACCAAATACCGCGCCTCCGCCGAACAACCCACCGTTCTCTTCGCCGGCGTCTTCGACGACTCCGGCAAGGAGGGCCTCATCGAAGCCCAATACCACGACGGCGCCCTGTATCCGGTTCGTGGACGCAGCAAGCTCGCCTACGGCTTCCCCTGGATCCGCCAGAAATTCCGCACGTTCAAAGCCTACTCCCAGGCCACCGTCGAAGACATCTTCGGCGCCGAACGCCTCGCCAACGTCCAAAAACTCTCCGCCACCGAACTCGCCAGCGGCATCTTCCGCCAGCAATCCGACGGCACCTTCAAATTCCAACCGCTTCCCCGCCGCGCCCAATTCGCTCCGATCAATGCCATCGTCGCCCGCGACCTCACCGGCGACGGCGTCCTCGACCTTTATTGCGTCGGCAACAACTTCGGCCCCGAACCCACCACCGGTCGCTTCGACGGCTCCCTCGGCGTCCTCCTGAAAGGCGACGGCCGCGGCGAATTCACCGCGCTCTCCCCCGCCGAATCCGGCCTCGCCGTCTCCGGCGACGCCCGTTCCGCCGCGGTTGTCGGCAACGCCCTCGCCGTCTCCCGCTGCGACGGCCCCCTCCTCCTCTTCACCCCGTAGGCCGCCTGCGTGCAGGCGCCCCGCTCGCACAACCCGCCGCCCCCAAGCGGCGGGTTTTTCTTTTTCCTTCCCGCGCCGCTTCACACCCACACGCTCCTCCATCATGCGTCGCCCCTCCGCCCTCCTCCCTTTCCTCTTCGTTCTGACCGCCACCGTCCTCCGCGCCGCGTCCCCCCTCGCCGACTCCCCGTCCGCCTTCCTCCGCGCCTGCGCCACCACACCCGTTTCCTTCCAACCTTTCGCGTCCGACACCTTCGCCCGCGCCCAATCCGAGAAAAAACCGCTCTACGTCTTCATCGGCCTCTCCACCAGCGAACTCAGCCGCGCCATGCTGAAACAAACCTTCAGCAACGCCGACACCGCCACGTTCCTCAACGAGTCCTTCGTCTGCGTCGCCGTCGACGCCCACGAGCGCCCCGACCTCGTCGCGCTCTACCAGAGCTACACACAACACGTGAAACAGCTCAACGGCCTCCCGCTCAACATCTGGCTCACGCCCGAACTCAAACCTTTCGAAGGCGCCAACTACCTCCCGCCCACCGAGGAATGGGGCAAGGAAGGCTTCCTCACCGTCGCCAAGCGCGCCGCCGCCGGCTGGCAATCCGACGCCGACGCCCAACGCGCCAAAGCCGACGAAGCCCTCGCCACCATCGAATCCTTTCTCCCCACCGAGGCCCCCGCCCCGCTCTCCACCGCCGATCGCACCCGCCTCCTTTCCGAAGCCCGCGAAACCTGGCTCGGTCTGCACGACGCCACTCACGGCGGTTTCGGCGATCCGCCGAAATACCTCGAACCCGAACTCCTCCGCTTCCTCCTCGCCGATCCGTCCACCCGCGAAGCCGCGCTCACCACCTTGCGCACGCTCATATCGAGCCCGATTCGCGATCCACTCGACGGCGGCTTCTTCCGCTACGCCGGCGACGCCGAATACCGTCAGCCCTACTTCCAAAAAACCCTCGCCGACCAGGCCCGCATCGCCCTCGCGCTCGTCGACGCCGCTCAGCTCACCGGTGAGTCCCCGTTCGGCGAAGCCGCCCGCGACGCCCTCCTCTACGCCATCGATCACCTGAAAGACGCCGCCGTCGAAGACTCCACCTCCGAAGAGGCCCTGGCTTCCCAGTTCTGGACCGCGGCCGAAATCGAAAAACTCCTCGGCCCCTCCGCCGCGGAATTCAACGCCGCCCACGGCGTCACCGCCGATGGCAACGTCCCCGCCGACACCTTTTCCAACATCCCCGCCGGCCACAACCTCCTCCGCCTCGTCGATCCCGCCGCCACCCGCCGCGCCAAATTCGCCGACGACTACGCCAAACTCCTCGCGCACCGCCGCTCCCGCGCGACCCCGTCCCGCGACGACCCCGCCACCGCCGGCGCCCGCGGCCTCCTCCTCGCCGCCCTCTCCCACGTCGGCGCCAAACAAAAAGAGCCGCGCCTCGCCGCCGCCGCCGCCACCGAGTTCGCTGCCCTCCGCGAGCTACTCGTAACTCCGGACTCCACGCTGCGCCACCTCCCCAACCGCCCGCACCCCGCTTCACCGCTCGACTACGCGTGCGTAATCCACGGTCTCCTCGCCCACAACACGCCCGACGCCACGGCCCTGGCAAAGCAACTTCTCGCCACGCTCAACGCCCGTCACCTCGCCGAATCCTCGCGCTATCTCGCCGCCCCCGCCGCCGCCGGCCCGGAGTTTTTCCTCCGTCCACGCGCCATCACGTCCTTCCCCGGCGAACCCGTCGCGACCGAGCCCGCCGTCCTCCTCGCGCTCTCGATGCAAGACCTCGCGACCGAAGATGTTTCTTCTCGCTTGGCAGCAGCCATCGCGGCTGACCTTCAGGACTCCTTCGAACCTCCGCGGGGTGACATTCTCCTCGCTCTCTCCCGCGAGTAAGGCGTTCCAAAGATAACTTCCCCCTTCTGTCATTCTGAGCGAAGCGAAGAATCCAGGGCGGCAATCGCATGCCGGCCCACACGTGAAGTCTTCCCCCGGCTCAGAATGACTGGATCGAGGGCTCTATCTTTCTAAACGTCCTCCCCCTTTTCAGAACCCTTAGCGCCTCGAAATCTCCACTCGCGTCCGCCCCGCCGGCACGTCGTGCATCGTTTCGTTCCCCTCCGGCCAACGCACGCGCAGCCGCCTCACCGGATTCGTCTCCGGCGACCCGAAAAACAGATCCATCGATGGCTGGCTGTAGTATCCTGATCCCGCATACACCTCGCCAACCTGCGTCGCGCCGTCCGTCATCTCCGCCGTCACCCGCGCCCCGACGCTCGCCCCCCTCAAACTCACCCGTAACGGCCGTCCAGCCGCGCTCCCGACGTTCCGAAACGCCATCGTCGTGTCGCTGCTTCGACTC
>JAEZAD010000215.1 GCA_023430565.1 Verrucomicrobiota bacterium
TCGATCGCCACCGGCTCCGCCTCACCTTTCAGCCCGAGCCGCAGGATGCGCCCGTTGTGATTGAAATAAAGCGCCTCACCATCCGGCGAAAAATGCGGCGCCTCCATCTTCCCTTCCGCGCGATGCACCACCCGCCGCTCGCCCGACTCCACGTTCACGATCTCCAACGCCGACGACACCACGTCAGCGATCGCTGGAGCCGCCGCCGAAAACAGCGTCAGCGCGACGACGACAACGCGAAAACAGACAAAACCGGAAAGGTGCATCGTAAATCTCCAGGGTTGGGGGGTCGCGCAGCGAGACGCGCCCGCTCCTGAAAAGTTGGCCCGAATTCTTCGCCCGCACCCCACGCCGGGGCCGATTCGCGCTTCGTTTCGTATCACTTCATCAACTCCGCCAGCGGCCCCTTCACCGCCTCCGCCCAGATCTCGTAGCCCTTCTCGGTCGGGTGCAGCTTGTCCGGCATGATGTCGTCCGAAATCGTCCCGTCCGCCGCCAGAAACTTGTCGCCGATATCGAGGTAGAACACGTGCTCGCCGTCGTGCAGTTTCGCGATGATCGGATTCACCCCGAGCACCGTCCTGCGGAGGCCGTCGCCCGGCTCGCCCCGCGGGAAAATTCCCAACAGCAGAATCTTCGCCGCCGGAAACCGCGTCCGCATCTCCAGCGCGATCGCGCCCACGCCTTCGGCGATCTCCGCCGACGAACAATAACCGCCATTGTTCGTGCCGATCATCAGCATCACCGCCTTCGGCTGATACCCTTCTCCTTCGCCATTCTGCAGCCGATACAGCACGCCCTGCGTGCTGTCGCCCGCGATCCCGAAATTCGCGACTTTCATCCCGCCGAAATATTTGTCGAACACCGCCTTTCCCGCCGCCGGCGGATTCGTCACGCCTTCCGGTCCCGCATTGCGCCAAAAGTCCGTGATCGAATCACCCATGAACAAAACGTCGATGTCGCCCGCTTGCGCCACCGCCACGTTCGCCGCGTGCTTCGGACGAAACCCAATCCACAACGATGGCACCACCGCCGGATTCACCCGCGGCGGCCGCACCGTGAGCAGCTCGGGATATTTCGCGAGCACTTCTTTCGTCTTCGCATCCGCCTGCGCCACGAACCGCTCGAGACTCTCCGTCGCGACCGCAATCTCCTCCGGCGACGGCCGCGCAATCGCCACCTCGGGCGGCACCGGCGCCGGCGCGACTCCGGCCGGCTGCGCCAGGAGCGCACTCGCGCAGAGCGTGAGCGCAAAAAACGAACGACAAGTCAGGGAAAGCATCGGGGTGTTCACCCCGCCGTTGTCCCGCCCGCAAAACCGCGACGCAATCCCCAAAACCGCCGCCGCCCCGCCTACGACTCCGAACCTTCCTTCGGTTCGGAAACGACCTCCGGCGCCACCAGCGGAATCTTCGGCGCCCAACGCTGCCAGTCCTTCGCCGCCTCCGCCTCCAGCGGAAACGTCGTGCCTTCCTCCGCGACCGGCGCCAATGCGCCGTTCTCGTCGGGCGTCGCAAACGCCACGCCCCCCGACAACAACGCCTGCAGCGACGTGCTCTTCAGCTCCGCCCCCATCAGCCCCGCCTTGAACGAGAATCCTCCCGCATTCCAGAACCGCGTGTTCGTCCGCACCAGATCCGCATACGGCGCATCCACATGGATCCGGACCATCACCGCCGTCGCGTCGTCCGCCAGCTGGCTCGTTTCCACGCTGCCCACGCGCATCTCGCGAAAATAAACGCCCGCCCCCGTCGTCAGCGACCCGAGCTTCTCCGAACGCAGAATGAACGTCCGCCCGACGGCCGGCAGCTCCGGCGGCGGCGTCCGCTCGAGTCCCATGAAACGAAACACCGGCTCTCCCCGGCCCGGCCGCACGTTCAACCGCGGTCCCGTCAGCAACGTATCCAATCCGCGGACACCCGAGAATCCGATCTCCGGCTGCACGATCCAGAACAGCGCCCCTTCGCGCGCGATGCCCGACGCCATCCGGTCCAGGCGCGCCCGCACGATCACTCCGTCGAGCTCCGGTTTCAGCGTCACCGCCGTCACGCTGCCCACCACCACGCCTTTGTAATGCAGCTCCGTCTTCCCCGCCGCCACGCCGGAGCCGTCCGCAAACTCGATCTCGATCTCCGGCCCGCGGGTCTTCAATTCCCGCGCGACCATCCAGCCGCCCAGCGCGAGCGCGACCAGCGGCACCACCCACACGAGCGGAAACCGCGGCGCGCGGCTCACCTTCGGTGTCGGCGTCGTGCTCATGCGTTCGCTCCTTCCGTCGCCCTTGGCTGACCGCGCCAAAGCACGCGTGGATCGAAGGCGTGCGTCGCCAGCGCCGTCAACACGACCGCCAGCGCAAACGCCACGATCCCGTAACCCGGCTCCACGTTCGAAAACACGCCGAACCGCACCAGCCCTGCCAGGAACGCCACGAGAAACACATCCAGCATCGACCAGCGTCCGATGAAATCGAGCGCGCCATACAACCGCGTGGCCCGTTGCGGATCGCGCACGCGCCCCCGATGCGCCTCCACGAGCAGCCAGCTCAACCCCGCCAGCTTCAACACCGGGATCACGATGCTCGCAACGAACACGATCGCCGCGATCGCCCAGAGTTCCTGCCGCCACAACTCCACCGTGCCCGAAAAGATCGTGTCGGTCCTCGTCCGCCCCATCGTCCGCGTCGTCAAAATCGGCAGGAGATTCGCGGGCACGAGCATCACCACCGCCGCCAGTGCAAACGCCGTCGCGTTCGCCAGCCGTTCCGAACGAATCCGCAGCGCCCGCGTAGTCATGATTCCAGCACCCGCACCGGGGCCACGTCCTCCACCGGTTGCAGCAGATAGCCCCGCCACGCCAGCAGCAGCGAAAGCGACATCGCGATGTAGCACCAGAAACCCGCGCCGATCGTCACGTCCACCAGCGAGCCGAGTTTCGTGAGCGCCACGAGCACCGCCAGCACCTGCACTTCGGGCATCGCCCAATAGCCGATCGCGTGCGCCGCGCGCAGCACCGTTTCGCTCGGCGCCGCTCCCGCAAACTGCACGCGCCACAATTCGACCGCGAGCACCGCCAGCACCGCGACCGGCACGACCACGCCGCACAACAACACCCACGTGCCGAGCAGCGGCATGCCGTTGTCCCAAAGTCCCTCCACCCCCGTCAGCAGCACGCCTTCGCGAAATTGCCCGAATTTGCCCGCACTCACGAAGGGCAGCAACAGCGCCGGCGCCGCCAGCAACAGCCCCGTCACCGCAAACACCAGCGGCGCATCCCCACCCCACCGCGACCGCCGCGCCAGCACCGTCCCGCACCGCACGCACAACGCCCGCTCGCCCGGTGCGAGCGGCACCGGATGATGCACCTGTCCGCACAGGGGGCAGTTCAAACGCGTTGCGAGAGAGGTCATGTCGAAACCGCGGCGGGGCGTCGCTCCAGGGGAAGCCGCAAATGGCCCACCGAGCGACCGTTTGCCACGCCTTCGGTTCCCGACCTCGCTCGCGCCGCCCGGGGAACTACGCGCCCGTCGCCGAACGCGCCAGTTCCCGCCGCGCCGACCCGCCGCGGAAAAACCCCGCCCACGCCCGCTCCCGGCGCCGCCCGTTCAACACCCGCCCCACCCAGGTCGAACGCACGAACAAATCGTAGGTGATCAACGCCACCCCCACCGTCGCGAGCGTCACCACCGCGAGCTTCATCGACCAGTGCAGCGCCACCTCGGCGATCGCCACCTGCAGCCAGACCACGATCGGCAGGTGCACCAGATACATCCAATACGACGAATCGGCGACATACCGGACCCACGCACGCTCGCGCACGCAAATCTTGCGAAACACCCCAATCGTCAAAAACACCAGCGCCCACATCATCGCGGCGTAGCTCGCGACGAATCCGACGTGCGCCGCCACATAGTGCGGATGGGCCGGATCACCCTGCACGTCGCCCCACAACATCACGCCCGCAATTCCCGCTCCCCCCAGCAGCCACCGGTCCCACGACAATCGCGACAACGCCGCCATCGCGTCCGCCCGCCGCCCGATCAACCATCCCAGCAGAAAAAAGCCGCCATACACCGCCAGCACCGGCCCGTGCGGCACCAGCGACTGATCCGGCGTATCCATGCCCCAGAACCGCATGAACCACAACGCCACCGCCGTTGGCACCATCGGAACGGCCAGGGCCAATCGCGACCGCGCCATCCACGCCACGAACGTATCCGCCCACGTTAGCACCCGCTCGCCCCACGCTCCCCACGCCGACACCACCGCGCGCCCGACGAGCAGCAGCGTGGTCGTCAACGCGAGGTAGTAGAGAAACCACAAATGCGATCCCGTGAAAATCCCCGCCGGCAGACTCTCGAGCGACTTGAACCCCGCGACAATGGCCGCCCAGAAATCGTAGTCTCCGCGCAGGCTCGCCGCGCCCATCGTCCACCCGGACATGATCAACGGCCGCAACAAAAACCACCCCGCCACGAACGGCACGAGAATCCGCACCGCCCGGTCGCGCACGAACTCGCCGACGCCCTTCCGCTGCAACGCCATGCAGCCGAAAAACCCGGCGAGGAGGAAAAACAACTCCATCCGAAACGCGTGGCTGATCGTCACGAAGGTCATGACCGCCGACCCCGTGGACACGTCCTGCACCGCCCACCCCATGAACACGGGCATGAACGACAGGCTCGCATGAAAAACCACGCCCAGCACCAGTGCGAACGCCCG
>JAEZAD010000265.1 GCA_023430565.1 Verrucomicrobiota bacterium
AACGGCCGACGCGTCCACGAAGCTGATACAGTTGCGAGAGGCCGAAGCGGTCGGCGCCTTCGATGATGATCGTGTTGCAGTTGGGGATATCGAGGCCGCTCTCGATGATCGTGGTGCAGACGAGCACCTGGTATTTGCCGGCGACGAAATCGGTCATCACGTGTTCGAGCTCGGCGGACTCCATCTGGCCGTGGCCGACGCCGATCGACAGCTCCGGCAAAAGCTCGCGAAGGCGCGCGGCGAGGAGATCGATCGTCTGGACGCGGTTGTGGAGATAGAAGACCTGACCGCCGCGCCGGATCTCGTGGCGGATGGCGTCGACGACGATCTTTTCGTCGTAAGTCTTAACGATGGTTTGGATCGGATGCCGGTTGCCGGGCGCGGTCTCGATGACGCTGAGGTCGCGGGCGCCGGTGAGCGCGAGGTAGAGCGTGCGCGGGATGGGGGTGGCGCTCATCGAAAGCACGTCGACGGTGGCGCGCATGCGCTTGAAGACCTCCTTGTGTTTCACGCCGAAGCGTTGCTCCTCGTCGATGACGACGAGGCCGAGGTCCTTGAACACCACGTCGCTTTGCAGGAGACGGTGCGTGCCGATCAGGATGTCGACATGGCCGGCGGCGGTCTCGGCGAGAATTTTTTTCTGTTCCTGGCGCGAACGGAAGCGGCTGATCATTTCGACGGCGATCGGGTAGCCGGCCATGCGTTCGCGGAAAGTGTTGAGGTGTTGCTGGGCGAGGACGGTGGTGGGGACGAGGACGGCGACCTGGCGACCGCCCTGGACGGATTTGAACGCGGCGCGGATGGCGACCTCGGTCTTGCCGAAACCGACGTCGCCGCAAATGAGGCGATCCATCGGGCGCGTGCGCTCCATGTCGGCCTTGGAATCGTTGATCGCGCGAAGCTGGTCGGGGGTTTCGGTGAACGGGAACGACGCTTCGAATTCCTTCTGCCACGTGTTGTCGGGCGGAAAGGCAAAGCCGGGCTGCGCCTCGCGCGCGGCGTGGATGCGCAGGAGCTCGGCGGCGAGATCGACGGTGGCGCGCTCCGCGGCGGCGCGGGCTTTTTCCCAGCGGCCGGAGCCGATGCGGCCGAGCTGGGGTTTGGTTTTGCTCAGGCCGACGTAGCGACTGATGAGGTGCGACTCCTGCAGCGGGACGTGAAGGGTGACGTGGTCGTCGAACTCGAGCGAGATGACCTCGCGCATGCCCTGCGCCGTATCCAATTTCGTAAGACCGCGGTAGAGGGCGATGCCGTGCTGCAGGTGAACGACGAAGTCGCCCTCGACGAGTTCGGAAAAATCGAGGAGCTGGTCGATCTGCGCCTTTTGGGCGATGGCGCGGGTGTTGATCGCGGCGCGGCGCTGGCGCTGGCGGCCGAAGATTTCGGTTTCGGTGACGAGGACGAGGCCGCGCGCCTTTGGCGCGAGGTTCAGCGTTTCGAGTTTCGGGTTGTCGGTTTCCGGCCGGAGCGTGAGGCGGAAGCCTTCGTTCAACGTGCCGCGAAGGAAGCGCGGTTTCAGGGATTTGAAGCGGGAATCCTCGTCGAGGATTTCGCGGATGCGCTGTTCCTCGCCGTCCTTGGTAACGACGAAGGTGACGGCGTAGCCGTTTTTTTTCCAGTCGACGAGCTGGAAGAGGAAGCGGGCGCGGGCGTCTTCCTCGACCTGCAGGCGCTCCTGGGCCACGAGGGAGTCTTCGGGATAGCTGCGGTGGAGCGAGAGCGGTTCGGTGTCCCAGGTGACTTCATGCCCGGCGACATCGAAGAGGGCGGAAGCTTCGTCGATGTCGCTCACACCGAAGGCGGCGGCGCATTTTTCGAGCAGCGGGGTGAGCCGATCGGCGGATTCGCGGGCGAGCGTGCTGAAGGTTTGATCGAGCGAGGCGGGTTCGACGAAAAGCAGGTGCGCGCGGGGCGTGACGTAGTCGGCGATGCCGGTTTTCGAAGGGTCGAGCTTCACGCGTGACGAGGCGGAGAGGGTGATGCTCTCGACGGAGGCGCCGGAGCGCTGCGTGACCGGATCGAACGCGCGGATCTCCTCGATCTCATCGCCGAAGAAATCGAGGCGATACGGTTCGTTCGCGGTGATGGGGTAGATGTCGATGATGCCGCCGCGGATGGCGTAGTGGCCGGGAGCCTCGCAGACGGCTTCGGAATCGTAGTCGAGTTGTTGGAGCCGTTCGAGGAGGGCTTGGAAAGATTGAGACTGGCCGCGGGAGAGCGTGAATTCCCGGGTGGCAAACTCCTCGAGAGCCGGCACCGGTTGAACGAGTGCGGACGGGGTGGTGAGAAGGAGAAGTTGAGAGTTGAGGGATGAGGGATGAGAGCTGTTGAGTGAACGGGTGGCGCGGAGTTTGGAGAGGGCGGTGTAGCGGTCGTTGGAAGCGGCGACGGCTTCGCGCATATCGCGGGCGTCGGGCATCGATTCGGGAAACACCAGGACGGTGGTCGCCGGGTTGGCGGTCGTGGCGGACTCGAAAAAGAGGAGATCCTCGGCGAGCTCTTCGGCGGCTTTGAGGTCGGCGGTGACGACGATCCAGACGGGCGCGGGATGCCGGCGGGTGAGCTCGGCGATGACGGCGCCGCGGGCGGGCGGGCAGACGCCGGTGTGTTTGTAGCGCGCAGTGGCAGCCGGTGCGGACATGAACGAGAAGTAGGAACGGAGGAACGGCGCGGGCGCAACCTGCCGATCGACGAGAGGCGGGCGGCGTCCATTCGCCGATGCGCGGGGCGACGTCTAGGCGGCTCGATAGACGAGCGGGACGAAGCGTTTGTAGCAGGATTCGGCGGCGGGTTGGCCGGGCACCCAGTATTGCGCGTGTGCGCGGTAGGCGCCGAAAAAGACCGCATCGAAGAAGCTGAGCTCGCGGCGGCCCATGGGGTCGTAAAAGAGATTCAACGCCGGCGCGATACTCGGGAGCGAAGCGCGGGCCGGGTTTGGCGCGGCGCCGGCGGGGGCGGCGGCGTTGATGCCGTGGGTGGGTTTTTCGACGAGGCCGTCGTCGTTGGTGAAATTCGAACCGAGAAGATCGACGGGCGAGTAGACGTTGAACCATTGCAGGTCCGGCGCGCTGACTTCACGGCCGGCGAAATAGGCCGGCCAGAACGTGCGGACGAGATCGAACGGACAGCCGACGGTGGTGAGCGTGACGATCTTCGCGGCGCGCGGCGTGGGCTGGCCGTCGGCGGGAAAAAGTGCGTCGAGCGTGACGAGGCTGCCGAGGCTGTAAGCGACAACGTCGATGCGCGCGGCGGAGCGGCCGAGGAGGTGTTCGAGCAGTTCGTTGAAACGGCCGGTGCACGTTGCGCGAACGGTGGGGGATTCCATGTAGCGGCCGAAACGAAGGTAGGTCCGCACGGTGTTCTGGAGGTGTTGGCGGATCGTGCCGAAGGTGAGGCTGAAGCCGCCGATGATCGCGATGGCTTTGGCCCAGGCATTGCCGAAGGCGAGGTCGAGGATGCGATCGAAGCGTTCGAGCCCGCCGAGCAGGCCGCCGTCGGCCCGGGCGAAATCGTCGCCTGCGACACCGCTTTCCACGAGATCGAGCACCACGTGAGCGACGGCGCCGAGCACGAGGAGGACGTAGGCGGTGATGAGCAGGAGGCCGAAACCGGCGACGACGATGGCGGTTTTTTGCATCTTGCTGAGAGCGTCGGCCACGAAAACGGCGCGCACGAAACGCAGCATCATCACGAACCAGAGAACGACGAGACGACCGGCTTCGACGAAGATGTTGGGCGCCGAGGCGTCGTCGAGCGCGGGGTGGTAGTTGAGATGATAAAGACGATGGGTGAGAACGGCGTCGTCGGGCGACTGACCGGGCTCGACGCGGAGGATTTCTCGAACCTCGGCGACGCCGTCGGAGCCGAATTTTTCCGGTGCGGCTTCGCGGACAGCATAGGTGGTGCCGACGGGCTGGCTGAGATGATCGAGAGTGCGAGCGAGACGCTGGGCGGCGCCGTCGATCGCTCCGCTGCCGGCGGTCTCGTTCAAGGACGGGGCATACAACACCAAGGCGGGCGAAGCGGGCGGGGACATGGGGGCGGGGCGACGACTCATGTGTAGGCGGCGGCGGGAGGTGGGGGCAAGGGTGCAGGCGGGGCGAAGGATCGGCTGAGCGCGATTTCCACTCGCTCACGCGCGTGGCGACGATTGGGGGGGTGTTGTCCGCGAGCGAGCGCGGCGGGAAAAATCCGCGTTACGGGGCCGGCTTTAGCGTTTCGAGCGCGGCGCGGGCGGCGGATTCTTCGGCGGTCTTTTTGGACGGCCCGCGGCCGCGGCCGAGTTCGCGGTCGTTGACGAAGACGGCGATCTCGTAGGCGCGCGCATGATCCGCGCCTTCGGTGGCGACGAGCTCGTAGCGGACGGCCTGGTTGCCGTGGAGCGGCTGGATCAGCTCCTGGAGGCGGCCCTTCGGGTTTTCCTCGTGTTCGACGCCGTGAAGTCGCGCGGGGATGTCGCCATAAAGTCCGAGGACGATGCGTCGCGTGGTCGAAAAATCGCTGTCGAGATAGACGGCGCCGATGAGAGCCTCGAATGCGTCCTCGAGGGAGGACGCGCGTTGACGGCCGCCGGTGGATTCTTCGCTGTGGCCGAGAAGCAGGCAGCGATCGAGGCCGAGCTCGCGGGCGAGTTCGACGAGGAAAACGCCCTTCGCGAGCGCGGCGCGGCGTTTGCTGAGCACGCCCTCGCGGTCGCCGGGGAAAAGTTGAAACAGAGCTTCGGTGAGGACGAGTTGAAGGACGGCGTCGCCGAGGAATTCGAGCCGCTGGTTGCTTTCGGCGACGTCGGGATTTTCCGGAAGAAACGACGAGTGCGTGACGGCGCGTTCGAGGAGGGCGGGGCTGCGAAACGTGTAGGTGAGCCGGGCCTGGAGTTGTTCGAGCGGATGGCTCATGAGCTCGCGCTGGAATAGCGGCGAATGCCGGCGTTGAAGACGAGGACGGCGAGGCCGAAGCAGGCGACGGTCCAGGCGCCGAGCCAGAGAGCCCAGCCGAGATCGAAGCCGTGGAGAATGGTGCTCGCGGGGGCGTTGCTGACGACGACGACGGGCAGCAGATAAACGAAAAGCCAGCGGGAGGCGACGCCGGCGAAGGCGCGGCGCGGCATGCGGGAAAATTCGGTGAGGGTGAAGTAGCCGCCCTCGAGGCCCTGCGAGTTGCGGAGGAAAAACGCCAGCGACATCGAGAGCACGAGGATGCTGTAGTGAATCACCAAGCCGCATAGAATCATGAACGCGTAGAGGACCAGATCGAGGGCGGAAGGCTGGAGACCGAGCTGGCGCGCGGCGTAGACGATGATCGCGATCGCGACGACGGCGTTGATGAGCCCGTCGGGGTCGAGCTTGCGCGTGGAGGCCATGAACAGAACGTTGCCCGGCTGGGCGAGCATGAAGTCGAAGTTGCCGTTGCGGACGTTGCGGCCCATTTCGAAAATGCTGCTCCAGAAAAACCCCATGAGCAGGCGCTGGACAAGCATCGAGGTGCCGACGAGCAGAATCATCTCGTATTTGCTCCAGCCGGCGATGGATTCGGTGTGTTGATAGATGACGGAGATCGTGAGGATGTTGACCGTCATCCAGAACAGCTCGACGAGCGACCAGACGAGAAAGTCGCCGCGAAACATGAGCGTGCGGGTGATGGAGTAGCGCGCGCTCGCGAGCCAGACTCGGAGATAGTGCATCATCGTGTTCAGCCGCCGACAGCGGTGTGGCGGCGAAGGCCGCGGACCCACAAGAGCTGGTTGACCGCGAGGAGCGCGACGACCCAGAAGGCCTGGATTGCGAAGCCGTGCAGGATTTCGGTGGGATCGTTCAGCCGGCCGGTGAAGATGGCGGCGGGGAAATACATCTGGTAGTAGAACGGCAGATACTTCGCGATCGCGTAAGCCCACGCCGGCAGCAGATCGAGCGGGAAGAGTTGGCCGCCGAAAAGCGACTCGATGGCCATCGAGAGGATTACGAAGCCCTGGATTTCGAGAAACCAGAACGTCAGCAGGCCGAAGCAGTAGGCGATGCTGAATTGAATCATGGCGGACAGCGCCATCGCGCCGAGGCCAACGCCGATGCGCCATGGCTCGGACGGGAACGAGAGCGTGTTATAAAGGAACGGCATCGCGATCAGGAGCGGGACGAGGACGAGTCCGCCGCTGACGAGTCGCGCGGCGACGAAGATGCTGAAGCGATAGCCGAAGTAGTTGATCGGTTTCAGGAGGAACTGATTGATCAGCCCCATGCGGATGTCCTCGCTGATCTGGTAGTCCTCGTTGAACGCGCTGATGAAGAACTGGAGGATGAGGAGCGTGACGAAGTAGGTGAGCGTCTCGTTGAGCGAGTAACCGCCGAGCTGCTCTTCGCCGGAATAGGCGGCGCTCCACAGGATGAAAACCGCGGCGAGATGAAACAGGGAAAAGAAACCGCGGACGACGAAGTTGACGCGATAGACCAGATTGCTCTGGAGGCCGATGAGGAAGGCGTGGCGGTATTTGTTCAGGGAGGCGAACACTGGGAATGCCGGTTTTGCTTACAGAAGGAAACGGAGAGAACGGAGGAGGGCGCCCGGGGGCGGGAGGAGAACGGCTCGGCGGGGAAAGCCTCGCCCTGCCTGAAAATGAGGTCGTCAGGATTTCAGGCTGAAGCGTTCGATGATTTCCTTGGCGAGATTGCGATAGGCGGTGGCGCCGGGATTGGAGTTGTCGTAGGCGAAGATGGTTTTGCCGAAGCTGGGCGCTTCGCTGAGCCGGACGGTGCGCGGGATGACGGTTTTGAAGATCTTGTCGGGGAGATGTTGTTTCACCTCTTCGACGACCTGGCGGGAGAGATTGGTGCGCATATCGAACATCGTCATGACGACGCCGCCGAGATCGAGGTCATCGTTGACGTGGGCGGATTTGAGCCGCTCGACGTTGCGGAGGATCTGGCCGAGGCCTTCGAGGGCCATGTATTCGCACTGGAGCGCGATGAGCAGGTAATTGGCGGCGGCGAGGCTGTTCATCGAGAGCATGCCGAGGGCGGGCGGGCAATCGATGATGATGGTGCGGTAGGTGCCGGCGGAGCGGATCGGATCGAGAACCGTGCGCAGGCGGAGCAGGTAATTTTCGGACTGGGCGAGCTCCATCTCGGCGGCGGCGAGGTCCTCTTCGCTTGGGATGAGGGCGAGATGTTCGTAGCTGGTCGGGACGATCATCTCGGCGGCGGTGCCCTCGCCGTGGAGTGGGCCGTAGAGGCTTTTGCCGGCCTGTTTCTCGACGCCGATCGCGGAGGTGGCGTTGGCCTGGGGGTCGAGATCGACGAGGAGCGTGGAAATCTTCTTTTCGGCGAAGGCGGCGGCGAGGTTGACCGCGGTGGTGGTTTTGCCGACGCCACCCTTCTGGTTGGCGATAGTGAAGACGGTGGTGGGCATGCGGATGATGGCTAAGAGCGAACGGCGCCTAAGCAAGCGCGACGACGCGAAGCAGGTGAACGCGGCATAGTCATTTCAGTTCTTGCGGAGCAGAATTCTTTTCTGCAACGTGCCGCCCTTTCAGCGATGGCGCGGTAGCCAAGTGGTAAGGCCGAGGTCTGCAAAACCTCTATGCGCCGGTTCAATTCCGGCCCGCGCCTCCAATTTCAAGTGCTTTGGGGCACTCCTGGTCGGAGCGGGAACGGACACCAAGACGGACACCCACGTCGGAAGAACGCTCGCGATCGCAGCGAATCGTTCATGCGTTGAACAGTCGTTGAACGCCTGGACGGTATTGGCTCGGGGGGAGGGCATCAGCGGTTGCTAGAAGCAAACCGCCGAAGCTTTCGGAATCGTGGGCATGAACAGCGGGCGGCGGGTTCAGCGGGCCGGGGCGGGGGCGTCGGAGACGCAACGAAAGCCGACGTGCATGGCACCGGTGTCGGGAGCGCCCTTGCCGCGAGCGCCGACGCGGTAACGCACACAGTAGTCGTCGCTGCAGAGAAACGAGCCTCCGCGCTGCACGCGCTTGGGGACGCCGGGCTCATGCGGGTCGTGACTGGCGGCTGGGCCCGGGGGATTCCCGGCCGGCGATTTGGCGTAATAGTCGGGCGAATACCAATCGGCGCACCATTCCCAGACGTTGCCGGCCAGATCGAAGAGCCCGTAGCCGTTAGGCGGATACGAGGCGACGGCCGCGGTGCGTTCGGCGCCGTCGGTGGCGGCGTTCCAGTGCGGGAAACGACCCTGCCAGATGTTCGCGCGGCGATCGTCGACCGAGGGATGCGTGTCACCCCAGACGTAGGGCTTTTGGGCGAGCCCGCCGCGCGCGGCGTATTCCCATTCGGCCTCGGTGGGGAGGCGTTTGCCGGCCCACTGCGCGTAGGCGACGGCGTCGTCCCAGGCGACATGGACCACGGGATGGTTTTCGCGGCCCTCGATGGTGGAGCCCGGACCTTCGGGGTGGCGCCAGTTGGCCTCGCGGCGATACGTCCACCAGCCGAGCGGATTGTCGAGGGGCACGGGTTGGGACGGCGGGGTGAAGACGACGGAGCCGGCGCAGAGTTCGGCCGGGGGAACGGTGGGGAAGTCCTTCGGATCGGGTTCGCGTTCGGCAATCGTGCGGTAGCCGGTGGCGGAAACGAACGCGGCGAACTGGGCGTTGGTGACCTCGGTCCGATCCATCCAGAAACCATTCACGCGCACGCGATGCACCGGCTGGGCGTCCGGACTGTCGTCGACGGAGCCCATCTCGAACGTGCCGCCGGCGATCCAGACCATCGACCCATCCGGCGAGGTCGTGACCGACGCTGCGCGTTCGGAGCGCGAGCAACCGGTGACGAGCGCGAGCGTCGTCGCAATGAGGGCGAAAGCTCGGAGCGACCTGGGTTGGGACATTAGCGATGTTGGTTTTGGCGGGCGATACGATCGGCGACAGCCATGACACCGGCGGGGCTTTGACGCGTGCGGAGGAGTTGGGCCATGACTTCCATGTAGGGCGCGGCGTGACGAAAAAAACGTTTATAGGCGGTGCAGAAATAGTTGAGGCCGGGTTCGCCCCCGGGGGTGCGGAGAAAGCGATGCTTGGGACATTCGCCATGGCAAGCGAAGCGCCAATCGCAAGCGCGGCAACACGACGGCAGCGTGGCGCTCTTGTCGTCGCCGAATTTTCGCTGAAACGCGGAATCGACCATGTCGCCCAGCGACCCGGTCATGACGTTGCCCAGGCGGTGACTCGGATAGACGTAGTGGTCGCAGGAGAAAACGTCGCCGTTGTGCTCGATGGCCATGGCCCGGCCGCATTTCTCGGAAAAGAGACACAACCCCGCGGGCGCGCCGACCCAGTTGGCGAGCGTGGCGTCAAACAGCTGCACGAAGACGCGGCCGACGTCGCGCCGGATCCATTCGTCGAAAATCGTGACAAGAAACTCCCCGTAGTCGGCGGCCCGGACGCTCCACGGCGTGACGGAGCCGGGATCGGTGTCGCCAGAATCCGGATGCGGCGGACCGGCGAGGGAGAGCCCGTAGAAATTCGCGGCGGGGGCGGTGCGCTCCACGAGCGGAATGAACTGCATGAAACCGACGCCGAAGCGGCGCAGGAAGCGGTAGACCTCGCGTGGCGAGCGCGAGTTGCGACGGTTGACGACGGTGAGGGTGTTGAAGTCGACCTTGTTTCGCTTGAGGCATTCCAAACCCGACATGACCCGATCGAAGGTCGGGCGGTATCCGCGATCGACACGATAGGTGTCGTGGAGCTCGCGGGGGCCGTCGATGCTCACGCCGACGAGGAAACGATGCTCGTGCAGGAACCGGCCCCACTCGTCGTCGAGGAGCGTGCCGTTGGTCTGGAGTGCGTTGGTGATCCGGCGGCCATCGGAGCAGCGCTGCTGCACGGCGACGATCTTCCGGAAGTAGTCGACGCCGAGGAGCGTGGGTTCGCCGCCCTGCCAGGCGAACGCGATCTCTTCGCCCGGTTGGGCGGCGATGTAGTCGCGGATGTAGCGTTCGAGCACCTCGTCGCGCAGGCGAAAGTCGTGCGTATCCGGATACAGACGGGTTTTCTCGAGGTAGAAGCAGTAGGTGCAATCGAGATTGCAGAGCGGGCCGATGGGTTTCGCGAGAACGTGGAACGGAAGAAAAGCGCGGGTCGAGCCCGGGGCCGCTGGCGCGGTCGGGGACAAGGAGGCGGTGCACGGGGACATGGAGTCAGGGGCGGGCCCGAGCGGGCGTGGAGCCTGGCGCATCGGGGGCGGGGCGGGGGTAGAAAAGACGCACGTCGGCCTCGGCGCCGGCGAGGAGCGATTTCGCGCGCTGGAGGGCGTTCCTCGTGCTCAAGGTCGGATTCTCCTCGATGGGAAACGAGTTTTCCGGGCCGAGTGTGCGGAGGGCGCCGCTGTTGGCGAGCACGCGAAACACGTCGGGGCCGACGCCGCTCAGGAGCAGGTGGCGTCCGGTGGACGTGAGAAAACTGTGGAGCTGGAGCAGGGAGAGCACGGTGGAGGCGTCGAGGTGGCGCGCATTCTTGAGGCGAAGGATCACAACGCGAATCCGGGGATCGTGCGAGATCTTGCGGACCTCTTCTTGAAACAAATCCGCGGCGCCGAAGAACAAGTCGCCCTCGACATGGACGATGGAGACCTGCGGGTTGTTGCGGCGATTCCGGTCGGGGAGTTCGGCGAGGTGCCCGGCCTCGTTGAACGCGTATTCGACGAGGGCAGGCGCGGCGGCTTTCTGCAGGAAAAGCACGAGCGAGATGCCGACGCCGACGTAGATGGCAGTGTCGAGCTGAAGAAAGAGGGCGGAGAGAAGGGTGATCCAGAACACCGCGGCGTCGGCCCGGGTGGCGCGGCGCACGATCGAAATGTGCTGCCGGTTGAACAGGCGGGCGGCGATCGTGATCAGGTAAGCGGCGAGGGCCGCGACGGGGGCGAAGTTGAGCAGCGGGAGGATCGCGAGCACCCCGGCCAGCGCGAGGGCGCTGCAGACGGCGGCGAGCTGCGTGCGACCGCCGGCCTGGAGATTGGCGGCGCTGCGGAGAAACGAGGCGGAGCCGGGCAAGGCGCCGAAGGCGGTGGCGCCGAGATTGCCGAGGCCCATGCCGATGAGTTCCTGATTCGGATCGATCTGCTGGCCCGAGCGGCTGGCGAGATTTTTTGCGATCGAAACGGCCTCGAGCATGCCGAGGACCGCGATGGCGATGGCGGCGCTGCTCACGCGCGGGATAAGTTTGAGCGCTTCGACGTTCAGCGGGAGACCGACGAAGAAGGGAGGTTTCACGGCGACGTCGCCCAGGCTGCCGAGCAGGGAAATACCGAACCGCTCGACGGGAAGTGTCGCGCAGGCGGTCGTGGCGACGAGGAGCAAAAGAAGCCCGTCGGGCCACCGCGGGCGCCAGCGACGGAGGGCGACGAGGAAGACGAGACTGGCGAGGCCCACGCAAGCGGTGGCGTAGTTGAAATCCAAGGTCGCGAGGCTGGCGACGAGATGGGTGACGGTGCCGGGCAGGCTCAAATCGTTGCCCCGGTCGACGCCGAGGAGACTGCCGAGCTGGCTGGCGCCGATGAGCACGGCGACCGCGGTGGTGTAGGCGACGATGACGGTGCGGGAGACGAACTGGGTGAGTTGTCCGATGCGGAGAAGGCCGGCGGCGAGCTGGATGCAGCCGATGAGAAACCCGAGGATCATGACCTTTTCGATCGGAGCGAGCGGCACGTCGGGAAGGGCGAGGAGCGCGCCCGCGAGAATGATGCTGATGGTGTTCGTCGGGCCGAAAACGAGATGTCGCGACGAGCTGAAACAGGCGCAGAGCGCGGCGCCGACAATCGTGGTGATGATCACCGCCTGGACGGGGAGACCGGCGACGAGGGCGAAGCCGACCGCTTGTGGAATCGTGAGGACCGCGACGGTAAGGCCGGCGACGAAGTCGGCGCGAAGTTTCGAACGATCGTAGATCCGGAGTTCGCGCCAGATGGGGGGAATCAGATTGGCCCGGAGCTGACCGTGAAGACCGGTGAGGCCGCGCCGGGCGACGTCGGAGAAGCCCGCGAGTTCGGGGAGGTCGTCGGCCCGGAGAAAGGCGGGCTGGGCGCGTGCTTGCACGCCAGCGGACGTCCGCTTCGGTTTGGCTCCTCGTTCGTCCATGCGCGAGGAGCAAGTTGAGCGGCCTTCGCCGCGCGGGACCACGCGCGCGAAATTCATCCGCATGAAACGATTCGCGGATCGGCGGCGCGGGATCGGGGGGGGCGGATGCGCTATACGAGCCGGTTCTGGCGGATCACTTCGGCATACCACCGGGCGCTGAGCTTGGGCGTGCGTTTCTGGGTGGCGTAGTCGACGTGGACGATGCCGAAGCGTTTGGAGTAGCCCTCGGCCCATTCAAAATTGTCCATGAACGACCAAAGGAAGTATCCACGGCACGGATAGCCCTCGGCGACGGCGCGGTGGACGTTGAGGAGGTAGTTGCGGACGTAGTCGCGGCGATGAATATCGGCGAACTCGCCCGACACGGTGGAAGGCTCGTCGTAGCCGGCGCCGTTTTCGGTGATGTAGATCGCTTTCGGACCGTAGAGCTCGTGGCAGTGGCGGATCGCCCAATAAATTGCCTGCGGTGCGAGGATGAGCCACGAAAGCGCGGCGCGCGGATGCCCCTCGGGGTAGTCGAGCACCTCGCGACGCGTGCGCGCGAGGGCCCGGACGAAGTAGCCCGTGTAGATGTTGAGGCCGAGGAAATCGGAGGGCTGGGAGATCAGCTCGAGGTCGCCGCGTGCCCAGACGGGGCGGTCGGGGCCGGCGCGGCGGAGATAGCTCGCGGGGTAGCGGCCGTGAAAGATCGGGCCGAGGATGTGTTCGTTGCGCTCCGCGAGTTCCGCCTGCGCGGCCGCGATGTGGGCGTCGGTTTCAATCACCGGAATGGCGCCGCCCATGTCCTGGGTGAGACCGACGCGTGCCGCGCGTCCACCGTGTTCGCGCACCGCGCGGACGGCGTGCCCGTGCGCGAGCAGCGTGTGATGAAACGCCTGGTTGACGACGCGGGCGGACTCCGTGGCACCGGGAGCGTGAATGCCGCTGCGGTAACCGTGGCCGATGAACGTGGGAATTTCGTTGAGCGTGATCCAGTGTTTCACGCGGTCGCCGAATTCGCGCACGAGCGTGTCGGCATAGCGGGCGAAGGCCTCGGCGGTGGCGCGCACGCGCCAGCCGCCGGCGTCTTCGAGCGCTTGCGGCAGGTCCCAATGGTAGAACGTCGCGAACGGCGCGATGTCGTGGCGGAGCATGGCGTCGACGAGGCGATGATAGAATGCGAGGCCCCTGGGGTTGAGCGTGGCGCCGCCGTCGGGGTAGATGCGCGGCCAGGCGAACGAGAAACGGTAGTTGCGGATCCCGAGTTCGCGCATGAGCGCGAAGTCCTTTTCGAAGCGGCGATAGTGATCGCACGCGACCGCAGGCGTGTC
The DNA here is from genome assembly GCA_023430565.1 of Verrucomicrobiota bacterium. GTDB lineage: Bacteria > Verrucomicrobiota > Verrucomicrobiia > Opitutales > Opitutaceae > Opitutus. The sequence continues at coordinate 13,389 of JAEZAD010000265.1, forward strand.
GCCGCGGATCACGCGGCCGGGCTGGGCGGCGAAGCGATCCCAGATCGACTCGCCTTTGCCATCGGTGGTGGCGGCGCCTTCGATCTGCGGTGCGGCGGCGGCGACGCCCCAGCGGAATGAGGCAGGGAAACGATAGGAGATTTTCACGGGGCAAGCGGGCTGGGGACGGGCGGGGAACAGCGAAGCGAAAACAAGAAGAGTTGAAACGCGAGCGTTGTCGCACACGCGTGGAAACGTTCATCGCGATGAACTTTCCGGCGGTTGTGGGCACGGGAGGGGCGGGCCACGCTGAGCGGACTTGCGATGACTTTATCCCGAGCGACCATGCTGATGTGGCGAAGCTTCGTTTCGATGGCAGTGGGCGTGGCGTTTTTGGCGGGACGGAGCGTCCAGGGGGCCGACGCACCGGTGTTCGCGCTCGAGCCGGGAGCACAGGGTTTTTTCGTGCGCGAGTGGCTGGTTGCGGGGCCGTTTCCGAGTGAGCCGCTGGCGACGCCGACGCCGGAAGGTTACACCCGCGCGGGCTTCGAACGCGATTTTCTCGGGAGCATCGGCGGCGAGCGTGCGGCGATTTTCGATACGGATACGACGATCGAAGAGGTGGGCGGAGTCCGGCGACTGAGTGCGCGGGAAAACGGTGCCGTGGACCTGACGCAGCTCTTCGGAGACGGGGAGCGGCGGGTGGCGTATTTGTTTGCCTGGGTTGATTCGGCGGAAGCGCAGACGATCACGTTTTTCTTCGGTTCCGACGATGGCGGAAAAGTGTGGGTGAATGGCGAACGGGTGCACACGGCGTGGATCGCAGGTGGGCGGGGCGTGCGTTTTCGCGAGGAAACGTTCCGCGCGAACCTGAAGGCGGGACGCAATGCGCTGCTCGTAAAGATCGAGCAGAATGGGCCGGGCTGGGGCACCGCCATCGAAGTCTTGCCGAGGGCGGTGGCGCGGACCGTCCTGGAACCGACCTTGCAACTCGAGCCGCGTGTCGCGGGGGTGGAACGCAAAGGCGCGCGGTGGGACGTGCGGATCGAGGCGGGGCTCAATCATGACGAGACGCTGTTTCCCGAGCTGACGCAGCGGCTCAGCGTGACCGGAGTGGACGGGCAGGTGGTGTTGGACCGAGAACTAGCCGGCGGAGAGCGCGTGACGGTCGAAGTGCCCGAGGGTGCCTATCGAATCTTGTCGCGCGGGGTGAGGAGGAAGGAGCTTGGAGGTGAAACGGCGGTGTTGGCGATGGAGGACACGGCGGCTTTTGCGAACGAGCAGCTTGCAGGCGCTCGCGCGGCGGCCGCGGATTCGCGATGGAATGCGACGGCGGGATGGTTCCAGTATCTCGGCGAAAAACTCGAGAACGCCTTGGCGGCAATGACGCCTGACACGGATGAAATCGCGAGGCAGGCCTACCGGATCGCGCGCTGGCGAGCGGCGCTGGCGGGTGACATCGATGCCTGGCGGACGCAGCGCGGGTCGATCGAATGGGCGTATCGTTCGAACGCGGATGGCAGCGGGCAGCCGTTCACGTTGCGTATCCCGGAAATGTATACGGACGAGCGAACGTGGCCGCTGGTCGTCAACCTGCACGGCGCGGGCGGGACGCATGGGTCGCGTTGGGGCGAGGCGCAGCGCGAACCGGTGTTCGAATTGATGGTGAACGGACGCGGACGAACCGGCGGCTATATCGAGTTATCGGAGGTCGATGTGCTCGAGGCGACGGACTACGTGCAGCGGCATTGGCGGATCGCGGAGGACGAGGTGCATCTCACGGGCGGCAGCATGGGCGGTTATGGCACGTTCACGCTGGGGGCGCGGCATCCGGATCGCTGGGCGACGGCGGTGCCGTGGGCGGGGTCGGCGGCGCATCTGCCGACAGAGAACATGCTCAACGTGCCGACTTACGCGTTGCACAGCGACGACGATTTCGTGGTGCCGGTCTCGGGTGCGCGGGCGGCGGTGCGCTGGATCAACGGGCACGGCGGGACAGCGGTGATGGCGGAGACGACCGGGCTCGGGCATCAATTCGGGCGGTGGAGTGAAGGACGTGCGGCGATGCTGGCGTGGCGTGCGGGACGGAAGCGTGTGGCGTCGGAGGAGGCACCTCGCGTCGTCTATACCGCCATCGACGAGCTGGCACGTGGCGCGAACTGGGTTCGCATCGAAGAGTGGGGCGGACAGGGAAAGCCGGCGAAAGTGGACGCGCGGTTCGATCGCGCGAACGCGTTGCACGTCGACGTAGAAAACGCGCGGGTGTTGCGCATCGGGCTGGCGGAATCGCCGGCGGATTTGGGACGGCGCCTGGATGTCGTGGTGAACGGGACGCCGGTGACGCGGCTCGAAGCGCCGTTGCCGAGGGAAATTTTTCTTCGGCGCGGAGAAGCCGGGTGGACGGTGGCGCGCGAGGCGTCGCCGGCTTTCGGTTTTCGTCTGCATTTTCCCGGCGGCGTGACGGCGCTGTTTCATGGCGAGCCGCTGCTGGTGGTGTATGGAACGCTGGGCCCGCGTGGGACGACGGCGCGCCTGAAAGCGATGGCCGAGACGGGCGCGCGGCATTCCCGCTTTTCGCCGGCGACGGTGGAAATGCGGCCGCTGATGACGCATGGCGGTCTGCCCGTGAAGGCGGACCGCGACGTCACGCCGGAGGACCTCGAACGGTGCAATGTGATTGTGCTGGGGAGCGCGAAGGAGAACGCGCTGGCGGCGCGTTGGGCGGGGCGTCTGCCGGTTAAAATCGATGCCGGGGCGAAGCGGTTGGTGGCGAGCGATGGGCAGGCGTGGGCGTGGGATGGGCGCGGGTTTGGATTGTTGCATTTCAATCCGGACGAGCCGGCGCGGTTGCTCTATTGGATCGCGGCGGAGGACCCGGCGCTCTACGACGCGAATGGCGTGCTCGTGGCGCTCCACGCGGGCCGGGAGCCGGCGCCGGATTTCGTGGTCGCGGATGCGGGTGGCGCACTCGTAGCGGCGCGGCGGTTCGACAGCCGGTGGGCGTGGGAACGTGGCTACAAGGAATCGCCGCACGTGTCGGTCGTGGGCGGGAATGGTGGCGCGGCGGAATGGCAGGCGGCGGCGCTGCGCAAAGCGCTTGGGTGCGACTTCGTCGTGCAGGAGGACGGCGGGGGAACGCGAGCTCCCTGGAAGCATGCGGACGAAACGCGCGTCGCGGATCTCGCGGTGTTTTCGTATGCGCACCGGCTGGCGACCATGACGCTGACGGGCGCGGAATTGAAGGAGGCGGCAAAGGCGGCGGACGGGCCGCGGTCGCGAGTGCGGATTTTGCCGCGGCCGGATTCGTCGGCGATCAACGACGGAGTGCGTTATCGCGTCGGGCTCGTCGGGTTGGACATGCGTGCCTTTGCGATGACCACGCGCGTGCAGCCCGGGGATTTTCAGCTGATCGATATCACAGCGCGGGAGGTGCTCTGGCCGGAGGGCGGTTTGCGAGACGGCCCGGTGTCGACGACGGGCTCGGATTCCAAGGAGCGTATCCAGGAATGAACGTCATGTTTTCGATCCGGGCGGAATGCGGGGGAAATCGCGCATCGGTCATGAGGACAAACGACCGGCAACCGAGGGGAGGTCGGGAGTGAACGACGAACGGGTGCGGGGCGCTTTTGAACGTCTTTCGTCGGCGTGGTCGGTCGTGGACGATCCCACGGACGCGGGGTTTTTTTTGCGGTGCGAGGTGGAGCGGGCGGCTTGTTATGAAGAGGTTTTGCTCGGCCGGCTGGCGGGGATGACGCGCTTCACGAGCGGGCAGCGGCATCGTCCGTTTTGGATGAAGCCAGTGTTTGGCACGACGGAGGCGGAGGTGGCGTGGGAAACGCAGTGGCTGTTGGCGGAACTCGGCGCCGGTCGGCTGCTGCTGCTTGTGCCGCTGCTGGATGGCGTCACGCGGTTTTCACTACGCGGGAGCGCCGAGGGAATCGTGGCGGTCGCCGAGACCGGCGATCCCGGCGTGACGACGAGCGGCGGCGTGGCGCTCTTTGCGGGCGTGGGCGACGATCCTTATGCGTTGGCGGCGGCGGGCGCACGCGCCGTGCAGCGGCATATTGGGACGGGGCGGCTGCGGACGGAAAAGGAGGTGCCGGAGGTAGTGGATCTTTTCGGTTGGTGCACATGGGACGCGTTTTATCGCGACGTCTCCGCGAAAAAAGTGACTGCGGGACTAGAGTCGTTTGCGGCTGGTGGCGTGGAGCCGCGCTGGATGATTCTCGACGATGGGTGGCAGTCGGTAAAAACCATGCCGACGGGTGAGGAACGGCTGATGAGTCTTTCGCCGAACGAGCGTTTTGGCGGCGATCTCGGCCCGCTGGTGCGATTGGCGAAGGAGCGGTTTCGCGTGCGGCGGTTTTTCGTGTGGCATGCGTTGATGGGCTACTGGGGCGGGCTCGATGAAGAAACGCTGGCGAACTACGAACCGAGGACGGTCGCGCGAAATTTTGGACCGGGCATACTGGCCATGGATCCGACGTGGAATGTGCGGCCATGGGGCTCGACGGTGGGCGTGCCGTCGGCGGAGAAGGTTGGCGCGTTTTACGACGACTATCATCGCCGGCTGGCGGCGCAGGGCGTCGATGGAGTGAAGGTCGACAATCAAGCGATGCTCGAGGCGGTCTCGGCGGGACAAGGTGGACGGGTGGCGCTGGCGCGGGTGTTTCGCGCGGCGCTGGAGCGATCGACCACGCGGCACTTCGGGCGGCGGCTGATCAACTGCATGTCATGCACGATGGAGGCGGCGTATCTGGCGGCAGAGTCGACGTTGTTGCGAACGTCGGACGATTTTTATCCGGCGCGGCCGGAGACGCATGGCGCGCACGTGTTGAACAATGCGCACACGAGCCTGTGGTTCGGCGAGTTCGTGTGGCCGGATTGGGACATGTTTCAGTCGGCCCATGCGGCGGGGGCGTTTCATGCGGCGGCGCGCGCGGTTTCGGGCGGGCCGGTGTATGTATCGGACAAGCCGGGCGAGCAGGATTTTGCACTGCTCCGAAAGCTGGTGTTGTCGGACGGCACGGTGTTGCGCGCGGATGGGCCGGGCCGGCCGACGAGGGACTGCCTGTTTGTGGATCCGCAACGCGAGGAGGTGTTGTTGAAGGTGTTCAATCGCAACCGTGACGGAGGCATCGTGGGGTTGTTCAACGTGCAGCATCGCCCCGAGCGAAACGAGCGGAAGACGATCGCGGGCAGGGTAGCGCCGCGCGATGTGGCGGGGCTGGCCGGTGAGGTTTTCGCGGCGTATGCGCACGCCCGTGGCCGGGTGTGGCGGTGCGGCCGTGACGAAGCGACGACGGTGGAACTTGGCGAGTTGGAATGGGAGCTGGTGTCGTTTGCGCCGCTGGAAAATGGCTTCGCGGTGCTGGGGCTGAGCGACAAATTCAACAGCACGGGAGCGGTCATCGAGCGGAGCTGGTCGGGCGTGCGGGAGTGCCGGGTGCGGCTGCGGGACGGCGGGGCGTTTTTGGCTTGGACGGAGACGGCGCCGAACGCGATCGAGTGCGACGGCGCGCGGCTGGAGTTTCATCATGAGGCGAGCTCGCGACGCCTCGAGTGTGACGTCCCGCGAGGCGGCGAGCGGATCTTGAGGATCAGATGGTGAGCACGGGTGGGATGGTTGTTAGTCGGGATGAATAAAGCGGGAGTTGAAGGATTCGCGCTCTGGCGTTGGGTGAGGGACTCCTAACCGACATGCCCCTAAAAACTCCCCTGTTCCCCTCGGTCATCGGTGCTGCGGCGTTGCTTTGCGCGTTGCCATCGGCGTCGGCCGAAACCTCCCCGACGGCGAAGCCGAACATCCTCTTCCTCCTGTCGGACGATCACAGTTATCCTTATCTCGGCGTGTATGGATCCGAGGTGCGCACGCCGAATCTCGATCGGCTCGCGGGGCAGGGACTGCGGGCGGATCGAGCTTTCGTGACGTCGCCCTCGTGCGTGCCCTCCCGCGCGTCACTGATGAGCGGGCGTTCGTCGGTGGCGGCGCGGATGGTGCGGTTTTCGGCGCCGTTGCCGGCGGACGTGGTGACGCTGCCGGATGTGTTGCGCAATGACGCGGGGTATTTCACGGGCGTGGCGGGCCGGTATCATCACCTGGACGGTCCGGAGAAAATTTTCGCGGACCGGCATCCGGACATGATGCCGCTGATCGGCAAACACGATCGCCGCACGTTCGAGCGGCGATTCAACCACGCGCAGGATCCGGGAAAGATGGAGGACTTCGGCGGGAAGCTCGCGAGGTTTCTCGATGACGTGCCGGAAGGCCAGCCGTGGTTTCTTTGGCTGAATTTCTCGGACCCCCATCATGTTTGGACGATGCAGGGCCCGGAAGGATTGCCGGATGCGTCGAAGATCGAGGTGCCGCTGCATCTGCCCGATCTGCCCGGCGTCCGCGGCGACCTGGCGCGGCATTTTGCCGAGATCGAGCATCTGGACCACGACATCGCCGACGTGCTGGCGGTGTTGCGAGCGCGCGGCTTCGACCAGAACACGATTGTCGTTTTCATGGGTGACAACGGCATGGCGTTTCCCCGCGGCAAGGGGGCATTGCACGATCCCGGGATCGCCGTGCCGCTGCTGGTGCGCTGGCCCGGCGTGGTCGAGGCGGGGAGGGTGACCGATGCGTTGATCTCGGGGGAGGACATCGCGCCGACGCTGATCGATGCGGCCGGAGCGAAGGTGCCGGCGGAGATGAGCGGCGTGAGTTTCCTGACGCTGTTGCGCGGAGAGGGGCACGAAGAGCGGAACTACATTTTTGCGCAGCGCGGTCCGCACGGTGGCGATGGCTGGATGCGCCCCGGGATGTCGGCCGCGACGTTCGATCTGGCGCGGTGCGTGCGTTCCGAGCGCTACAAACTCATCTATAACTGCACTCCCGACGTTGCGCTCACGCCAATCGACAGTGCGGGACAGCCGAGCTGGAAGGACATCCAGGCGGCGCACCAGGCTGGAACGCTCGAACCGAAATTCGAGAAGACCTTGTTCACGGCGCCGCGGCCGACGTTCGAGCTTTACGATCTCGAGCGGGATCCGGCCGAAATGAACAATCTCGCGGGCGACCCGGCGCTGGCGGAGATCGAGCACGAATTGAAGGTGGCGCTCGCGGAGAAAATGTTGCTCGACTCCGATTTTCTGCCGTTGCCGATCCGCTGACCGAAATTTCGGGGACACAAATCTCATGCACCTCACCTTTCCCTTGCGTCGCACGATGGTGCTGGGCCTCGCGACGTCAGTGCTGTTGCTGTCGGCGCAAGCGCGCGAACTCTACGTGACGGCCGAGGCGCGCGAGGCGGCGGGCAACGGCGACGGGAGCGCGGAACGGCCTTTTGGGTCGCTGCACCACGCGGTGAAGCAACTGCAGCCAGGTGACACACTGCTGTTGAAGGCGGGCACGTATAAGTTAAGCGAGCCGGTGAGGCTCGGGATTGGCGGCCGCGAGGACGCGTGGATCGTCATCAAGGACGCAGGGGACGGCGAGGTGGTCCTCGATGGCAGCGCGTGGAAACACACGCCGCAGGTGAGCGCGCGGCTTGGGTCGACGGGCATGATTCATGTGGAGGGGCCGGCCTATTTGCGGATCGAGGGGCTCACGCTCAAACACTCGCTCGCGATGGGCATCTTCGTGCGCGGGCCGAGTCATCATGTCGATATCGTGAACATCCGCACGGCGCACACGCACGCGTGCGGGGTGGGGGCGTGGAACACGCATCATATCCGCGTGCTGCGTTGCACGGTCACGGACGCGAACAATCTCGAAATGCGCGACCTGGCGAAGCCGAAGCCGGGCGAAGCGCCGCACGAGGCGATTTCGTTTGGCGGCGTGAGCGATTTCGAGATCGCGTGGAATTACCTTCATGACAGCAGCAAGGAAGGCATCGACGTGAAGGAGGCGTCGCGCGACGGACGCGTTCACCACAACATCGTGAAACGCATGCATCGTCAGGGGCTGTATGCCGACGCGTGGTTTGGACTACTCGAAAACGTGTCCTTCGATCACAACTACGTGGAGGATTGCGAGTGGGGCGTGGTGCTGTCGTGCGAGGGCGAAGGCGCGTGGATGCGGCGAATCTGGATTCACAACAACGTGTTCGTGCGCACGCGCGGTTCCGGCGTTTATTTTGGACGGTGGGGCCTGGATGGCCCGCGCCGGGAAATCGTGATCGCGCACAACACGCTCTTCCAAAACGGAGCGGTGGAGCACTGGGCCGGAGCGACGGGAGGCATCGACCTGCGCTCGCCGGTGGCCGAGGCGATCACGGTGGCGAACAACATCGTGGTGGACAGCGGTGCATTCGGAATCGGCAGTGTGCAGGCGAAGAAGGAAAGCGAGCCGACGGTGACGCAGGCCGAACTGCGGGAAAATTTGGTTTTTCCCTGGATGGCTCGTGAGGCGCCTCCGAACGAGCGGACGCCGACCTACGGGGTTTCGCGGGCGTTTGGGCGGACCGTCACACGAGTGGCGGACCCGCGGTTCGTCGCGCCCGACCAAGGGGATTTCCGGCTTGCCGAGAATTCGCCCGCGCGGGGTCGCGCGGCTGAATTGTCGATCGAGCTGCCTTACGCGGAGCCGAACGCGAATCTGGGGGCGGACGAGGAGGCGTTGACGTTTGCACGCGACGCGTTCGGGGCACGCAGGCATTAAGCGTGCGACGGGTCGGGTTCCGACGGGCGGGAGGTTGACAAGCCAGGCGGACGCCGCTGGTTGTCATCCGGATGAACCAACGCGTCACGCATCGCGACATCGGGGAGAAGGTGGGATTCGACAAGTCGACCGTGTCACTGGCTCTGCGCGGGAGTCCCCGGCTGCCCGAGGAAACGCGCCGGCGGATTGTCGAAATGGCGGAGAAGATGGGATACCGGCCGGATCCGGCGATCGCGATGCTGGCGAGGCATCGGTGGGCGAATCAGGAGACGGACCGCGGGGTCACGCTCGTGTATCTCGTCCACAAGAAAAGGCCGGAGCTCGATCTGCAGCGTCGGCACCTGGCGGGTGCGCGCAAACGCGCGGAGGAGCGGGGTTATAATCTGATCGAGTTCGACCTGTCCGCGTATCCGAATGGCGCGGCGGCGAGCAAAGTCCTGTTCAACCGCGGCATTCGCGGAGTGATCCTGCCGACGATGCCGCCGGAAGTGGATCCTCACCTTCACGATTTCCAGTGGGAAAAATTCACGGTGATCGGTTGTTCGATCGGGTGGCTGCGCACGCCTTTCCACATCGTGACACCGGACAAGTTCGAAGGGACGCGGCTGGCCTGGCAGCAGGTGGTGAAGCGCGGCTACCGCCGGATCGGCGCAGCGCTCTTCCGGCATCAACCGGTGGCGGTCGACGATTTTGCGCGGCTCGGGGCCTCCCATGCGGAGCAGATGGAACTCGTGCCTGAGGGCGACCGCCTGCCGTTCCTGCTCTGCCCGCCGAACGATCGAGAGACATTTCTCGCTTGGGTGAAGAAATACCGGCCGGAGGCGATCATCTCGCTGATCTCGCAGAAACCCTATCGCTGGTTGATGGACGCCGGTTATCGCGTGCCGGAGGACATCGGGCTCGCATCGCTGCACGCCTGGCCGCACGAGACGTATTCGGGCGTGAGCTTGCAGACCGAATTGGTGGCCCGAAGCGCGATCGATTTTATGATCGCGCAGATGCTGGACAACAACTGGGGCATCCCGAACGCGCAACAGGTGCTGTTGCTCGAGCCGGAGTGGCACGAAGGCACGACGCTGCTGGCCCGGAGTCCCGCACTCGCAAAGGAAGGCGCCGCGAGTTCCACCGCATCGACGGCCTCCCGCCCGAAGCGCGCGAACCGCGCCGCGCGCTCACGCGGGTGAGTGTTCCGGTGGAACACATGAATCGACGGGTCACGCAACAAGACATCGGGCAGCGCTTGAAGCTGAGCAAAGCGACGGTGTCGCTCGCGCTGCGCAATCACCCGAGCATCGCGCCAGCGACGCGGCGCAACGTCCAAGCGATGGCGGAAAAACTCGGCTACCGGCCGGACCCCGCGCTTGCGACGCTCGCGCGGCAGCGTTGGGCGGGGCACGAGACGGGGAGCGGTGCGGCGCTGGCGTATCTCGTCGACAGCCGGATGGAGAACCACGACACCCACCGCCGTTTTCTGGCGTCGGCCCGGCGGCGCGCGGTCGAGCGCGGTTTCATCCTCAACGATTTCGACCTCGCCGGCTATGCCACGATCGGCGCGGCGAGCCGCGTGCTGCATCACCGCGGCATTCGCGGCCTGCTGGTGCCGCAGTTCGCGAGCATCGACGGGCCCAGCATCCTCGATTTGCCCGCGGAAAACTTCACGGTCGTTTGCCTGGATGTCGGCTGGATCGAGGTGCCCTTTCATACCATCGCGCCGGATACGTTTCAGGCGACCCGGGTGGTTTGGCGCACCGTGATCGATCGCGGCTATCGGCGGGTGGGCGGAGCGATTCTGTCACACGCGCCGGCGGCGTTCGACGATAGCGCGCGACTGGGTGCATCGATGGCGTCGCAGCAGGATTGGTTGCGGCCCGTCGAGCGAGTTCCGCTGCTCACCAGCGACCACCGAGATCGCGAGAGCTTTGTGCGATGGCTCGACCGGCACGAACCGGAGGTTGTGATCGGTTTCATTTCGCGGGTTCACGAATGGATCTTGTCGACCGGCCGCCGGGTGCCCGGCGATGTGGCTTTCGCGGGGCTCGGCGTTGTGACGACGGAATCGCCGCAGCTCACGGGCGTTCAGCGCGAAACGAGCAACATCGGCAGTGTGGGTGTGGACGCGCTGGTCGCGGCCATGAATCAGAACGAATGGGGAGTGCCGAGCGTGCAGCGCAAACTCCTCATCGAGCCGCAGTGGCACGAAGGCACGACGTTGCCGACGCGTCGGCGCTGACGTTGCTGCGTGGCACGAGGCGCCGGCGGATGCCCGGCGCCGTTTGAACAGGATCAGATCTCGCATCGTTGGCGGAGACGAAGGGGAGACCTACGTCATTGAAAAAGGGCGGACCCGCTTTCCTGCCCTGGACCCTACAACCCCAGCCCGCGAACTTATGAATTCCTCCCTCACGTCGCGCTCGCTCCGGATCCGGAGCGCAGCAGCCCTCGGCCTTGCTGTGATCGTCTTGCCCGCCCAGGCTCAATCGGCGGCGACGGGTTCCGGCGGTTCCGACCAGGACATCGTCGAACTCTCCACCTTCGTGGTGAGCAGCAAAAAAGATCAGGGTTACGCCGCTGCGAGCACGCTCGCCGGCAGTCGTCTCAACACCGATCTGAAGGACCTCGCGGCGCCGATTTCGGTTTTCACGAAAGAACTTCTCGACGATCTGGGCGCGGTGACGGTGAACGATGCGCTGGAGTTCGCCGTCAATACCGTGACGGACTACGATCCGACGGGAAACGGCATCGTCGAAAACAATTTTCAGACACGCATGCGTGGGATTTCGGGCGCGGGCCGCGCGCGCAACTACATGGCGACGGGGTTGAACGTCGATTTCTACAACACGGAGCGCCTCGATTTTTCGCGCGGACCCAACTCCGTGCTCTTCGGCATTGGTTCGCCGGCCGGCATCATCAACTCGACGACGAAAAGCGCGCGGATCGATCGCGACTTCGGCTCGGTGCAGCTGACGGCGGGAAGTTTCGGCGAGCGACGGGCGTCGTTCGACTACAACCAGACCGTCGGGGAGAAGGCGGCGCTGCGGGTGAACGCGCTCTGGCAGGACAAGGACGGTTATCGCGATTTCGAATTTCAGGACAAGAAGGGCGGCGCTATCGCCGGCACCTGGCGGCCGTTCCAAAAGACGACGGTCCGCTTCGAAGCGGAGCGCATGGACATTTCGGAAAACCGGGCGCGGCCATGGACGCCGTTCGAGGCCTATCGCGGCTGGGAGAACGCCGGTTCGCCCGGCGCCCATACGGCGACGACCTGGGGCACGGCTCCCACCGGCACGGTGAACGCCGCGGGCGGCGCGATCGTTTTCATGTCGGACGGCGTGTGGGCGGACCAGTTTGTCTGGAACGCCGGCACGCAACAGTTCCGCTGGTCGGACGGCGCCACGCCCGCGATCCCCGGCCTGAACACGCCGCCGAACGTGCTCGATTTCAGCGTGGTGCCACGCAACGCGAATCCGCTCGGCGCGGGCGCGCGCAGCGATTCGGATGCCAAGGTGGGCAGTGTCTTCATCGAGCAGCAGCTCGGTCGAAACCTCTTCATCGAGCTCGCCGCCTCGGGCGAGTATGAGGAACGAAGCATCGTTTCGCCGATGAACTTCGGGACGTATCGGGTGCGCAAGGACGCAAACGCCTACCTGCCGACGTTCGACGGCAACGGCGTTCAGACCGGGATGGTGGACAATCCGAACTTCGGCCGCACGGTGCTCATCTCCAGCGGCGGCTTCGGCCAGGACAGTCACATTTGGCGGAAATATTTCCGTGAGGAGCTCCGCGCGACGGCCGCCTACAACCTCGATTTCGAAGACGTGCTGGCGAACTCGCGCTGGGCGGGACTGCTCGGCCACCATCGGCTTGCCGTGCTGTATTCGGAAAAAGGGTATGAGAGCGAGCGGCGCACCGGCCGCTGGGTGAACGCGCATTCCACGCGGGCGCAGACCGCGTATTTCCACAACGACAACCGCATCTTCTGGGGCAACTATTACGATCCGTTCGCGCCGGAGGAAGTGGACCGCGGCATGGGCGATCCCTTCGCGGCGCTCGCGGCCGCGGGCGTCCGGCCGATGGCCAATCGGACGGGCGCAATGGTGCAGCCGTCGTTGCAGAATCGCATCTGGGAATGGAGCCGCAACGAGACCCAGACGACCATGTTCGCGATGCAGAATTATTTTTGGGACGATCGCGTCGTCGGGCTCTTCGGCTGGCGGACCGACGAAGAAGATCTCTACAGCTACACGCCGGTGACGGAGCCGGGCACGAATGCTGTGACGGGCTTCCGGCGCAGCTCGTTGCTCCGCTCGGTGACCGGCGACACCTTCACGCGGGGCGTGGTCTTTCACGTGCTCCCGAACCGGCTCTCGCTCTATTACAACCGCGCGAACAATTTTCAGGACAATGGCGCGGATGAAGTCATCGGACCGCTCGGCAATCTCACCTCGATCGGCAATCGTTCCGGGGAAGGGAAGGACGCGGGGGTGAAGTTCTGGTTGTTTGACGGCAAGATTGGCGCGTCGCTCGGATGGTATGAAACCGCCGACGCGAACCAGAACGTGTCGATGGACGGAAATTTCTTCGTCTGGTCCGAAGCGATTTGGACCGCCATCGGACAACCCGTGGATCTCGGCGGGCGCGACACGCGGAGCCTGCAGAGCGAAGGTTACGAGTTCGAGCTGACCGCGAATCCGACGTCGCAGATCACGCTCACGTTCAATCTCAAGAACGCGGAGACGGTCAGCAGCCGTCTCTTCCCGTGGGGCAAGAAGTATCTCGCGGACCATCGTGCGACGTGGCTCGCGGCCGACCAAAACACCCTGGTCGAGCAGCCGGGCGTCCCCGCCGGTTCCACCGTGGGCAGCCTGATTCAGCGGCTCGACGATTTGATGGTGGTGCTCACGGCGCCGGAAGGCCGGGCGCCGTTTCAGGACCGCGAGACGACCGCGAATTTCTTCGGCCGCTACAGCTTCAAGAACGACGGACCGCTGCGGGGCCTCGCGTTTGGCGCGGGCGTGCAATACCGCGGCGAATCGCTCATCGCCTATCGCACGGTGACGGACGAGCAACCGGTCTACGCGCCCGATTACATCATGGGGAACGCGATGGTTTCCTACGGTCGAAAGCTCAGCGATCGATTCCACCTGAAAGTGCAGCTCAACATCGACAACCTCTTCGATCTGCAGGATCCGCAGCCGGTGGCGGGGGCGGAGCCGAGCGGGGCGTCTCGTCAGACGTTCGAGAATCTGGGCCTGCTGCATGAGGGCGTCGCCTACACGGTTTACCTGCCGGTGCCGCGCACGTATCGGCTCACGGCGACGCTTAGCTTTTAGGCGACGATGATGGGAACCGAACGACACCGCCGGCATTTCGCGGCCACGATCAGCCTCGGACTTTTCCTACTGGCGATCGTGCCCGCGACGAGGGCGGCGTTGCCGCGGCTGGCGGTCAGCGAAAATCACCGGTTCCTCGTCCAAGAAGGAAGCGTCCCGTTCTTTTACCTCGGCGATACCGCGTGGCAGATGCTGTATCGGATGGATCGCGGTGACATCGATCGTTACCTGAGCGATCGGGCGGCGAAGCGTTTCACGGTGGTGCAATGCGTGATTCTCGGGGAGCTCGACGGATTGGAAACGCCGAACCGCGAAGGACACCTGCCGTTGCACGCCCTGGATCCTGCGCGGCCGAACGAAGGGTTTTTCGAGCTGGTGGACTACACGCTTCAGCGAGCGGAGGAGCTCGGGCTCTACGTGGCGCTGCTGCCGACGTGGGGGTCGCATGTGGAAGACAAACCTCACCCGCGGTTCAGAAACTACCATCCGTTCAACGTCGAGAACGCGCGGGCTTACGGCGCCTTTCTCGGCCGGCGGTATCGGGATCGGACGAACGTGATCTGGATGCTCGGCGGTGATCGCAGCCCCGCCGGTCACGAGGAAATATGGAACGCGCTGGCGGGCGGCATCCGGGAGTCGGATACGCGATCGCTGATGACTTATCACTGCCAGGGCTATGCGTCGGCCGCGCGTTACTGGCGCGATGCGCCGTGGCTGGACTTCAACCTGATCCAGTCCGGGCACGCGCGATTCTCGACGCGCAACTGGCAGATGATCGAGCGCGAGTATGCCGCCACGCCTCTCCGGCCGGTGTTCGACGCGGAGCCGGCTTACGAGGATCACCCGGTGGCGTTCGATCCGGCGAATCCGCGCTTCACGGATTACGATGTGCGAAAGGCTGCGTATTGGGCGGTGTTTGCCGGCGCGTTCGGACACACTTACGGGCATCACAGCGTCTGGCAGGTGTTTCGCCCGCAAATGGACCAACCGATCCTCGCTCCGTCGATCGGTTGGCGCGAGGCGCTGGATGCTCCGGGAGCGGGGCAGATGCAACATCTTCGCGCGCTGATCGAGTCGCGGCCTTTTTCGACGCGATTGCCCGACCAGAGCCTGGTGAAGGATCCCGGCATGGATTCCGATCATGTCCAGGTGACGCGCGACGGCAGCGTAGGGCGAAAGGATGCGTCGACGATTCTGGTCTACTTGCCGATCTCCCGCGAGCTCGAGATCGACACGACGGTGATTGCAGGCGACCGCCTGCGCTCGTGGTGGTTCGACCCACGCACGGGTCGGGCGCGTTTGATTGGAGAGACGGCAAACTCGGGTCGCTATCGGCGCCCCGAGGAACGTCGTGTGCAGCCCGAGTGGGGCGGGCCGGATTGGGTGCTGGTGATCGACGATGTCGCGGCGGGCCACGCGCCGCCCGGGGCGCCGCGCGCGCCGGCGAACGCGGGGCGTCGCTAGGCTCTTTCGCCGATCGGCGCCGCGTGAGCGGAAGGCGCAAAGAGCTATTCATCTCGATGATTTACGGGCGAATTGCGGCTGCGTTCGAGGCTGTGGAGTTTCAGGCCTGTGCGGCTGAACGAACGCGAACCCCCTGCGCACGTAGAAACCAAGATTCTCGCCGGCGAAAATGTGCCGAAAGAGATCGCGTTGGGCTCGCGGGTCTTCACACGTGAAAACGGCGTCCGTGGCGGCGAGCTATTGCGCTGATGTCCACTGGGCGAATCCCGATGAATACGCGTCCCCATTTCGTTCTCGTTGGCGGGTTTCTCGGCGCCGGAAAAACGACAAGTATCGCGCGCTTCGCCCGGCACCTGGGCGACCAGGGGCTGAGGACGGCTTTGATCGCAAACGATCAGGGACACGAACTCGTCGACACTACGGTGTTGCGGGCGGGCGGTATTCAGACGGCGGAGATCGGCGGCGGGTGTTTTTGTTGCCGCTTCGACGCGCTGATCGGTGCAACCCGCGCGATGGGCGCGGGCGTAACGCCGGATGTCTTCCTGGCGGAAGCGGTCGGCAGTTGCACGGATCTGATCGCGACCGTCGCGTATCCGCTGCGCCGGCTGCACCGCGAGCAGTTCACGATCGCGCCGTTGAGCGTGCTGGTCGATCCGGTCCGGGCGAGGCGGATGCTGGAAGGCGGCGACGCGGCCGGGTTTTCTCCGGAAGTTTGTTATGTGTTCGAGAAGCAGCTCGAGGAGGCGGAGCTGATCGTCGTGACAAAATCCGACACCATTAGCCCGGTGGAGATCGAGGCGTTGAGGGCGATGCTCGCCCGACGGTTTCCGTCGGCGGAATTTTTTTCGATCTCGGCGCGATCCGGCAGCGGACTCGACGCGTGGTTTCAGCGGATGTTGTTTGGCGAACAGGCGCTGCAGCCAACGATGTCGATGGATTACGATCGTTATGCGGAAGGCGAGGCCCGGCTGGGCTGGTGCGACGCCTCGGCGGAGGTCGCGGGCGATTCGGATTTCGATGCCGACGCGCTGTTGCTGCGGCTTGCGGTCGGGCTGCAGGAGCAACTCCGCGCGCAACATGTGCCGATTGCGCACCTCAAGCTGAGCCTGCGCCCCGGGGGCCGTGACGGTGGGCTCGCGAGCGTGAATGTGGTGCGCAACGATGCGGTGCCGGAGTGGGGGCATCGGTGGCATGGCGGCATGCGAAGCGGGCGTCTGCAATTGAACCTGCGCGCCGAGGCGTCGCCCGAGCGGTTGGCCGCGGCCGTGCGAGGAACGCTCTGCGACACGGCGCGCTCGGCGGGTGTCCGAATCGAGCAGCTCGCGACCGATTCCTTTCAGCCTGGCCGGCCCATGCCGACACACCGCGATGTGTATCCCGCCGGGACAGCCGAATGACTTTCAACCCCGACCTCATCATGCCGACGCCTCCAACCCCGGACCTCACGATGCCCCGCCGCGAATTTCTGAAAACCTCCGCCACCCTCGGGGTGTTGGCCGGTTTGGGCTCCGGGGGACGGCTCGCGGCGGTCGAACCCACCGCATCCGGCGACCCCGGCAAGAAGCCGGCGCGGGAGTTTGGTGCGACATATCGCGGGGTGCATTTGAATCGCGTGTCGTTTCCGTTGGGTGGAATCGGCGCGGGAATGATCTGCCTCGATGGGACGGGATCGTTCTCGCACGTGTCGGTGCGCAACCGTCCGGAGATTTTCAATACACCGTGCATGTTCGCGGCGGTTGCCGTGAAAAAACCGGCGGCGGTTGCGCGGGTGCTGGAGGGGCCTGTGCCTGGATGGAAAATTTTCGGGGCGCGCGGAACGGGTTGGGGCGCGGGGGGAAATTCATATGGGCTGCCGCGGCTGCGCGAGGTGGAGTTTGCCGGACGTTTCCCGTTTGGAACCGTGAAGCTGCGCGATCCGCAGGTGCCGCTCACGATCGAAGCGACCGGATGGAGCCCGTTCACGCCGGGCGATGCCGATTCGTCGAGTTTGCCCGTGGCCGCGGTCGAATACCGGTTTGCGAACGCCTCGACGGCGGCGGTCGAGGCGGTGTTCTCGTTCCACGCCAAAAACTTTCTCGTGAGCGAGCCGGCGAAGCCGAGTGCGATCAGGCCGCTGCCGGGAGGATTCGAAATGTGGGGCAAGGAGAAGGAGGAGTCGGCCGAGGAGACGTCGTTTGCGATTTTTACGGACGATCCGGAGGTGAAGGTGAATCACGCGTGGTTTCGCGGTGGCTGGCATGATTCGCTCACGATGGCATGGAACGACGTGGAGTCGGCGGCCTGTTACGATCGGCCGCCGGTGACCGAAGGCCCGCCGCCGAGCGGCGCGACGCTTTTCGTGCCGGTGCGACTCGCTCCGGGCGAAAGCAAAACCGTCTCGCTGCGGTTCAGCTGGTATTCACCGAGGACGGATTTACGGAAAGGACCGCAAGGCGCGCCCGACGAAGACAAGTCGGAGGATGCCAGCGCCTCTGCGCATGTGCCCTGGTATGCGGGCCGCTTTGGCAGCGGAGCGGACGTGGCGCGGTATTTTAATGAAGACTACGCGAGGCTGCGGGAGGGGAGCGCGCGTTTCACCGACGCGCTTTTCGCGACGACGCTGCCGGCGGAAGCCGTGGAAGCGGTGGCGGCGAACCTGAGCATTTTAAAATCGCCGACGGTGCTTCGTCAGACGGATGGACGCTTCTGGGCGTGGGAAGGCAGTGGCGATGACAACGGATGTTGTCATGGCACGTGCACGCATGTGTGGAACTATGCGCAGGCGCTCGCGCATCTGTTTCCGGCGCTGGAGCGCACGGTGCGGGAGACGGAGTTTGGACCGAATCAGGACGAACAAGGGCATCAGCAATTTCGAGCGTCGCTGCCGATTCGGGAGATCGCGAATCACTTCCATTCGGCGGCGGATGGTCAGTTGGGCGGAATTATGAAAGTGCATCGCGACTGGCGGATCGGGGGCGACACCGCATGGCTGCGACGGCTCTGGCCGGAGGTGAAGCGCAGCCTCGATTATTGCGCCCGCACGTGGGATCCGGACCGGGAAGGCTGGCTCGAGGAGCCGCATCACAACACCTATGACATCGAATTCTGGGGCCCCGACGGAATGTGCACCAGCCTCTATCTGGGGGCATTAAAGGCGGCGATCGCCATGGGGCAGGCGCTGGGGGATGACGTGACCGCGTATCAGGAACTTTTGGACAAAGGCCTGCGGCGGATGCACGGCGAGTTGTTCGACGGCGAGTATTTCATTCAGAAGGTCGAGTGGAAGAACCTGCGGGCGGGTCCGCCCGACGCTTCGAGCGCCATCGGTCCGGGGCAGGTCAGTTCACCCGAAGGTCGGGCGTTGATCGAGAAGGAGGGGCCAAAATATCAGTATGGCACCGGCTGCCTCTCGGACGGAATTCTTGGCGAGTGGCTGGCGAACGTGTGCGCCGTGGGGCCGGTGCTCGAACCGCAGAAGGCGGAAAGCCACCTGCTGGCCGTTCATCGCCATAATTTCAAGCCGGACCTGTCGGCGCACGCGAACCCGCAGCGGCCGGGTTTCGCCTACGACGCGGAGTCGGGCTTGCTGTTGTGCAGCTGGCCGAAGGGCGGGATGCCGTCGCTGCCTTTCGTCTACTCGAACGAAGTGTGGACCGGCATCGAATATCAGGTCGCGTCGCATCTCTGCCTCGTGGGCCGGGTCGAAGAAGGGCTCGAAATCGTGCGAGGGGCCCGGACCCGCTACGACGGACGCGTGCGGAATCCGTTCGATGAATACGAATGCGGCCACTGGTATGCGCGCGCACTGGCCTCGTATGCGCTGCTGGAGGCGCTCGGCGGCGCGCGTTACGATGCGGTCGACCAGGTGCTGCACCTGCGCCCGCGGGTGCCGGGGGATTTTGCCTCCTTCCTCGCGACGGCGACGGGATATGGCGTGGTGGGGGTGAATGACGGAAAACCCTTCGTCGATGTTCGGTCGGGGACAATCGCCGTGC
Organism: Verrucomicrobiota bacterium; assembly: GCA_023430565.1. Classification (GTDB taxonomy): domain Bacteria; phylum Verrucomicrobiota; class Verrucomicrobiia; order Opitutales; family Opitutaceae; genus Opitutus. The sequence goes on from JAEZAD010000265.1 coordinate 32,783, forward strand.
GTGAACTCCGCTATGTCGCACACGCCTGATGCTCCAAAACTGCAACAACGCTGCCCGGCGTCCATCCGGACGAACGGAAAGCGGGTGGTCTTCCGCGCCGGCGACGGCAAATCTCGGTCGCACCCAAAACCCGTAATGCTTTCCACCCCTCAGGCTAATGGCCCCGCGACGCGTGCGGGGCTGCGGGAGTCGCGTTGTTTCCGCGTGCAAGCTTGGGGTGACGTGCGATGAAGAAGATTCTGACGCAGCAGCCGAAAGTGTCGTGGGTGACGGTTGCGGTGATCCTGCTGCCGTGGGCGGCCTACGAGTTTCACAACAACATCAGCAAGTCGGCGATGGTGTTTACCCTGCGGAAATTCACCTCCGATCCGGCGCTGATCGGCTTCATCACCAGCCTGAATTTCGCGTGCGGCCTGCTGACCGGTTCGATCGGTTCGTTGGTCAGCGATCGGATCTGGACGCGCTATGGCCGGCGGCGGCCGTTCCTCATCATCGGATTTTTCTTCGCCGGCATCATTTCGCTGTTCCTGCCGCATGTGGGTTTTCTGTGGGGCTTCGCCGCGAGCGTGCTGCTCTATCAACTCGTGTTTCACCTCGTGCACCCGTGGGAGCCGTTGACGATGGAAGTGATTCCGCCGGCGCAGCGCGGACGGGCGGGCGCGATCCGGCAGTGGATTCAAAGCGGATGCTTCATCGTGTTTTTCTATGCGCTGATCGGCTTGTTCGATCGCCGCTTCGCCCTGCCGGGGGGATTCAGCGTCTCCGGCGAAACGCTCATCTACGGCGTCAACGCCCTCGTGCTCATCGGCTCGGCGGCACTGGTGCTCTGGTGCGTCGAGGAGGTGAAACCGGCGGGCGCGGAGGCGAGGCGGCTGCGGGATGTCGGCGTCTGGAGCCTGTTGAAAGGTCTGTTTGCGCGGGACCTGCTGCCGTTGTTCGGACTGGGGTATGTGGTGATGAATCTCTGGGTGGGGCTGGACCAGTTCGAGCCGCTGCTGATCACGGAGCAGTGGAATTATTCAAAAGCCGAATACGGCGAGATCATGAGCTACGGGATGATGATCACGCTGTTGGTGGTGCCGCTCGGCGGATGGGCGTCGGACAAGTTCAACCGCCTGACGCTGCTCAAGGTCGGGCTGGCGTCGGTGCTCGGATTGAAGGTGTTTTTCTACATCTATGCGGAATACGTCGCTCCGGACGCGCTGCCGCCGTTTCACATGGTGATCATGCTCGGGCTGATTCGCGGGGCGGTGGCGAAGATCATGATCGTGGCGGCGGTGCCACTGCTCTTCGACTACGTTTCGACCAATCGGCTCGGCACGCTCTCCTGCGGGCTCGCGATCGTGTTTGGCTTGGTGAATTTCGTGCAGGCGAACTCCATGGGGCTGTGGATCTCGTTCAGTTCGGACTGGCTCTATGGGCTGCCGGAGGGGCGCTACAACTACATGGCGGCATACCACTATCTCTTCGTGATGGGGCTGATCGGCATCGCGTATCTCTATCTCTTCGCACATTGGGAGAAGACCGGTTTCATTCAGCGCCGGCCGAAGACCGTCACCGACGCGCCGGCGGGGCCGGAGAACGCACCTCGCGGGCCGGCCGGAGGAAAGTGAAACGGAGCGGACCGCTCGATCGAGCGGGCAGGGGCAATTCTCAGGA
>JAEZAD010000278.1 GCA_023430565.1 Verrucomicrobiota bacterium
TTCTCATGGGGGAACTTGCTTCGCCAAGTTCCCCTGGGTCGCTGGCAATCGCGCCATCCAGGTTGCATGGCCGAGCAGTGAAGCGAAGCGGAACGACCAGGCCAGGCGCGTGCCGGCTAAAAGCAACGTCCTGTTGCTTTTACCTCACTCGACCTGCACTCTCGCATGACAACATTCATCTGCTCCTGTGGATGCATATCAGATTTAACATCATGGCCTATCTACTGTTTTGAGACAGCCCCTTTTTTACGTAATTCCTTCCAATTACTATGGGTTTTCCCTTGTGTATGCACCGAAGGGCTCGCTCAGAGGCCCCTTGCGTCCATCCTTACCGACGGCCCGGACACAGTACCAGTAAAGTGTATGGCGCTGAAGTCCGGTATCTACGAAGCGACCTTGGGCGTATTCCTCAGGTTCTACCCTTGCAATAAATGTGGAGTCATCGGCGATAAAATCCTTTTCATTAGAGCGATATAGCTCATAATGGGAGAGTTCCTCACGGGAGCAGTGCCCCCAGAGAAGATAGAGAATTTCACAATTTTCCCCGCTGGCGGCACAGGGGGCGGTAATCAGGTTCGTCTCCGCGCTCCCTATAGTGAGAGGATCGCAAGGGGTATCTTCTCTCATCTTGAGAAAGACCCTATCCCTGGCGAGCCTTAGGGTTGAGAAGGCGGATGAGGTCTTCACAGCGGGCTTTTCGTCAATGGTCTGGGGTACAAAGCTGCTACAATCTTGAAGCTCTGATTCAAAGGCGGATATCTTGCCGTAAAGCCGTGCAATGATACCATTTCCATCCTCGGCACGCTTGAGGGCAACCAGACGTGCATCAGACCTTATGAAGCTCTTCTCTGGGGGAAGAGTGTTTTTACTTTCAGTGTCCGTTTTTGCGATCAGAACTGGGTTTGCCAGACGCTCGGCAAGCTGTGCAAGGCCGGCAGTTTTGTAATTACCACTGTAGGAGTAAATTGAGAAGCGGAAGCGGAAATGCAGATGGCTGCCACCGGAAAGATGCTTTTGCAGAAAGTCATTTGCCAAATAGACATAGACCGCGGAGCCTTCGCCCGGTTCTGAGTAGTCCGACTTGTCCGGATGGATGTGGTCGAATTCCACGGCTTGGCTGTCCAGCTCGATAAGTCCCACGCCGAACTCTGAGTTTTCCACACAGCAATACTCATGGGCAACCATAAAGGTATCCGTACCGTGTCCGGTGATATCCTTGGCATATTCGGCTTCGATACCACCCAGATTGCAGATGCGGCGGCAGTTTTCCACTTTAAAGGGGAAGGCGGCATAAAGATATCGTTTGTAGCGGTCATTGTTAAACATATCACATACATGATTGAGGCAGTTATCGATATCTATACGTTTTTCCCACGCAGGAAGAGTAACGGTCTGAATAATTTCCGCTTTTGAAATAGGCTCTTGCGTATGTATTTCCACAATGGTTTTGTATTTGCCTTTCAGAACGCGGAAGGAGGCGGATAGAGGAGTGTGGAAGCTTTCATGATTGTTATTGGTGTACATGAGCCGATTGCATGCTCCGTCATTTATGAAACGTTTCAGTTCCTTGTCGAATATACGTTCCATTGCGCCGTCGGGAGAAAATTCAATGCGGTAGTAGGCATTTTCTATGACGGGAGGCCCATCGGGAACTATAATCTCCGGATCAGCCTTGTCAAAGCGCTCCATGGGGATGGTCTTGTAGCCGAAAGCTGGGATGTTCTCCAAACACTCGCCGTCCGATGTGATAAACTCAAGGCGGGGCAGAGCAGTAGGGTTAAAGACGATGACGCGCTCACCTTCTCCGGTGATTTCTCCGGCAAGGGCATCAAGGGCGGCAGCGGTTTCGTCTTTGGCAATCTTTCCCGCGCTGACTATCCATGAGCGATGCTGCATCCATGTCTCATATACTCTGCGGCCTTGGTAAGCACCGCAGCCGTAAGAGTGCTCGTCGTTCAGAATCAGGGATAGCCACGCCCTGGTGAAGCGCTCGGCTGGATAGGTATAATCGCCATAGAGAGAAGCAAGTACAGCAAACTTCTCTGCGGTGGCAAGACTGCGGTCAGCTTCAAATTTTTCAGACAGCAAATTGGCCGCTGAAAAAGGCAACAAGAACCAGCCACCGGTAATATCACCGCGCAGCACAGGTATTTTGTCGCTAAAGCGTTTTTTGACAAGCTCGAAGGGTTCATCGGGATCGCCTAGCAACCGGATAACGGGATAGCGATATTTATCATTCCAGTCCTTGATCTGATCTACAAAACGGCGATCCGGCTCTTTATCGTCGGTATAATTCTCCACAAGCCATACATCGTATGGCCAGCGTTTTTCCATTTTTTCCAGCTGAGTGGCGAGCATATCCTCCATGTGATCGGTAGGTAGACCATCATCAGTAGGCAGGCCGTCAGGAAAAATACCCCAATGACTGCCGCCAAATACATACTGGGAACTGCCCCAGACCAACAATCGTTTGTTGTCGGCCCCTTCCCACCAAAAGAGCATGGGAAGATTGGATTCATAGCGTATATCGATCCGGGAGCCACCGCCACTGTTGCCCGGGTTATCCACTACGCCGGGAATGGAGCGGGTGTTTCTCCATGCCTTGGAGGGAATGGGCGCCCACTGGTTGGGGGCAAATATGATATTCTCGTAGCCTGCATCCGCATAGGGGTGTATTATCTGCCAGGGGATACCGTTTACGTCGATGGCAGCCATGGTTTTGCTGGTGATAGCCCATCTGTCACTCAGCCATTTGCGGCTGATCGTGCTGCGGCACAGCTCTTCCAGACCGTAGGTCTGCATAAAGTTTCCTGCCGTGCCGGCGCACACGCCCATCTTGCCTTTTTTGATGTATTCCTCACAGATATGCTCAGCGGCAGCAGTACCGCGTTCTGCTTCATAATTGCCCCAGAACCAGGAGCCCTCCATCACATAGCGATAGCGGCTTTTTTCGTCTCTGCCCTCGGTTTCATCACATAGCCTTGAGGCCATATCTACGAAACGGGCACTGTTATGTCGCTGGAGATAGGGGGAGTTGTGGAGGCCGATGTCGGTGTGGGAGGAGACCATGACATAAAGGGTCCATTCACGGGGCTTCTTCCACTTAGTGCTTAGTTCTGCAGCGGGGGTGCCATCGGTGTAGGTCAGGGTTACACGAGCGGTGAAGTCCTTTTCAGGAGGGTCAAGCCAAAGAAGGATACTGCCCTCACCGCCATGGAGGCCTATACGCTGCTTATCCAGTACGGATCTGCCTGTGTCCGCATCCGAAATACTCAGAAGATAATGACGGGCAGAATCGGTATGGGCGGAAATGACCACGCGCTGCTTACCGTCAGCATTGATGATTGATACCGGAGAAAATTTCAAATCGAAGATTTTCATGTTATGGGTGACCTCCTGCTCAAGAATTATTAGGGTGCTACAGGGCGTCCGTCTGCGTCTGCAATCTGATACTGGTCAAAGGGTGTGTTTGGGAAGCAGACATAGAAGCCCGATGCGAATAGTCCGTCAGGGCGGCGCTCAACGATGAGGAAGGACTGCTGGGAATTGTCCTCCACAACGGGTCTTATGCCAAGAGGATGAAAGGCGGCGTTGGGTTCGCGGCAGCAGCAGCCCAGATAGGCGGCCTCTATGTAGTGGGTGCCACGGAAGAAGTAGCGCTCGTAGACATGGCTGTGTCCGTAGCTAACGCCGTTCACACCGTATCTGCTGAAAAGGTCAATGAGTAATGAGCCATAGTCGTTAGGATAGCTGATACTTCCATCGGCATCCAGCTCAGGCGGACAGAGGTTGCACTGTACATCAGTGCCCTTGTTGAGAAGATGCCAGTGCTGAATGACCCATTTGAAGGGCTTGTCTGTTGAGGCAAGATCGTTTTCGAGGAAGCGAAGCTGGGGACTAAAGGGAGCAATGGAGTCGGCAAGACGCCAGCCGGGCTTTTCGTATGCGCCCCAGGTTGCCCAGCGCATAATATGCAGAGAGGTAATGTGCAGATCGCTATAGTTGGCGCTGTACCAGCGTTTTCCACTGAGGCTGTAATCACCATCCGGATAGAGAGGGCGGAAGATCTGCATACAGATTGACCAGGTCCAGTGACTGTCGTCAAGTGCATACTCCTTATCAGTACCCACTCTCAGATCATCCACCTCGTGATTACCGGGGCAGAAGAAGGTGGGACAGTACTGCATGAGTCTGGCTCCGTTCTGCTGCTGCATGGCAGAGAAGAAGGTACGCCTTCTTGCTTCCTCCTCCTGCCAGGGTTCGTCCAGATCTATCCACTGGTCGGCACGCCAACTTAAGAGTGTGGCATCACCGGAGTATAAGAGAAAGTCGGGTTTTTTTCTTCCAATCTCTCTCATTGCCTCTTCACAGGGCTGGTGGCCCTGAAGATCGCTGATCTGTGCAAAGCGGAAGGGCTCCCCGGCTGGAGGCGCCGTGTGAAAATCGTAAATTTGTGTGGATGCATCACCGCTTAAGCAGCGGTAGTACACCCGCTCGCCGGATCGGAGCCCCTGAATGCGGGCAATGCACTGCCATAGCTTCATAGGAGGGTTTTCATCCTTGATGTCGGAGTAGCTCTTGTCCGTGGCAGGGGCACGAAGGCCCTCAATTTCATATATCTGCGCCGATACACAGTAATTAAGGGAGCGGGAGCACCCATATTCCACATAGCCTGGCTCCTTTGTACTCTGGAGCCAGCAGACATTCATTTCGGTATCGGCCTTGAGTGTGAGAAGATAGGGCTCCGTAAGAAATACGCGATTCATTTTTCTACCTCCGTTTTGGAAAGCTGAAGGGCACACATGAGCCAGTTGGCCGATGTGGCGCTGGTGGTGATCTGACGGGAGACGCTGCCGATCTGACCCCAGCGGTGCTTGCTGTCGTCTGCGGGGCCACGCCAGGCAGCACCGTAGTGTCCGTCCGGGGTACGGGCGTTCTCTGCCACGGAAAAGGCTGTTCGTATCAGAGCTTTGCAAAGTTCTTCATTGTAGCCAGGAAGGGAGGCATATTCGCGCACCCATTCACCCAGAAAGGTGGTGTCTGTCCAGGCGTCCCTGTCGTTGATGAAGCATCCGTCAATAATATAGCGCTCCAAGAGCCCGCAGCCTGTATGCTCAGCCCTTTCTCTGTAAACGTTAAGTCCGACTTTTTTGTACAGAATGGCATGGATGGCCATCATTGCCATGTTTCCGCCCAGAAAGCTAGGGCTTCCGGCCTCACCGATTACGGCGGTCTGTTCGTTCAGTTCGGGGGAGTAATGTTGACCGGGAGTGCCGGAGATATGGAGATCCGTCCAATACAGACCGTTTTTCCATTTTAGCATTGCCTCCATCCAGTTATAGCATTCAAGCGCAATGAGGAGGTATTTGTCCTCCTTTGTGATTTCGTAGATATCAAGACAGGCTAGCACAATAGCTACCTGATAGAGGGACTTCCATGTACGTGTGTCCTCATACCACATGCCACCGCCCAGACCGTTGTCCATCCAACGCGCAGCGGCGGTATCCACCATGCGCTTGGCACAGCCGAGCAGCCATGGGTCCTTTTCGTAGCGGTAGAGCAGAAGATACAGTCTGGCATGCCAGCCGCAGTCATCGCAGGCATGGTGCAAAAATCCGCCGGCATCTGCCAGCTCATCCACAGAGAAGAGCTTTTTCATCCTCTCGGCTTCTAGTCGCATCCTGCTGGGAATATCGGGAGAATGAGTGGCCTGATAGTAGTTATCCATGGCGATGAGCATCATGCCCCGTTCCCAGAGGCCACCTCGCGGATCTCCCCCGGGAACCTCGGCAACAGGGATTCCTGTCCAGGTAGGGATGATACAGCCTGTATGCTCATCGCCTGTCCAGTAGTTTTTGAGAAGATCCGCGTAGGCACGGCGCGCATAGCTGTCTAGTTTTCTTTCTTCCATGGTGTTCCTCACTCTTTCATTTATGTCCGTTTGATATATTCAGGCTCCAGTTCCCTTCCCACCCGGAGTATATAGGGAACCAGAAGAAAATATAGAACAGTCTGCAGGAGTAACAGAACCGGCACACTGGTAAAGGAGAATCCGAAAAGCGTCATGGCAGAGTCGCCCATTGCGGCAACGACCCAGGTACCGATGCTCATGCCCAGTAAACTGCCTGCACTCCCCAGAATCTGATAAAAGGTGAGATAGCAGGTCCTATCCTCTTCGGGAAGGGCCAGATAAATCAAATTGGAATTGGTAATGCTGCTGCCCAGAGAGAGGGCGTACTGAATAAGCTTCACCAGCAGCATAACAATGAGATAGTTTTCGTGGGTCATGAGCGCATGGATGAAAAGTGCGGGGGTCGAAAAACCGATGGCCAGCGACAGAGTGATAAAGGTGCCGCGTTTCGCCATAACTTTACGCCAGAAAATACTGGTGGGCAGTATGAAAAACATGTTGCACAGATTGACCGCACTGATGTAGGAGTAGCTGACCCTCACGTCCTGCACAAGCCAGGTGTGGATCACCGAGACGGTAAGGTTGCCAATAAAGGTGAGCAGGAAATATACCGACATGGCCAGCATAAATTTGCGGCATCGGAAGGGCAGAGTCAGCGTCTGAATCAGCGAGGGGTGCTTCTCGCTGCTGCGCTGATAGACCGGCTCGGGAGGTTTCTGCAAAAAGTAGACATCCAGTAGCGCAATCAGAAAGGCGATCAAACGGGAGACAAGAAAGGCTGTCTGTCTGGCCTCACCGGTGAAACTGTCTGTCACAAGACCGGCAGCGACTGAAAAAACACCGGAAAAAACTGTGGACACAAGAGCGGTAGCAGTAAAATATCCGCTGCGCACTGTTTTGTCTATGTAGGGCATGTGCCAGGCGGAGTAACCGGATACCGTCAAGGCATTGATTGTATTGGCGGCAAAGATAATGGCAATCAGGCCCATCATGCGTTCCTTCTGCCCGGTAACGAGGATGGGCAAAAGGCTGGTGCCCAGAATGTTGATAACATAAAAAAGAATTCTGGAAACAGTCAAAATCGTTTTGCGCCGGGAGAAGCGTTCCAGAATTGAAGGGGAAAGAAGGGAAAAAAGACTGACTGCATGAGGCAGCAGCGTCAAAACGGAAATACCGACAATATCAATTCCGTAGCTTCCCAGATAGCCGGAGTAAAAAACACCGGTTGTCAGGCCGTTCACGACGGCTTGAGCCATAATAGAATAGAGCAGACAGCACCTTGAAGTACTGTGCCCGTCATTTGCATGAAATACAGAACGCCACATGGAGCGCTGAATTACGGCATCAAGAATTTTCATATATAAAGCCCGGCAACTCAACAGAATTTCGGCGACAGCGAAATTGATGCCGCCGGGTAAGGTGCCGGGTCCGTTGATTAGTATAAACATACGGTGGTTAAATGTCAATTGGCTTGACAAAATTATTTCTGCTGAGTATAATGCCCTATGAAATCTGCTATAAAAATGCAGTTCAATGATAAGGAGAGTGATACAATGTCTGATAATACCAAACCATGGCTGCATCCGGTTTTCTTCTTAAGCAACAGAGTTTTCCGCGTCTATCTGGGCGGTCGACTGTTTTCCGAATTTATGGGAGACGACTCCGTGGATAGTAACTTTCCCGAGGAATGGATTTGCTCTACGGTTTGCGCCATCAATGACGGGCACAATGACCCCCTGGAAGGCATTTCACGGCGGTTGGAGGACGGCAAGCCCTTCCATGAGCTAATTGCGGAAAACCCCGTTGAGTATTTGGGCGACAGAAAGGATCTGGGTGTGCTGGTGAAGTATTTGGACAGCGCCATCCGTCTTCCCATGCAGGTCCATCCCACCCGCAGCTTTTCCAGAGAGCACTTCAACAGTCCTTATGGTAAGGCAGAGGCCTGGCTGGTGCTGGCTACCCGTCCTGATGCTTGCATCTACTTCGGCTTTAGCCGTGAGGTGAGCCGCGAGGAGTTTGCCGCAGCCGTGGAGGAAAGCGAGACGAATCCAGAGGCCATGACCGGCTTTGTAAATCGGTTGCCTGTCCATTCCGGTGATGTGTTTTTCGTGGACGCCAGTGTGATCCACGCTATTGGCGCAGGGTGTCTGATACTTGAGGTTCAGGAGCCCACGGACTTTACCATCCAGCCTGAATACTGGTGCGGTGATTACCACCTGAACGCTAAGGAAATGTATCTGGGACTTTCACCTGAGATGGCTATGGATTGCTTCAATTTTGAGTTATACGGGCAGAAGGTCATTGATAGGGGGCGCAAGACACCAGTCATCCTCCGAAAAGACGAGAAAGTAACAGTGGAAGGTCTCATCACTGAGGACGATACCCCCTGCTTCTCCATGACCCGCTATACCCTGAATAAGGGTGAGATTAGTCTGGATGTCCCGGCATCCATCTGGGTGTGCGTCGAGGGCAGAGGAACCGTCATCTCCGGTAAAGAAAAAAGAAGCATTAAGCAGGGCGACTATTTCTTCCTCCCGGCCGCAGCTGCTGGAAAATGTGTTATTGGTACCGATGAAACAGTAAAAGTTGTGTGCTGCGCAGGTGGAAAATAAAAAAAGAGTAAGGTATAATGTGGTTATTCTACCACGGAGGATGAAGTAATATGACCAAGTCTGCGCGAAATGCGGAGTATACAAAAGAATATAATCGGAAGATGTTTCTGCGTCTTCTTCGAAGAGAATCCCTGTCGCGTTCAGAACTTGCAAGAAGATTAGGGCTGACAAGAGCAGCCGCGTCTCTCATTGCCGACGAGCTTTTGCATGAGGGCGTTATACGAGAGACAGCTGCAACCTCCAAGCAGCTTGGCAGAACCCCTGTACCGCTGGCTCTGTGTCCGGATTGGGCCTATGCCATAGGCGTATATCTGAACCGAGACGGCTGTATGGCGGCTCTCGTGAACGTCTGCGGTGAGGTGCTGGAAAAGGAACGTCTCCGCATTGGTGAGGGTGAAGGCGAGGAAAAGCTTTCCCCCCTGGTGGCTTCCATTAACAGAATGTTGGCCAATGCTTGCCTTTCCATGGAAGCACTTGCCGGAGTCGGAATCTCCGCCCCCGGCCCTTTGGATGGCGAGAGTGGTAGAATTCTTAATCCGCCACGCTTTGATTTGTGGCATCAGACGGATATCGGCCCCATGCTCAGCAAGGAGTTGGGGGTGCCGGTCTATCTGGAAAATAACGCCACCTGCCTGGCGCGTTATAACCTGGGAAAGCCGGAGGCAGGGGGTAGTGAGAATTTCTTGCTGCTGTTGGTTGACAGCGGCATTGGCTCCGGTGTCATTTCCGGAGGAAAGGTTCTAAAAGGCGCCGGCTATTTTACCAGTGAGCTGGGGCATATCTCAATCAATTACAAAGGAAAGCGCTGTGCCTGTGGCAATGTGGGCTGCATGGAAGCCTATGCCTCCATGCCTAATCTTTTCAGTGATAGTTCGTTTTCCGACTGGAACCAGGTCATCGCCCAGCATGAGAGCAAAGAAGCTGCCTCACTCATCCAGAAGGAAGCCGAATACCTATCAGTGGGTATTGTCAGTTTGATTAACCTGGTGAGCATTGATACGGTGTTGCTTGCAGGCGACATCCTCGAAGGAGTGGAACATTTTGCACCTATCCTGGAAAAGATGGTCAATGGCAGAATAATGCGCAGGGATATCCTGCCAGTGAGAGTGATGCCCTCCTGTCCCGGGCCGGATGCACAGGTGAAATCAGCTGCCGATGTGGTCTTTGATCGCTTTCTGATGGTTTAGGAAATTAGGAGATTTTATGAGAATTACAATAGAAAACAGTGTGCTCTGCGTGACAGTTGAGAGTTTCGGGGCAGAGCTGAAATCTGCGTGCAGTCTTGAGGACGGCAAAGAATTTATGTGGCAGGATAATCCACAAATCTGGAGCGATACCGCACCCTTTCTGTTCCCTGTGGTGGCCCGTCAACTTAACGATTCGTACTATCTGAACGGCCGACGCTACGAAATGCCCATGCACGGTTTTGCAAAGGACAGGGATTTTGAGATTACAGACCAGAAAGCGGACAGTGTAACTCTGACTCTACATGAGGATGAAGAGACACTCTCCTGGTACCCGTTCCGTTTTACCGTAAAGACCACTTTTTCTCTCTGTGGAAGAGAGTTACACGTTTCCCACACCGTGGAGAATAATAGTAACTCCGACATGCCCTTTTCTATCGGCGAGCATCCCGGCTTTGCCATCCCCATGGAGCCGGGGGAGTCTATTGAAGACTACTATCTGGATTTTTCCCATACGGAAATGGCAGAACGCTTTTATCTGGATGATGAGATCATCTGTGGTAGCGAGCCCTATCTCAACGGAAATATCCTGCCCATCAGATATGACACTTTCAATCGCGGTGCGCTGATCTTCAAGGGATTGAGATCCGATCGGGTCACGCTCCGAGGAAGAAATCACAGCCGCAGCGTCAGTGTTGATTTGAGCGATTGGCGCTATCTGGGGATCTGGGCAAAGCCCCATGCCGAATATGTTTGTATAGAGCCGTGGAATGGGCTTGCCTCTTCAGTTGAATCGAGCAGCAATATCTGGGAGAAGGAAGGCATCATGTGCCTTGCTCCTAAGAAAAACCGCAGATTCACAATGAATATTAGATTTGACTGGTAAAGAAAGCAGACCGTCATCTTTAGAATAAAAAGGGGCTGTCTCAAAAGTTAGATTTATAGTAGGCCATGATGTTCAAATCTTTTTGCTGTCCTCGTCGCAGGAAGTTGTAAATGCTCGAGTTTGTTCTCATGGGGGAACTTGCTTCGCCAAGTTCCCCTGGGTCGCTGGCAATCGCGCCATCCAGGTTGCATGGCCGAGCAGTGAAGCGAAGCGGAACGACCAGGCCAGGCGCGTGC
>JAEZAD010000293.1 GCA_023430565.1 Verrucomicrobiota bacterium
ATTCATTCAAGAAGAGTGTTACTTTTTCGTCGATTTCCTTTGCAGCTTGCTCTGCGGTGCGCTTACCCGTAAGGAAAGCCTGAAGCCCCTCATTGATAATGTTTTCGACTTCATAGTCCAGAACAGGAGGAGCAGCCATATGGTTGGTTATGTCAACAGCCATGTCAGCGACTGTATCAGTCAAAGGAACAGCATTAAAAGACATCTTTCTGACACCATTACTTAAAGTGATCTCATTACTGAAATTGGTCTTTTCTGCCTCGATATCCTTGATATAGGCGCTTTTATTAATGGGTTGGCCCGAAGGAAGATTGTTAATCCCATGGCTGTCAAAGGTTCTTTGTATATCCTCAGATAGAAGAATCTTGATAAAATCAAAAGCAGCTTGTGGATTCTTGCACTTTGCATTGATGGACACAACGTCGCTCAGTTTTGTAGGGTATTTAGCCCCGGCTTCAGCGGTAGGGAATGGCAGGATAATAAAGTCATCCCCAAGCAGACTTGTCATGATGGAATTATGCGAAGCTAGGCGATTAGGTGCTAGGTCGCCTAATGAAATCATCCTGAGCTTGTTGTCCTTCAAGAGAACCGGAGGGAGGTCCAAGTTCATCTGTGCTTCACTAGAAAGAACCAGAGGGGCTATTTCTTTATAAGTCATCATAAGATCTATAAATTCATTTGATTTAAAATGCGTTGTTTTATTCTGGTAGTCGACAAATTGTACTCCACTGGAACGGACAAGCGAAAGAAAATCTACGGAGGAATCAAATAAGTATTGGCCACCGGATGGATTTGAAGCCTTATATTTGGAAATGACATCCTTAAGATCGCTTAACGTCCATCCTGATGCATCCGTTGTTAATCCTAATGCAGCAAGTCCTGATTTTGAGGTAAAAAGGTTTGGGATGGAAAAGAAGAGTGGAATATAGTACCTCTTGCCATTGATGACTCCGGCATTAAAGACTTCCGGATAAAACGCGGTTGTGTCGAAGGAGGAATCACTCTCAATTAGTGGGTTCATATCAGTAAAAGCTCCGGTGGTCATGGTCTTTGTTATCGAATTAAAAAAGAATGTTCTATAGATGAAAATATCGGGGCCTTCACCGGCCATAACACTGGTGGTCAACTGGGTTCTATAGTTTTCAAAATCCGTATAGGGATGCGATATTCCGTCGATCTGCACATCTGTGTGCCTCTCGTTGAAGACACGAATGGCATTCTTAATATAGACATCGAAATCCATATAGTGCAGGGTTAATTTTTCGACCTGAGAGGGGTTGTTTGTCGGGGAAGAAGGTGCCTTGACAGAGGGAATCTCCTTAAAATAGGCGATGACCCTATTCTGCATATCCCTACTGGCAATCTCCCTAGTCTTGCTGCCTGTTTGATAGTTCATGAGTTCCTCATGAACTATTTCGCCTATCGTGTAATCCTGAATCCTGCATAGGAGCTTCCCTTTGACAATCTCGTCCATTTGAGCAATGAGACGAGTAAGAGTCGCCTCATCGACACTACCCCCAGACTGTTTTGAGCTCAAATTAATGTTGTTCTCCTTAACTTTGTCATAAGCTTCAAGTTTGACCGGGATAGCTTCTATTTCGCCTCTTGCCTGCTGCTCTTCAGTTGAAAGAAGATGCTTGATAAATTCATAGGCGGTGTCTTTATTAGTACAGTTTTTATTGATAGCCACCAGGACTGAGGGAGTTGCCGGAATGCTGCTTTCCTGATCGGATAGGGTATAGCTCAGGAGGACAGGATCTTTAACTTCCTTATTAAAAGTTTGGTAGGGCGTGACTGTGCTATGAACATTGCGTATAGGCCAATTGAATAGCGCCACCTTGCCTTGGGAGAACAAGGATAAATCCCATGAGTTTTCAGTGTCAACTGCAGCCGATTGATTAAGGTCTTGATATTGATCCATAAAAATCCTGAATTCTTCAGTATCAAAAGAAGCTGTTTGCTTAATAGGATCAACAAAATAATTGATGTAGCCCATGTATGGGAGAGAATTAATAAATGCGGTTCCATCTTGAGAGGGAAAGTTTTTTGATCGCGTAATCATGTCTTCAAGAGACAGAACCTTCTTATCTGTGTTAGGATTATGGGATTGCATTAATTCTTCTGTGGATAACAGCGCGTCCACAGTGTAGGATAGGGGGATCAGGTACCTCTTTCCGTCTTTTACCCCACAGTCCATAATTTTTTGGTGGTAATCCTCCAGTTTAAACGTTTCGTCCTTCTTGATGAGCTCATTGATATCATAGAAGGCATTAAGGGTGAGATATTGAGCAGGGTTGTATATATAGGAAGAGTATAAAACGATGATATCGGGCCCGGTACCGTTAGAAAGCTCGGAAAGAAGAGTATCTCCATAATCCTGTATCTCATCTGTGAAAAAGGTCCTTATGTTAATCTTCCCATTTTCACGACCCGAGTTAAATCTATCAACAGACTGTTTTGTTGATAGATCATTATCAAAAAGATACATGCTGAGATCTGAATTTTTCGTGCTTGTATTTGTGCTCTGGCAGGATGTAGAGGCCAAAAGCATGGCCAGTATTAAGAGGTATAGTATAAAACGTTTCATTTCGGTTTCCTCC
>JAEZAD010000302.1 GCA_023430565.1 Verrucomicrobiota bacterium
CATCATCACCACGTCCGCCTGCTTGATGAGCTTCGTCGGCACCGCCAGCCCCTGGCCGGCGCCGAGGTATTCATTCGGGTGAACCATCTTTGCCTTCAACTCCTCCACCGACGCGTCCCGAAGTTTCAGATACCCTTCGAACTGCTCGATCACGCCCGTGCCGGCGTCCGGCTCCGGCACATAGAGCCGCTCGGCGGCGTCGGCGAAACCGGGCAACTCGTCCGCGATATCCAGCCGCGCGAGCAAAGCCTCCAGCTCACTCGGATTCGTGCGCCGCAGATGCGCGACGACCTCCCCTGCGATCGCGAAGGTCTCTTTCACAACAGCGTTCGTGAACGCGTTGTTGTTCACCCGCTCGTGGTATTCGTCGGGCCCGATCACATCGAGAATCTCGTAGCGGCCACGGTCTTTTTTGAAATGCGCGTAGGAGTAGTAGAACCGCGCGCACTCCAAAATCACCTCGGCTCCCCCTTCGCGCAGCAGCGAGTCGTCGCCCGTCACCTCGAAATGCCGCCACAGCGCGATCGCCACGTCGCCGCTGATGTGGACCTGTTTGTCGCGGAAGTGCGTGCGCAGCTCCCGCCCGGTGATCGGATCGCCGATGTTGAAATACGAGCACGCATCGTCCCCCGTGTCCTGGCTCTCCCACGCATAGAAGGCCCCGCGATAACCCGGCCCCTCCGTGCGCGCCTTTCGCCGCGCGCCGTCGAGCGTCCGAATCCGATACCGCAGGATCTCGACCGCCTTCCCGGGATCCGTGTGCAGAAAAAACGGATACATGAACATTTCCGTATCCCAGAAGATCGCGCCTTTGTAGACCTGCCCCGACAGCGCCCGCGCCGGAATCGAGTTCGCGCTGCCCTCCACCGGCGCGACCATCAGCAATTGCAGCAGACTGTAACGCAGCGCGTGCTGCGCCTCGTCGTCGCCTTCGATCACGACGTCGCAGCGATCCCATTTCTTCGCCCATTCCGCATCGTGTTCCCGCCGGCAGCCGTCGTAACCGGTGGCGCGCGCCCGCTGCACCGTTTCGATCGCCGCCTTGAACAGCGGCATGCCCACCGGATCGTTGTCGGTGAACACGGCGAAGTATTTGTGGAACGTGTAAGCCCTCCCCGGCTCCGCGCTCCACTCGATCACCCGCAGGCTGCGGCGGTCCTGGTTTTCCAGCGCCCGATCGTGCGTCGGCCCGTCCAGCGCCTCCGCCACGAGCACGCGTTTCCGCTGCTCATGCGTCACGCCCTGCACGAGCAGCACGCCATCCGCGCTGTCCGCCGCGATTTCCCGCAAATGCGGTCCGTTCAAATCCCAGATGTTGCCGTCGATGCCCGTGCGAATTGTCACCTTCGCCGCCTGGTCGCAGCGAACGCTGAATCGAATCACGCCGAGATGCGGCGCGGCCGCGCTCAGGAACCGCTCGGATTTGAACGTCAGCGTTTTTTCGCCGACCCCAAAAACCGTCTCACGCTCGAACCCCGCATTGCGGAAATGCAGCGTCTGCACATGCCGGCGCACCTCGCGGCCGAGCGCCGACAACTCCACGCCATCGAGCGACACCCGCGTGTAGCCGCCGTTCGGCGCATTGACCGGTTCGCGCCACGCGTCGCCCACCTGATCGAAAATTCCCGCCAGCGTGATTCCCACCGCCTGCTCCGGCCCGAACTCGTCGAGCGTGCCGCGGTAACCCATGTAGCCATTGGCAATTTGATACATGTTGCCCCGGAGCATGACGCTTTCCTTGCTGCCGGCGCATTCGGTGGTGCTGATTTCCCAAAGCGGTTTCATCAAAGAATTCAGGCCGCTCCGCGCTCGTCCTTCACGCGGAGCATCAGCACCGCAGCGACGACCATGGAGATGCCCCCGAGCAGGAGCGCGTCCACCGCGCGCCCGCCGAACACCGTGCGCACCAGCAGGCCGAGCAACGCGGCGGCGAGGATCTGCGGGATCACGATGAAGAAATTGAACATGCCCATGTAGACGCCGATCTTCCGATACGGCACGACGCTGCTCAGGATCGCATACGGCAGCGTGAGCAGGCTCGCCCACGCGATTCCCAAGCCGATCATCGACGCGATCAGCCACTGCGGGTCGTTGAAGAAATACATCGAGCCGAGCCCCACGCCGCCAATCACCAGACACACGACGTGCGTCTTCACGCGGCTGAGCCGGCGCGCCATCGGCGGCAGCGCAAACGCGAACAGCGCCGCCACGCCGTTGTAGATCGCCATCAGCACGCCAACCCAGTTCGCCCCTTCGTTATAAAGCGCGGAGCGCGGGTCCGTGCTGCCGAAATGGTGACTCGCCACCGCCGCCGTCGCGTAAATGAAAAACGCAAACAGCGCGAACCAGGTGAACACCTGCGCGAGCGCGAGCTGCCGCATCGGTCCCGGCATGTTGTTGAGATCGTGCATCAGCTCGACCAGCCCGCGCTTCTTCCCCGCGCGATATCGCTGCGCCGCCACCAGCTGCAACAGCCCGTAGCACGAGGCGCCGAACGACAGAATATACAGCCCGCGATCCCAGCCCAGTGCGCGAATCACGAAACTGAAAACCAAGCCTCCGACCAGAAGCGCCCAGCCCGTCGCCCCATACCGCCGCACATCCAGCGTGAAATTCTCGGTATTCTCACTGGGTCCGTCATCGGCCTCGCCGTGAAACGCGCGCTGCTGCTCCGGCGAATACTCCTTCACCGAAAATATCGTCCACATCACCGTCGCGAAATACACGATGCCGCCCAGCGCGAAGGACCACTTTACCGAGTCCGGCACGACGCCCTCCGGCGCGGTGTTCGCGACCTGAAACACATTCGTCAGCAAGAACGGCATCAGCGAACCGACCACCGAGCTCGCGCCGATGAAGAACGTCTGCATCGCGAAGCCCGTCGTGCGCTGCTCGTCCGGCAACATATCGCCGACGAACGCCCGCATCGGCTCCATCGTCAGATTGATCGCCGCATCCATGATCCAGAGCATGCCCGCCGCAAACCACAGCGCGGGCGAGTTCGGCATCACGAGCAGCGCGAGCGACGCGCAAATCGCGCCGACGAGGAAATACGGTTTGCGCCGGCCGAGCCGATTCCAGGTCTTGTCGCTCATGTAGCCGACGATCGGCTGCACCACGAGACCGGTGACGGGGCCCGCGATCCAGAGGATCGGAATTTCGTCCACGCGCGCGCCGAGCGTTTCGAAGATGCGGCTGACGTTCGCATTTTGCAGCGCGAAGCCGAATTGGATTCCGACGTAGCCGAAGCTCATGTTCCAGAGCTGCCAGAATCCGAGGCGGGGTTTGTGGGGATTAAGCATGGTGAACGGCGCCAGACTCACTGGCCCGCGGCTTTGAGGCGAACCTTCCGGTCGAGCTCCCTCAAACTCAGCTCGCCCAAATCGCCGACGACCACGTCGGCGCCGTTTTCCCGCAATTCCGCGGCGTTATTCTCGCGCGCCACGCCTACGACGAGTCCAAACTCGCCGCTCGCGCCGGCGCGCACGCCGGAGACGGCATCTTCGATCACGATCGCACGCTGGCGATTCGCGCCGAGCCTCGCGCACGC
>JAEZAD010000304.1 GCA_023430565.1 Verrucomicrobiota bacterium
GCGTTGCCCGGCACATTGCCGGTGATGAACAAGGCGGCGCTCGATGCCATCATCAAGGCGGGGCTGCTGCTCGGCTGTGAGATCGCGCCGGTCTGCAAATGGGACCGAAAGCAGTATTTCTATCCCGATTCGCCGAAGAATTATCAGATTTCCCAATACGACCAGCCGATCTGTCTCGGTGGCACGGTCGAGATCGAGTTGCCCGGTCCGTCGCGCAACGTGATGGGCGAGCACAAAAAGATTCCGCTCACGCGCATTCATCTGGAGGAGGACGTGGGCAAGTTGAACCACGGCGCGACCGATTCGCTCGTCGATTACAACCGCGCGGGCACGCCGCTGATGGAGATCGTATCCGAGCCGGCGATGCACACGGCGGAGGAGGCCTATGCGTATCTGCAGTCGCTCCGGGCGACGATGATCTACGGCGGCATTTCGGACTGCGACATGGAGAAGGGGCAGCTGCGGTGCGACGCGAACATCTCGATCCGTCCGGTCGGCGAGACAAAGCTCGGGACGAAGGTGGAGTTGAAGAATCTCAACTCGATCTCGTTCGTGCGCGACGGCATCGCGCACGAGATCAAGCGCCAGATCGCGGTGCTGGAACGCGGGGGCACGATCGTGCAGGAGACGCGCGATTTCGACGGGACGACCGGCACCTCGCAATCGCTCCGGTCGAAGGAGATGGCGCACGATTATCGATATTTTCCCGATCCGGATCTGTTGCCGGTGATTGTCGATGAAGCGTGGAAGACGCGCCTTCGCACCGAGTGCCCCGAGCTGCCGTTCGAGAAGCAGCGGCGTTTTCTGGAGCAGTATCAACTGCCTTACACGCTGACGTCGGTTTTGGTGTGGGACCGCGAGCTGGCGGACTACTTTGAAGAAGCGGCGAAGCGCAGCGGGAAGCCGCAGGCGGCGGGGAACTGGATTGTGAACGATCTGTTGCGCGAGGTGGGGAATGCGAAAACCACGCTGCTCGAAGCAAAGGTTCGCCCGGCGCATGTGGCGGAGCTCGTGAGGTTGATCGACAGCGGCGCGGTGCTCACGAATGCGGCGAAGGAAATTTTCGTGGAAATGTTCGCGACCGGGGAAATGCCTGCGGCAATCGCGGAAAAACGCGGCCTGAAAGCCGCGCCCACGGATGCGGGCGAACTCGAGCAGTGGTGTCGCGATGCGATCGCGGGGAATGCGAAGGCGCTGGCGGAGTTCAAGGCCGGCAAGGAGAGCGCGATCAATGCGTTCAAAGGTCCGGTGATGAAAGCTGCGAAGGGCAAAGCGAATCCGAAGCTCGTGGACGAAACGCTTCGCCGGTTGCTGGCGGCGCTGTAGGGGCGGCCCCTTGCGTTCAAAACGTCCGGTCGGTGGCGGGGTTCATGGTGCGAAGCAGCACCAGGATGAGGGCGGTGCCGAAAAGGACGGGAGCAGACAGATTGGCGGGGGAGAGGATGCCGGCGTAGCTCAGGACCGCACACACCGCGGCGGCGAGGAACACGCCTCCAATGAGAATTCTCATATTTTTGGAAAGAAAGGGCGACGGCTCAGTGGGCGGCGGGAGCGGTCCGGAGGGCGCCGCCTTCGTTGTCCCAGGTTTCGTGCGCGCGCGTCGCAACGACGGAGACGGGCGGGGAGTTTCTCGTTTCCGCGAACTGTGCGACGCTTTCGTCCTCCCGGAGCAATGCCGTCAACATCCAGGCCATTTCGTCATGGTTGCGGCTGACCTCCCGCAGGATGAGCTCGCCTCGCTGTCCGTCGGGTGCGCAATCGATGAGGGTTTCGATTTCCGCGAGGAGTCCATTGTGCCGTGCGAGCAAATCGGCGATCGGCCCGGTGGCTTCGGCCGGCGACTGCGCTGGGACGGGGGGCTGGACGTGCAGGAAGCGTTCCGGGTGGGGCTGCGATTCGTAGCGTTGCTGCAGCAGTGCGATGTTGGCGCCCAGCCGCGTATTTTGGTGACGAAGGATGCGATCGGCCTGGGCGGCGTGAGCCCCGCCGACGCACCCCAGCGCACCCTCGGTTGCGCCCTGGAGAGATTGTTCTTTTTCGATGACGGCGCCGAAGCCGCTGGTGAGCGAGGGCTGCGCGGTATCAGGATGCGGAGAAGAGGAGGAGGTATCGCGGTGGGGGTTGTTTTGCATAACGAAGAAAGAGAAAGAGCCTCGTAAAACTACGCGGGATCCAGGCAAACGCGAGGTGCGCGCCCTCAATCGGCGAAGATAAATTCAAGCGGATGCTCCCGCAGTGCGTTACCCAATCGAGTCAGCGGGCGAGACAATATAAGTCGTGTTCACGAGATTATTGAAATAGGATGACGCCCCGGCCGAGAACCTACGGCAGCACAACAATCCCATGAGAGACGACTATCTACAGAACGCGTTAAAAGTGATCGATGATCCGACCATCCTGGTGAACGTCGTGTCGTGGCGGGTGAAACAACTCAGGCGCGGAAATCGTCCGCTCGTCGAGTCGCTGGAAAAGCTTTCGCTGGAGGACACGGCGCTGCGCGAGATCGCCGAGGGCAAGATCACTTATCAACTGGCCACGCCGGAAGAATTGGCGCGCTTGCATCGTCCTTCCGTGGGCAACACCTCGCGTCCGGTCCTCGCCAAGGTGGCTTGAGCGAGCGCGCGGCTGCACGCGGGTTCGAGGAAATATAAAGGCGCTTATTCGTTGGCCGCGCAACGAGCCCACCGTCCCCACGGCATCTCCGGTTGCGACAGGGTGCCTCGCGGTCGACGTTGGGCGATGATATATCCTTCTATTCCCCATACCGCGCGTCTTGTAGCCGACCTCGCCGATCGCGAAGCGCAGCCGGCGTCGGTGGTGCACGACATCTTTCCAGGCATGGTTTCAACCGATCGGGCGGCGCATGAACAGATTCTCCATCGCGCGTATGCAATCTGGCAGAGCGAAGGCCACCCCCACGGTCGTGAAATGGCGAATTGGTTGGCGGCGGAGGTTGAAGTGATGGGGCGCTCCTGAAAGTCCACGCGACGCCAAAGCAGGTGGGCGGAATTCTCGTTGTAATACCCGGGGGGCTGGCGTTATCTGTCGGCGCTCGACAGGATTCGCGTTCGGCTAGGCGGCGACACATTAGCGGACGAAGGAGTTGGGGCCGAGCCACCCAGTCGTCATGACGCCAAACCTTCCCGAAACTCCGACGGTGCGACAACACGCGGAGCGTGTGATCGCGGAGGAGCTCCGTCTCGGCGAGAATGCCGGCGCCAAAGCGCGGGCGGCTTTTCGGGTGTGCGAGAAACTTCGCCGCCCTCTGACGACGTATGCGGGCGCGGCGGGTTTTCGTTCGTTGCTGAGCCGCGCGCTGGGACTGGCGCGGGTTGAGCAGCCCTGGCTGGGCGGCGTTCAAATCACGACGGACGGTTCGATCGAGTATTTGGCGGAAGCGGAGGCGCAGATGGCGACGGAGCAGGCGGCGGAAGGCGGCACCGTGCTGGTGACGCAGCTGCTCGTGCTGTTGATCACTTTTATTGGCGAAGCGCTCACGTTTCGTCTCGTGCACGAGGTCTGGCCGAGGGCGGCGCTCAAGGAATCGAAATCAGGAGGGAAACAGCCATGAAAACGCCATCAAGAGCCGCTTCGCGTCAGCGCCGGGAATCGAATCCGGCCGCGGGGAAGGTCACCATTCGCAAACTTCAGACCGGCGTGCGCGGCCTTGACGAAATCCTGGGCGGAGGCCTGCCGGAATATTCCTTCAACATCATCGCGGGCACGCCCGGCTGCGGGAAGACGACGTTTGCGCACCAGTTCGTTTTTGCGAATGCCACCCGCAAGCGGCCCGCGCTCTATTTCACGGTGCTGGGCGAACCGGCGATCAAGATGCTGCGTTATCAGCAGCAGTATTCGTTTTTCGACGCCGCAAAGCTGAACGATTCGATTCGCTTCATCAATCTGGGCGAAACGGTGGTGACGCAGGATCTAGAGGCGGTGCTCACGCAGATCACAAAAGAGGTCGAAGCGGCGAACCCTGGAGTCGTCGTGGTCGATTCGTTTCGCACGGTGCTGCGGAGAGCCCGCGGCAACGGACGCGAGGAAATGGAGCTGCAGTCGTTCATCCAGCGGCTCGCGATGCTGCTCACGAGTTTTCAGGCCACGACGTTTCTGGTCGGCGAATACACGGAGAGCGAGATGCGCGACAATCCCGTGTTCACCGTTGCCGACGGGCTGTTTTGGCTGACGCAGACGGCGGAGCGAAATTCGGTCGTGCGAAAGCTGCAGATTGTGAAGTTGCGCGGCCAGGCTTCGGTGCCCGGGCTGCACACGATCCGCATCGGCAGCTACGGGCTGCAGGCGTTTTCGCGCACGCTCGG
>JAEZAD010000340.1 GCA_023430565.1 Verrucomicrobiota bacterium
TGGCTGCAGAGCACATTCGCCACCCGATTCAACCGGCTGAGATCGGAGCGCGGGCACCTGTTTCAAGGGCGATATCAGGCCTTGTTGATCGAGGATGCGGCCGCGCTTGGGCGGGTGGTCGCCTATATCCATCTCAATGCGGTGCGTGCGGGGATTGTTACACCGGCGCAGGTGTCGACGTTTCGCTGGAGCAGTCTGGTGCGATTCACGAGGCGGGATCGGCCGGCGTGGCTGGTGGCGAAGGAATGGCTCGGCAGCGCCGGAATCGAGGACTCACCAGCTGGATGGCGAAGTTACGTGTCGGGTTTGCAGCAACTGGCAGGGGATGAGGCGCGGCAGAAGGAACTGGGTTTTGAAACGTTCTCGCGCGGCTGGGCGATCGGAAGCGACGGCTGGCGGAAAGCGGTCGCGCGCGAGCAGGCACATCTGAAACTCGATTCCGGGTATGCGCCGGAAGAGATTCGCGAGGTGAAGGAGGCGCGTTGGCGCGAGAAACTTTCAGAGTGCCTCAACCGGATTGGAAAAACGACCGAGGATGCGGCCAGGGAGTCGAAGGCGGCTGCTTGGAAGGTGGAGACAGCGGCGGTGTTGAGACGCGAGACGGGAGCCACTCCGGGATGGATTGCGCGGGAACTCGCGATGGGAAGTCCGCATTCGGTGAGGTCTTATTTGAGTCGGTGGGGTCGGAGCGGCTTGCAGAATCAACAAATATCAGCCTGACCCCCTTTATGGAAAAACCGATTTTGGCAGTGACGTTGGGGGATGCGGCGGGGACGGGGGCGGAGTTGATTGTGAAGGCGTTTGGGGAAGCGGAGGTGCGGGAGGTTTGCCGGCCGGTGGTGGTGGGGGCGGCGGACGTCGTGCGGGAGGCGGTGAAGATCGTGGGGGCGAAGAGTGAGGTGCGGGTGGTCAGGCGGGCGGCGGAGGCGGGGGAGGAGGTGGGAACGATCGATGTGATCGATTTGGGGAATGTGGACGTGAAGACGCTTGAGCGGGGGAAGGTGAGCGCGGCGACGGGGCGGGCGGCGTATGAGGCGATCAGGCGGGCGGTGGAATTGACGCTTGCGGATGAGACGCAGGCGGTGGTGACGTCGGCGATCAACAAGGCGGCGTTGCACGCGGCAGGGTTTCACTACGACGGGCACACGGAGTTGCTCGCGGAGCTGTGCGGGAAACCGAAGGTCACGATGATGCTCGTCGCGGGGAAACTGCGGGTGTGTCACGTGAGCACGCACGTGAGCTTGAGCGAGGCGATCCGGCGGGTGTCGGTGGAGCGGATTTTGGAGGTCGTGAAGATTGCGAATGACGGTGTGAGGAAAATGGGAATCGAGCGGCCGCATATCGCGGTGGCGGGGTTGAATCCGCACGCGGGTGAGGGCGGGCTTTTTGGGCGCGAGGAGATCGAGGTGATTACGCCGGCGGTGGAGGAGGCGAACCGGCGCGGGTTTTGCGTGAGTGGACCGTATGCGGGCGACACGGTTTTCTTTCGGACGCTGCAGGGGGAGTTCGATTGCGCGATCGCGATGTTTCACGATCAGGGGCACGTCGCGGCGAAGATGCTCGGGATTTGGCAGGGCGTGAATGTGACGCTTGGGCTGCCGATTGTGCGGACGTCGGTCGAGCACGGGACGGATTTTGCGAATGCAGGGACCGGGCGGGGCGATCCGCGGAGTCTGGTGCAGGCGCTGAAACTGGCGGCGCAGATGGCGGGGAACAGGCAGGGCGCAGCGAACGAGTAAGCCAATCAATACAGAGGAACCGCGAATGGACGCGAATAGACGCGAATGGCGGAGGAGCAGCGGCAGACCTTAGCTACTCAGACGATGAAGGAGTTTTTTTTGGCGGATGATTTGAGCGGGGCGCTGGATGCGGCGGGGGCGTTTTTCCGGGCGGGACGACGTGTGCGGACGGTGCTCGATGGGCAGCTGCCGGCGACGTGGGGCGAGGAGGTGGTGGCGGTGACGACGGAGACACGAAATGTGTCGGCGGAGGTGGCCCGGAAAAAAGTGCGCGAGGTGTTGGTGCAGGCGCGGGCGAAGGGCGCGCGGCTGTTGTTCAAGAAGATCGATTCGACCATGCGCGGGCCGGTGGCGGCGGAATTGTCGGCGCTGCTCGCGGCGATGCCGGAGGTGCGGGTGTTGTTTACGCCGGCGAATCCGGCGGTGGGGCGGACGGTGCGCGAAGGCGTGCTTTACGTGCGCGGGGTGCCGGTGAGCGAGACGGAGTTTGCGCGTGATCCAGTTTGGCCGGTGCGGGCGAGTGCGTTGAGCGAGTTGCTTGGCGAGGCGGCGAATGAGCGGGTGACGATCGCGGATGCGGCGACGCAGGAGGATTTGGAGCGGGCGGTTGAGAAGATGACGAAAGCGGGAGGTGAGTGGGTGGGGGTGGGGTCGGGAGCGCTGGCGCTTGCGGTGGCGGGGCAGCGGAAAAGAAGAGAGGAAACGAAGCGTTTGCCGGCGGGACGGGTGCTGGTCGTGTGCGGGAGTGGGCATCCGTTGAACCGGGTGCAGGCAGAGCGATTGCGGTGCGAACGGGGCGTGGGCGTGCGGGAGGTGACGTTGCGCGGTGGGAGCACCACGCCTCCATTGGCTTCGGCGGGCGAAGTGGTGTTGATGGTGGAGGCGGCGCGAGGGGAAAGCGCGGCGGCGTTGCGGGCGATCGTCAGCGCGGCGAAAGAAGCGATCGAACGGGAGGGCGTGAAAAGGATTTTTGTGACGGGGGGTGAGACGGCGTTTGCGCTGTGCCGGGAGTTGGGCGTGCGCGAGCTGGAGTTTTTGGAGGAGCTGGAGTCGGGGGTATGCGCGTGCGAGGCGCAGCGGAAAGGCGAGGGGATGCTGATCGCGGTGAAGCCGGGAGGATTTGGGGATGAGGAGACTTGGGTGAGGGTTTGGGATTGGTTGGGAGGCGACCGACCCACTCGCTCACGCTCGTAGCTACGAGTCGGCTCGCTGGCGCTCGCCGCTACGTTAGGCGTAGCGTTCTTCTTTCCAGGGGTCGGCGGTGTTGGAGTAGCCGCGGACTTCCCAGAAGCCGAGTTTGTCCTCGGCGAGAAAAGTGATCGCGTGGGTCGGGTCACTTTTAGCTACAAACCTAAACTGGCAGTGAGGGCGGGCAGGTCGGGGAAGACTTGGGCGGCGCCGGCGGCGCGGAGTTGGGCGGCGGTGTGGGTGCCGGTGGTGACGCACCAGACGGGGAAGCCGGCGATGCGGCCGGTTTCGACGTCCCAGGGGGAGTCGCCGACGAGGAGCGTGCTGGCGGGCGTGGCACCGATCTGAGCGAGGGCGTGTTGGGTGAATTCGATCTGGGGCTTGAGCCACGGGGTGTCGGTCGCGCCGAAGTTGCCGCGGAGGAGCGGGGTGATTTTCAAATGGTCGCAGACGAGGCGGGAGGAGGGGCCGTGTTTGTTGGTGAGGACGGCGAGGGTGGCGCCGCGGGCGTGGAGTTTTTCCAGGAGTTCGCGGGCGCCGGGGAAAAGAGCGACGTCGTCGAGCATGGTGGAATTCCAATACGGGCGATAGATGGCGAGGGCTTCGGCGGTGCGCTCGGCACCGACCAAGCGACTGACGGCGAGTTCGACGCCGCCGCCGACGGCGGCGTGGACCTGTTCGAGCGTGGGCGGCGGCAGGCCAAGTTTTTGCATCGTGTGCGAATGGGCGCGGTGGATCGCGGCGAAGTGGTCGACGAGCGTGCCGTCGAGGTCGAAGAGGAAGGTTTTGAGATGCTGCATTGAGAAAGAGGCCGTTCCCGGGTGTTCGAGGGCCTGGATTCTTCGCGTCGCTCAGAATGACAACAGAGTCTCCCGTCATCCGGATCCATGCGATTCGATGATACGAGCCCGCGAGTAGATTTGGTTTGGCGGCGGGCGGAGTCACGAGTGAAGTGAGCGCAATGGCTGCCACCAAGGAATCGCACAAGGCGCGCGTGACCTCGAAGATCGATGGCGAGCGGATGGAGGTGGCGTTGGAAGGGGTGTGGCGGATCACCTCGGCGCGGCCGTTGTGGGCGAATGTGGTGAAGCGGGCGCAGCCGAAACGCGTGGTGGCACACGTGGATGAGGTGGAGCGGTGGGATAGTTCGCTGTTGTTGTTCCTGTTCGAGGTCGAGCAGTGGTGTCGGGCGACGGGGGCGTATTTCGACGGGGAGCGGTTGCCGGAGAAGATCCGGACGCTGCTGGCGCAGTTGTCGGCGTCGCACGAGACGAGCGTGCCGTTTGACCGGACGCAGAGTTTCGTGGAGGTGGTGGGGACGGCGACGGGGGACCTGTGGGGCAAGGTGCGCGAGATGGTTCAGTTCGTGGGCGAGAGCGTGATCGGCGCGATGCGGATCGTGAAGAATCCGCACAAGTTTCGCTGGCGGGATTGTTTCGACGAGATGTTGCACTGCGGGGCGATGGCGCTGCCGATCGTGAGTCTGATCAGTTTTCTGACGGGTGTGACGCTGGCTTACACGGGGGCGCTGGTGCTGCGGCAGTATGGCGGGGATATTTATGTGGCGGATCTGATCGGGATGGCGGTGTGTCGGGAGATGGGTGCGGTGATGACGGCGGTGGTGCTGGCGGGGCGGACGGGGGCGGCGTTTGCGGCGACGCTGGGCAACATGAAGGCGAACGAGGAGATCGATGCGCTGGAGACGCTGGGAATTTCGCCGGTGGATTTTCTGGTGCTGCCGCGATTGCTGGCGCTGTTCGTGATGATGCCGCTGCTGACGCTGTATTCGGATGCGCTGGGGATTTTGGGTGGAATGGCGGTGTCGATGATGGTGCTGAATATTCCGCCGACGGCGTATTGGGTGGAAATGGGGACGATCGTGGGGATCGGGGACGTGTCGGTGGGCGTGATCAAGGCGGGGACGTTTGGTTTGATCGTGGGGTTGTCGGGGTGTTTGCGCGGGTTGCAGGCGGAGCGAAGCGCGGCGGGGGTGGGGCGGGCGGCGACGTCGGCGGTGGTGACGTCGATTTTGCTGATCGTGGTGGCGGACGCGGTGTTCGCGGTGCTGTTCAACGTGATTGGGTTGTGAGGAGCGGCGAACGATGAGCGAAACCGCAATGCAAAGGACCAACGGTGGAGGCGGGGCGGAATTGCCGGCGATCGAGGTGCGGAACCTGACGTGCGGCTACGAGGGGCGGACGATCTTGAAGGATGTGAGCTTCAGCGTGCGGCGCGGGGAGGTGTTTTTCGTGATCGGCGGATCGGGGTGCGGGAAGAGCACGCTGCTGCGGAACATGATCGGTATCCAGACGCCGGTGACGGGTGAGGTGGATTTCTTCGGCGAGTCGTTCACGAAGGCGCGATCGCGGCGGCAGCAGGAGCTTTTGAAGACCTTTGGGGTGTTGTATCAGGGCGGGGCGCTGTGGACCTCGCTGACGCTGCGGCAGAACGTGGAGCTGCCGCTGGAGGAATACACGACGCTGTCGCGGCGGGAGCGGGAGGAGATCGCGACCTTGAAGCTGGCGCAGGTGGGGTTGAGCGGGTCGGAGGACTTTTATCCGTCGGAAATCAGCGGCGGCATGAAGAAGCGCGCGGGGCTGGCGCGGGCGCTGGCGCTGGATCCGGCGATTTTGTTTTTGGACGAGCCTTCGGCGGGGTTGGACCCGATCACGTCGCGGAAGCTGGACGATTTGGTGCGGGAGTTGCGGGAGATGTTTGGCACGACGATGGTGGTGGTGTCGCATGAGCTCGCATCGATTTTCAGCATCGCGGACCGGGTGATCATGCTGGATCGCGAGCAAAAGGGGATCATCGCGGAAGGTGCGCCGCGGGAACTGGCGGCGACGAGCCGGGATGCGCGGGTGGTGGAGTTTTTGCGGCGGGGGGATTTGCCGCCGGAACGGGCGTGACGACGATGGGCGATGTCGAGGATTGCCAACCAGCGGGTCAGTCCGTGTGTTCGGGGCGGTGCTGCGCGTGGCGGTGTGTGCCGACATGCGCAGGTTGCCCTGGATTCTTCGCTTCGCTCAGAATGACAAAGAGAACCAAAGCCGACGACGGTGTTGAGGCGGGTATTTGGCCCGGGGGCGGGGCGTTCGCATGAAGTCGAAGACGGGTCCAGCGATCGTCGGTGCGTTTGTGATCGGGGCGTTCGTGCTCGGGTTGGTGGCGTTGCTGGCGTTTGGCGGGGTGAGCTTTTTTTCGAAGCCGCAGCGGTTCGTGGTGTATTTCGACGA
>JAEZAD010000358.1 GCA_023430565.1 Verrucomicrobiota bacterium
GCCCTTGAGCTTGAAGTCCTTGAAACCAAAGTATTCCTTGGCGGCCTGGGCCTGGGCGACGATGGCCTCCGGAGTCAACGCGGGATGGCGGCGGACGCGATGCCAGGCGACGGGCGAATCATCCTCCATGAGATACGCATCCGGCGACTTGCGGGTATCTTCTACATAGAAAAGGTAGCCCAGGATGCGCACGGCGTCGCGCTGTTGTCCATTGCCCAGGAGCGCGCACACCGGCAGATCCATGTACTGCCCCAGAAGGTCCAGAAGGGCGGCCTCCACCGCGCCTTCGGCGTGCACCACGAAGGAGAGCATTTTCTTGAGGTCCAGCCGCTGCAGCCCCTCGCCGTCCTGATAGGGATCCACGGCGCGGCCGTGGCCCAGTTCATAGACGATCCTGCGCCACTGGCCGATGGGGCGGCCGATGACGAGCTCCTTATACGATTCCAGTGCCGCGGTGATCTTGTCGCCGCCGTGGGTCTCGCCGATGCCCGTATGTCCGGCGCTATCCGTAAGCAGGACGATGTTGCGCGCGAAGAGCGGCGCGTGACAGCCGCTCAGCGAGAGGAGCATGCTGTCATATCCGGCGACGGGGATGACCTGCATGCCCGTGACCACCGGGGTTCCCTTGGTTGACATTGCATTCACCTTTTCTTGATGTTCTAGCATTACTAAATCTTGAAGGCGTGTTCGATACCCATCTTTTTCATTCTGCGCCAGAGGGTGGACTTGCTGATGCCCATCGCCTCGGCAACCCGCGCGCGGTTCCCGCCGAAGTCTTCCAGAAGTTTCAGGATCCGCTTCGCGTCCTTGTCCCCGTAGACGATCACCGGCTCGGGCTTGGGCGGCTCGACCGTTTCGGCCTTTTCCGCCATGCGGAACGTATGCGGCTTCAGCCGTTCAACCACCTGCGCATCGACAATCTTGGACTCTGAAAGTAGCACGATTTTTTCCAGGAAGAGCCGCAGCTGCAGCGCGTTTCCGGGCCAGGGCATGGAAGCGATCAGCGCGCGCGCATCCTCTGTCAGGATGATGTACTTGCGATAAAGGGCGCAGTACTCCTCCAGAAACTGGTCCACAATGTGCGAAATGTCTTCCGGCCGCTCCCGGAGGGCCGGCAGTTCCAGTTCCAGCTGGCACAGCAGACAGTAAAGCGGCTCCGAGAATTTGCCCTCCAACACGAGCGGATAAAGGTCCTTATTGGCGGAAGCGATGATGCGCACGTTGACAGGAAGCGCCCGGGTATGGCTCTGCTGCCAGATGATGCTGTCCCGGAGCCCGCACAGCAGTTGATATTGACAGTAGGGCTCCAGCCGCTCGATGTGATCGATGTACAGCGTGCCCGTCTGGGCGATCTTCAAGGCATCCTTGTCGCCCTCGCCGATCAAAAGACTCGTCTGCAGGCTTTCGGGGATGCTGGCGCAGTCGAACACCACAAAAGGGTTCTTCCTTCGCATACTGGCGTTGTGGATGCACTCGGCCAGCATGCGCTTGCCCGTTCCCATCTCGCCAAGCAACAAAACCGGAAGGTCGAACTTGGCGTATTGCTCCGCCTGGCGCTGGATATTGCGCATGGACTGGGATTCAAAGGCGAGGTTTTCAAACCGCGCTTTGGCGTTATACCCCTTCCGGGACCGGTCCAGCCGGATGCCTTCCTCCAATTCCTCAATGGTTCGGAACTCCTGAAAGGAGAGGATGCCGCC
The DNA here is from genome assembly GCA_023430565.1 of Verrucomicrobiota bacterium. GTDB lineage: Bacteria > Verrucomicrobiota > Verrucomicrobiia > Opitutales > Opitutaceae > Opitutus. Next base: position 1,701 of record JAEZAD010000358.1, read on the forward strand.
CACGTTTTCGCCATCCACGGAGATGGCCGCCATGTTCGCGACCAGCGAAATGTTGCCCTTGTGCAGCACCATCGCATACTTTTTGCGCCCTTCGCGGAGCACGCTGAGGATTGCGTCGCTGTCCTGCGCGTCGAAGATCCCGGAGACATGTACGCCCACCATCTCGTCCGCCCGCCTGTGGAAGATGCGCTCCGCCATGTAGTTGGCGACGGTGATGATGCCGTCGAGGTTGATGCGGAAGATGCCGTCGAAGGAGTAGTTCAAAAGCGTGGAAACCTCGGCGGTATTCTTCTTCTCCATCTCGATGGCGCGCAGCACCCGCTTGGCGGAGCGCAGCGCGGCTTCCAAATCGTCCTCGCCCGATTGCAGGAAAATGCCCGGAAGTCCCACCTCCTGGGCGAAATTCAGCGCGATTTCCCCGCCGACGAGCACGTCTACGCCGTCGCCCTTGGCCTGGTGGACCGCATGGACGATCTGGCCGCTGTTCTCCACGAAGTAGTTGCGTATGTCCGCGCCCAGCATGGGCCCGAATACCTGCGTGTCGGTGAACATGTTGGGAAATCCCAGAAAGCCGATCGTGGGTTGCTCCTTGCCGGACAGCGCTTTGGCCTGGGCGATCAACCGGGCCAGGCTCTGTCCTGAAAGGCGGATTTCGATCAGCGAGATGTCCATGTTTTTCAGGATCAGGGCCGCGTGATTCCCACGGGCGATGGCCACCAGCGCGCCTTCCTGCTGCTTCTCAGCAACACGGTCCAGCACGGTCTGGGATGATTCGTGATAAATGTCCACCTCCACACCGAGGCGTGACGCAAGGCTCACCGCCACGCCATACATCTCCTGCGTCGGTACGATCATCACGATCTTGGCCATAACATCCCTTCCTATCCTCTGCTGATGGTTTCTCCCGCCAGCTTCTCATAGAATTTGACCAGCGCGCTGTGGTCCGACTGGCCCTCCCCGTCGTGGCGGAGCGCCTTCATCATCTCCATGACCTGGCTTGTCAGGAGGGTCGGGGCGTCGACTTCCCGCGCGGTGTCCAGTACATTGTTCAGGTCCTTGATGTGCAGATCAATCCTGAATCCGGGCTTGAAATTGCGGTCCATCATCATCGGCGCTTTCGCGTCCATCACCGTGGAGCCCGCAAGGCCTCCCCGGATGGCGCGGTAGATCGCGTCCGGGGCGACGCCCGCTTTCTGGCCCAGCATCAGCGCCTCGCCCACCGCCGCGATGTTGACGGCGACGACGACCTGGTTGCACAGTTTGGTCACGTTGCCCGCGCCGATCCCGCCGCAGAGCACCACCGAAGCCCCCATTTTTTCAAGCACGGGCCGAACCTGGTCGAATACTTCCTGCTTACCGCCCACCATGAACGAGAGCGTACCGTCGATGGCCTTTGGCTCGCCGCCGCTGACCGGAGCATCCAGCATCTCCACGCCCTGTTTTTCAAGTTCCGCTGCGATTTCCCGGGAGGCAATGGGGTTGATGGAGGACATATCCACCAGGATGGAACCCGGCTGAACGCCTTCGCACACGCCGCCTTCCCCCAGAACCGCCTTTTTGACATGGGGCGAATTGGGCAGCATCGTCAGGATCAGTGTGCACTGCGCGGCGAGCGATGGGATATCTTTGGCAGCGCTCGCGCCGCTTGCGCATACATCGTCGATGGATGCTTTATTGAGATCATAGACGATCAGTTCGTGACCCGCCTTGATCAGATTTTTCGCCATGGGCTTGCCCATAATCCCCAGACCAATAAACCCGATTTTCATATGCGTTCCTCCTTGTCGGTTTCGATAACCTGATGATTGGACTCCACAATTAGTATAACGGGGGGTTCCTCACTGATGCTAGCGCAATCCCTCCGGGAGGCTCAAAGAATTGCACCGTGCCTGCGGATTTTGGGTCCGGACGTTTCGATATATGAAATAAATCGTGCGCTATCGTTCATTCGACTTCAGTATAATGAGACGCATCCCGCGTGTCAACCGAAATCTTGTTTCCATCTTTTTTCAACACCGTTCGGGAGACGGCACGGTTCACGGCTGCGAAACGAAAATGAATGCATCATATCACACATAGAACTAACGGTTCAATCTGTGAAACCATCCACAAAATAACTGTCTGTTTATTAGCGAATGGCGTGCTTTTTACCAATCATAACAGATTGCAGCGATCCGCATGGCGTTTTATAATTATTTCAGGTGCCCCACGGTGAATGGGGGCAGGATCTCGCGAAGGAACCAAAGGAATAGAAAGGATGAGTACTGCAATGAAGAGAACCCTGGCGATGCTATTGACCGTCCTGTTGATTCTGTCCATGGGCTGGACGACAGCGATGGCGGAGGAGACCACATTTGTCTTCGCAGCACCCTTCAAGATCACGCAATGGGATCCGCAGAACGAAAACAAGACCATGGCCTATTCCCTGTCCAAGCTGACCTACAATACCCTGACAACGCTTTCGGCCGATTTCGCCATCGAACCCGAGCTGGCCACCGAGTGGTCCAGCTCCGAAGACGGCCTGACCTGGACCTTCAAGCTTCGTGAGGGCGTCAAGTTCCATAACGGCGAAGCCTTCAACGCCGACAGCGTCGTGGCCACCATGCAGCGCCTGATCGATAAACCCGACCTGGTGCAGGCGGCGTTCTGGACGGTGCTCAAGGGCGTTGAGAAGGTTTCCGATTACGAAGTGAAGCTGATCCTCTCGCAGCCCTGGGGCGCGATCATTACCCAGCTGTGCGACACCCCGATGCTGCCCGCCGGTGCGCTGGCCGAGAAGGGCGACAACCTGTTCGTCTTCGACGAATCCAACAAGCCCATCGGCACCGGCCCCTGGAAGTTTGACAAGTGGATCGCCGGCAGCGGCGACGCGGAGTTTGTCCGCAACGATGACTACTGGAACTGGGGCGACAAGAAGTCCAACATCGACCGGATTGTCTACCGCGCGGTCATCGAGGACACCTCCCGCGTCAACGGCATCCTCGCCGGCGACTTGGACATGGTTGACAGTGTGCCCGTGGAGCAGGTGGCCACCCTCAGCGCGGCCGGCGGCATCACCGTTCAGGACGTCCTGGGCACCAACATCGTGCACCTGGGCTTCAGGACCACTTCGGTGACCGACGAGTACCGCGTGTTCAAGGATGTCAACGCCCGCAAGGCCGTGCAG
>JAEZAD010000014.1 GCA_023430565.1 Verrucomicrobiota bacterium
GCGCGAAGGGTGTTGTCGCCGAAAACGATGTAGGCGGGGACGCGGCGTTCGTCGGCGAGCTGTTTGCGGAGTGTGCGGAGGCGTTCGAAGAGGATTTCGTCGCAGGCGATGTCGCCTTCGCGGCGGACGACGGCGCGCTTCGCTTTCGGGAGGTCCATCGGCTTCGTGAGCGTGACGGGTGTGCGGTTGACGAGGATGGCGAGGCCTTCGCGGGTGAGCTGGAGCGTGGCGAATTCGCCTTCGGTGACGCCGACGTAGCCGAGGCGCATCAGCTCGCGGCCGACGAAGGCCCATTGGGGGCGGGAGAGTTCGCGGCCGATGCCGTAGGTGGTGAGACGGTCGTGTCCCCAGCGGCGGATCTTGTCGGTGTCGGCGCCGGTGAGGACTTCGATGATGTGATTCAGGCCGACGTGGAAGCGGCTGTTTTGGGCGATGCGATAAATGCAGGAGAGGAATTTCTGGGCGACGAGGGTGCCGTCGTAGGTTTCGCGCGGTTCGAGGCAGTTGTCGCAGGCGGCGCAGTTATCGAGGGGGAATTTCTCGGCGAAGTAGTCGAGGAGTTCGGCGCGGCGGCAGCCGGCGCTTTCGGCGTAGTGGACGATTTGGCGGAGCTGGGCGCGGGCGACCTCGCGTTCGCGTTCGTCGGTGATCTCGTCGAGGAAGTGTGTTTGTTTCGCGATGTCGCCGGCGGAAAACAGCAGGAGGCAATCGCCGGGAAGGCCGTCGCGGCCGGCGCGGCCGGTTTCCTGGTAGTAGCCCTCGATGTTTTTGGGGAGGTCGTGGTGAATGACCCAGCGAACGTTGGGTTTGTTGATGCCCATGCCGAAGGCGATCGTGGCGCAGATGATGCGGGTGTCGTCGCGGAGGAATTGTTCCTGGTTGCGGGCGCGTTCTTCGGCGGTGAGGCCGGCGTGGTAGGGGCGGGCGGAGAAACCGCGGCCGGCGAGGGAGTCGGCGACGCGTTCGGCGGTGGCGCGGGAGGCGCAGTAGATGATGCCGGACTCGTGTTCGCGTTTGCGGACGAAATCGATGATTTGCTTCGCGGGCTGGTCTTTGGGGACGACGCGATAGGTGAGGTTGGGGCGGTTGAAGCTGGCGACGAAGGTGGCGGGGTCGCGGAGCTTCAGGTGCGTGACGATGTCGACGCGGACGCGCTCGGTGGCGGTCGCGGTGAGCGTCATGAGTGGGATGTCGGGGAGGGCGGCGCGGAGTTTGGCGAGCTGGCGGTATTCGGGGCGGAAGTCGTGGCCCCATTCGGAGACGCAGTGGGCTTCGTCGATGGCGAGGCAGGTGACGTTCCAGGCCTTCAGGTTTTCGTGCCAGCCCTCGAGCATGAGGCGTTCGGGCGCGACGTAGAGGAGTTTGAATTCGCCGCGGTGGAGGCCGCGGAGACGGGCGCGGGATTCGTCGGCGCCAAGGGTGGAGTTGAGAAACGTCGCGGCGACGCCGGCGGCTTCGAGCTGGTCAACCTGGTCCTTCATCAAGGCGATGAGGGGCGAGACGACGACGGTGAGGCCGGGGCGGGCGAGCGCGGGGAGTTGGAAGCAGAGGGATTTGCCGCCGCCGGTGGGAAGGAGCGCGAAGACGTCGCGGTTGGCGAGGGAAGCGTCGATGATATCGCGCTGGAGCGGGCGAAACGTGTCGTAGCCGAACGTGCGTTTGAGGAGCTGATCGAGGTTGGGCGAGGCGACGGGCATCGGTGCGCGCGCAGATGAAATGCGAGAAGCGAGCGGGTGCACGGAAAAAGTGCGGCGGGGGAGGTGGGAGCGGGATATTTGTAACGTAATGTATTACGAAATGGGTCGGAAAACGGGGACGATGTAACGTAATGCGTTACTTTCTAGTTGGGGTGGGCGGCGGTTTGGGGAGACGAAGGGGTAAGGACGGGTTTGCCAAAAGGGGTGGGTGTGTCGATATGCGGGGGCGTGGCGCTGAAGGTGTTTTTCCAGATGTTAAGGCGGGGTATCTGTGGGGTGCTGATGGCTTCGGCGGTCGAAATGGGGGCGGCGGAAGCTCCGCGGCCGGTGGTGGGCGTGGGGGCGTCGCGGGACGAGGTGCTCGAGGCGTATGGCTGGCCGAATGGGCAGTCGAAACTGGGAGAGCGGGAGATTTTCACGTATGCGCAGGGGCAGGTGGTGCTGCGGAGGGGGGTCGTGGAGCGGATGGAGTTTTCGCCGAATGTGGAATGGCCGAAGCCGCGTCCGCGTCCCGCGGCGCCGACGACAAGCACGGCAAAACCGGTGGTGGCGGAGCCGGTGAAGATGGAGCCGCTCGATGTGTGGCGGACGGATTTCGACGAGGCGCGGGAAGAGGCGAAGCGGCAGGTGAAGGATATTTTGGTGTTGTTTACCGGGACGGATTGGTCGCCGCCGGCGAAACGTTTTCAGGCGGAGGTGGCGCTGGCGCCGGAATTTTTGCGGGAGGTCGAAGAACATCACGTGTTGCTGCGGCTGGATTTTCCGCGGAGCACGACGTCGCAGCCGGCGGAGGTGCGGGAGCGCAATGAAGGGTTGCGCGAGCGTTTCGGGGTGACGGCGTATCCCACGCTGATCGTGCTCGATGCGGAGGGCGACGAACTGGCGCGGGTAAATCTGGCGAAGGTGCGGGCGGAGCCGACTTATGTGCAGCAGGTGCTGGCGGCGATCGAGGAAGCGCGGCCGAAGCCGAAGGCGATTGCGAATTGGACGGAGCCCGACGCGGCGACGGCGGAGGTGAGCGGACAGCGGGTGCCGAGATGGATTTATTGGGCGGCGGGCGGGGTGCTGGCGGTGCTCGCGCTGGCGGGAGCGATGTTGCGGCGGCGCGGCGCGGGGGCGGAAAGCAAGCCGGCGGGGCCGACGGTGGTGACCTTGCCGACGCCGGCGGATGTGGCGGGCTGGTCGCAGGAACGGGTGCGCGACGTGGCGGCGGCGTTATTCGAACACGACGGGGGGCGGGTGAAAGTGCGGCGGACGGAGAGCGGCGCGGAGCTGGCGGTGCTGCCGCAGGAGGGCGAGCATCCGAGGGCGCTGGTGCGATGTCAGTCGGCGGGCGCGGGGCTGGCGGGAAAGCTGGCGGTGAGCGCGCTGCTCGGGACGGCGGTGGCGGAGCGGGTGGATGCGGCGTGGTATGTGTCGGCGGGCGGGTTCACGCCGGACGCGCGGCAGTTTGCGGGCGAGCACGGGATGCGGTTGATCAGCGGTGAGGATTTGCTCGATCGGTTGCGGAAGGTGCCGCCGTTGACGCTGGTGCGGATGTTGAGCGGGGCGGGGGACTAAAAGTTCCAAGCGCCAAGCTCCAGGGAAGTTCCAAACTCCAATCGCCCGGCGTCAGGGGACGCAGGAGGGTATCGGACCGAGCACGAGCAGGAGCAGGAGCAGGAGCAGGAATCACGAGCATGAGCACGAGCACGAGCATGATCGGGACGGGGGAGAGTGTGGCTAGGGGCGGAGGGACTCCAGGGTGTCGAAGAGTTCCTTGAAGTTGAGGGGCTTCGTGAGGATGCCGTCCATGCCGACTTTGGTGCAACGGGCGCGGTCTTCCGGGAATACGTTGGCGGTGAGGGCGTAGATGCGGGGTTGCGCGACGGAGTCGAGTTTCTCGCGGATGGAGCGTGCGGCTTCGTAGCCGTCCATTTCGGGCATGCGCAGATCGAGCAGCACGACATCGAAGGGTTGGTCGAGGGCGGCTTCGACGGCCATGCGGCCGTTTTCGACGAGGTGGGGGCGGTAGCCGCGGGTTTCGAGGACGCGTTGGATGAGCTGACGGTTTTGCGCCTGGTCTTCGGCGACGAGGATGCGAAGGGATGCGGGCGTGGTGGGTGCGGGAGGTGGGACGGGAGCGGACGGCGGATCGAAAAATGGGGACAGCGAGGTGGGAACGCCGGCGCGGATGAAGAAGGAAAATGTGGAGCCCTGGCCGGGCGTGCTTTCGACGGAAATTTCGCCGCCCAGGAGGCGGACGAGTCGGTCGGAGATGGCGAGGCCGAGGCCCGTGCCGCCGTAGGTGCGCGTGGTGGAGGAGTCGACCTGGCTGAAGGGTTTAAAGAGACGATCGCGGCGGTTTTCGGGGATGCCGATGCCGGTGTCTTGAATCGAGAAATAGATGCGGCGGTCGGCGTCGGTTGCGTCGGCGGGCAGGGTGTGCGCGGTGAGGCGCACGGAGCCTTGGGGTGTGAACTTCACGGCGTTGCCGACGAGGTTGGTGAGGATTTGGGTGAGGCGTTGGGGATCGGTGACGATGATCGGCGGGAGGTCGGCGGGGATGGAGACGTCGACCGTGACGCCCTTGGCCTCGGCGCGGGAGCGGAACATGCTGCCGAGCTGGTCGAGGAGCGAGGCGAACGCGACGGGTTCGGCGCGGAGCTCGAGGTGGCCGGCTTCGATTTTGGAGAAGTCGAGGATGTCGTTGATGAGGGCGAGGAGGGATTCGCCGCTGGTGCCGATGGTTTTGAGCCAGCTTTGCTGTTCCTCGTTGAGCGGGCTCTGCTGGAGGAGCGAGGCGAAGCCGAGGACGGCGTTGAGGGGCGTGCGGATCTCGTGGGACATGACCGCGAGAAATTCGCTTTTGGCGCGGTCGGCGGCCTCGGCGCGTTCCTTGGCGGCACGGAGTTCGCGCTCGGCTTGTTTGAGCGCGGTGATCTCGAGGCAGGAGGCGATGACCTCTTCGACGTGGTCGCGCTCGCGGCGCGGGCGCATGAGGATGAGCAACTCGACGCCTTCGGAGGTGGTGAACATGAGCGTGTAGCTCTCGCCCGACCAAGCGCGTTCGTAGGCGGCGTTGAGGATGGCGGCTTGTTCGGGCGGAGCGACGTCGTCGATGAAACGGCCTTCGACATCTTCGGGCGCGAGGCCGAGGCGAAGGGCGAGCTGGCCGCGACAGAGCGTGTGGACGAAACCGCGGTCGGTGCGGCGCACGCAAAGGATCATGCCCTGCTGGAGCTCGAGCGTCTGTTGATAGTAGCGGCTGAGCGAGGCGAGTTGTTTTTCGGCTTCGCGGCGGAGTTTTTCGTTGGCCTCGGTGAGTTCGGTGGAGGTGACCTCGAGGGTGTGTTCGAGGAATGCGCGATCCTGCTCGGAGTCGGCGTAGGCGCGGTCGACGGCGGCGAGGAACTCGCGCCACGGCGGTTGCGTGGGGTCGAGGTCGGGGAGGTGTTTGCGGAGCTGGCGGGCGAGAAGGGGATTCACGTGGGCTTACGCTTCTTCCGCGAAGACCGTGAGGGTCATGGTCTGGTTGTGCAGGTCGCAGCTGTGCACGAGGCCGCTGGGGCAGATTTCGCCGTAGGAATAAAAGCCGACGGCGGCGAGGTTGGGGCCGAGTTGGGAGAGAACGGCATCGACTTCCTCTTCGACGCGCTGGCCCATGACGAGGCGGCGGCCGACGCAACTGACGAGAACGGCGAAGCGACCGTCGGCGGGGGTGTTGAGAATGGCGGCGCGGGCGGCGGATTCGGCGCCGTCGACGAGGGCGTCGCACCCGGCCTTCATGAGGCGCACGTAATGGCCTTGGGGGATGTCGCCGGCGAAGGTGAGCGATTGCTCGACGTCGTCGATGGCGAGGATGGTGCGAACGAGGCCGTCTTCGGCGTCGCGGGTGGCGAGGAGGTGAAGCGGAAAGAGCAGGCCGGTGGCGGGGAGGCCGGCGGCGCGTTCGCCGAGGTAGCGTTTGTAGAGGGCGAGCGCGGGCTGGTCGTCGAGGGTGTAGAGGATGTTGCCGACGGAGTGGGTGACAAGGCGCTTGGGGCCGAAGGGTTCCCAGCCGCCGGCGGAGCCGTGCGTGACGCGCAGGTGCGGACCGTAGAAGCCGATGGCGACGATGCTGCCGGAATCGAGGGCGGGGCCGAGTCCGACGACGGTGTGGCGAAACGCCGAGCCGTCGCCCGCGAGGCCGCCGGTGACGTGGACGCTAGCGGGAAGGCCGACGCGAAAACCGGCGGTGAGATGGGTGCCGTTGACGAGCAGACCGTCGCTGAGAACGAGGACATGACGGAGTTCGGGCGAGGCGAGGCGGCGGCCGAGGTCGGCGGCGGCGTCGAAACTTTCGGAGGGCGAGCGGACGGCGATGGTCTCGGCGCGCACGGTGGCGTGGTCGAAGGTGACGCAGAGGGCACCGAGGCTGCCGTCGGAGACGTTGTTACCGACGATTTCGCCGGCGGTGCTGCAGCCGGCGCACAAGGCCGAAGAGAAATGGGCGATGAGTTCGGTCCGCGGGCCTTCCGGATTGGCGAGCACCTGCCTCGCGCCAAAGTAGAGCACGAGGTCGGCGGAGGCCGGCCAGGCGGACCGTGGCGGAGTCCAGCCGTCGTGCGGAGACCACCGCACGGGAAAGGTTTTCATGGAGTGGAAACTAGATCGGTTGCGGGGCGGAATTCTTGAGTTCCGCGGCCGGAGAGTCGCTGGCGATCCGGGGGGAGCGGGAAGGCGTGCGCAGATTGAGGAACGTGGCGAGGGAGTCGAGTGCGGGCGCGACGCGATGGCCGCGGCGAATGGAACGGGAAACGACGACGAGCCGGCGGCGGTCGCGATCGGCTTTCGGATCGACGTGCCCGACGATCTCGGTGCCGGTGAGGACGGGCAGGGCGTAGTAGCCGCGGACGCGTTTCGCCGGCGGCGTGTAGACTTCCCAGGTGTAGTCGAAATTCCAGAGGTCGTGCGTGATGCGGCGGTCGTAGATGAGCGGATCGAGCGGGGCGAGGAGGAGGGGGGCGGAGTTGAGAGATGAGGGTTGAGAGTTGAGAGAGGTGGCCTCGAGGACGGGAAGGTCGGAGCGCAGGCAGTGCAGGGTGGGGCAGTTTTCGACGGAGAGGGGTTGGACGAGATCGGCGACGAGTGGGAGTTCGTCGCGTGTGAGGCGGGCGAGGCGGCGCTGGCGCAGTTTCAGATGAACGAGAAAGCGAGCGGTGTCGGCGGCGGACGGGGAGGGCGCGGAAAGGATGGGTGACGGAAGGACGCGCTCGGGCAGGTCGTAGACGCGGCGCTGGTCGCGGCGGTGGGAGATGAGGACGCGACCGTGAAAAAAGAGTTTTTGCAGGACGGATTTCGCGAGCGTGGCGGCGCCCCAGACGCGACGGGCGTGACCGGTGTCGGCAAAATCGTCGGACGAAAGCGGGCCGCGGGCGGCGATTTCGGCGAGGATGCGTTCCGCGAGGAGTTTTTCGCGGGGCGTGAGACGGCCGGACCAGGGGCCGTGGGTGCGGGAGCGGCGTCGCATGGTGGCGACGAGGTGCGGCCAGGCTTCGAGCGGGAAGGCGACGAGGATGTTGGCGTCGGGCAGGTGGTGTTCGAAGGCGGAGCGCGTTTTGCGCGGCCGGGGATTTTTCGAGGTCCCGAGGGGAGGCGGCTCGATTGCCGCGGGTTCGTCGTCGGCGCCGTGAAGGTGGCGCATAAGATCGCCCGGGCGGTAGCCGCGGACGCGGTTGCGCAGGATGAGATCGTGCATGCGACCGCAGACATTAATCGGGTCGATCTGCACGTAGCCGAGATGGGCGAGGGCGGCGGCGACGTCGGCCGCGGGTTCGTCGAGCAGAACGGCGCGGCGGGCGAAACGACGGGCGTGGAGCGGGGTGAGGACGAGCGGAGCCGGAGTCACGCGGCGCCGAACGTGGCGAGCACCGGCAAAAAAACAAGCCGCGCCACACGAGGTGCGGCGCGGCTGTTTATGAGGGAGCAACAACCAGTCGTGACTAACAAATCAGGCGCAGGCGATCTGCGGGCGGCCGTAGGTGGCGCGCGTGGGCAGGAACCATTCGCCGGGGGCGGCGCCGGGAGCGAACTCCGGGCAGGCTTCGGCGAGAAGGGTGCGGAGGTTTTCGCGGGCGCGGGCGATGCGGCTCTTCACGGTGCCGACGTTGATGCCGAGCGTGGACGCGATCTCTTCGTAGGAGCGGTTGAGGACGTTGCGCAGGGTGAGGATCTCGCGATGGCGGGCATCGAGTTTTTCCATGCACATGTCGACGAGCGTGGAAAATTCACCGGCCACGGTTTCCTGCGCGGGGTCCTGGACGACGTCGGCGACGAGGTCGGCGAACGTGGCGGCGCTGTCTTCGCTGAGCGCGCAGTCGAGGGAGAGCGAGTCCTGCCGGCGGCGGCGGAAGAAATACCAGTAGCGATTGCGGGCGAGATTAACGGCGATGCGGTAAAGCCAGGTCGCGAGCGAGGAGTCGCCGCGGAAGTTGGCGAGGCCGCGATGCGCGCGGATAAAGGTGTCCTGCGTGATCTCCTCGGCGTCGGCGTGATTACGGAGCAAGCCGAGCGTGACGGTGAAGATCTTGCCGCGATAGCGCTCCATGATCTCGACGAAGGCGGATTCGTCACCTTGGGCGAAGCGCTTGACGAGGGCGTCGTCAATCGCGGCATCGGGGGTGGCGCGACGGACGTTCTCAGGCTGGCTGGCGCGGATCGGTTTGGTGGAGTTAGCGACGTGGGCTGGCATAGGAGAAATGGTTAATTGGATATGCTACCGGTCTCCTATACCTCGACGCGTGCCAGCCCGGCATGTTTTTGCGCAAGACGCTCATCTTCACCAACCTAAAGTTTTGAGCCGAGCTCTCTCACATGCTTTTGACGCCCTTTTTCGTGCAAACTGCAGCCGTATGGGCCGGGTTTCGCGCAATCCGCCTTTTTAAGGCGCCGCGGTGGGCGGCGAGGCAATGCTGACGCGGTGGAGCTTGGGGAGGCTCTGAGGTGCAGCAATAAGGGGCTGGGGTGAGGTTTGGACCGCTTAACGGCACGTCGGTGCGTGGAGTTGAGTAATTTTTCGCCAAAGCGCGGCGGTTGTGCTCAATGCACGGCCGATGAAGGACGTCCGCTTCGAGAAAGCGCGGAGGCTGCTCTGTGCGTTGCACACGAACATTCGGGAAACGCTGATCGAGGCGCGGGCGCGGCAGGCGAAACGTTTCGCGACGGTGGCGGCGGTGACGGCGGCCGACACGATTTATCACATCGATCGGCTGAGCGAGGAGGCGATCTTTTCGTGGTTCGAAGCGCACTGGCCGAAGGGGTGGCCGGTGGAGCTGGTGATGGAAGGAATCGAAGACGGGGAGGCGGTGACTTTCCCGCAGGGAACGCCGGTCGCACGGACGGCGTTCAAATGCATTCTCGATCCGATCGATGGCACGCGGGGTTTGATGTATGACAAACGCAGCGCGTGGATCCTCACGGGTTTGGCGCGGCAACGGGGGACGAAAACGACGCTCAAGGATATCGAGGTGGCGGTGATGACGGAGTTGCCGACGAGCAAGCAGTGGCGGGCGGACCAGATCAGTGCGGTTCGCGGCTGCGGGCCGAAAGGCGTCGTGGCGCGGGCGGTCGATGTGCGCACGGGTGCGGCGAGGAAGTTCGTGCCGCGGTTATCCCAGGCGAAGGATTTCAGGCACGGGTTTGCGTCGCTGGCGCGGTTTTTTCCGGAAGGAAAGGCGTTGATCGCGCAGATCGAGGAGGAGTTGTGGCGGGAGTTGCTGGGCGCGGCGGGGGGATCGCCGCTGGTGTTTGACGATCAATACATCAGCACGGGCGGGCAGTTGTATGAGCTGCTGGTCGGGCACGATCGCATGCTGGGGGATATTCGGCCGCGGGTGTTTGCGAAGCTCGGGATCGAGTCGTCGCTCACATGCCATCCTTACGATATTTGCACGGAGCTGATTCTGCGTGAGGCGGGGGGAATCGTGGAAGGGCTGGACGGCCGGCGGCTGGATGCGCCGCTCGATACGACGACGCCGGTGGTGTGGATGGGGTATGCGAATGTGACGCTCGCGCGGCAGGTCCGGCCGGCGATGGCGCGGCTGGTGAAGAAGTATCTGTAGAGGGTGAGGCGAAAAGGGCGGAGAAGCGGGCGGCGAAAATTCTGCTTCCGTTTTCGGACGCGCGGCCTACGGTCTCGCGTTCCTGCGCCGGAGAGGTGGCAGAGTGGTCTATCGCACCGCACTCGAAATGCGGAGTGTCGAAAGGCACCGTGGGTTCGAATCCCACCCTCTCCGCCAGTTAAACCGGGCCAGCGAAGCGAAAGGCGAAGGGGGGGCTTCGACCTAGATGACGCTGACCTGAATCGGCAGCACTTCGTTGACCATGTAGCTTCCGCGGTCGAGGTCGCGTTGCAGGGGCTGCGTGCGGCCTTGGGCGTCGGTGGCGCGGGCCATCAGCGTGACGCGTTCCGGTGTGGCCGGGGGCGACCACTCGAAATCCCACAGCCGCCATGCGTGGCGGTCGTTGTTTTCTTTTAGCGTTGTTGGTTGCCACGTCGCACCGCCGTCCGTGCTCAGCTCGACGCGAACGATTTCGGATGCACTGGACCACGCCGCGCCGTGAATGAGATAGGTTCGCCCGGCCGGGACGGCTTCCATGGGACCGGGCCGCGCGATCTGCGCTTTGACCTGCATCTCGGTGATGGGAACGAGCGAGGGTTCGCCCGCGGCGCGCTGCCAGTAGGCGTAGTCGACCGACTGGTAGTATCCATTAAATGGATCCGCGGTCAGCGTGATCTCGCTCAGCCATTTCACCGACGCCATGCCATACCAACCCGGCACGACGGCACGGAGCGGAAAGCCGTGGGCGGGCGAGAGCTCTTGTCCGTTCATGTGCCACGCGAGCAGCACATCGTCGCTCGCTTTCGCAATCGGCAGGCTCCGCGCGTAGCGGATTTTTCCGCCGGGCCGCGGGGGTGTCTCGATTTCGCCGCGGTCCGCACCCGTCAGGATCGCTTCGCGCGCCGCGGGGGCGACCCCAACGCGTTGCAGAACCTCTGCGAGGCGAACGCCGGACCACACTGCGTTGCCGACGGCGCCGCGCTCCCACTGCGCGCCGTCGACTTTGGGGGTGAGGAAAACGCGGCTGTTGCCCGCGCATTCGAGCGTCGCGGTCACGGACGTTTCCGGCATTGCGCGCAACTCGTCCCACGTAAATTCGCGAGGATGCTGAACCTCGCCGCCGATTTTCAGCCGCCACGTTGCGCGGGAAATTTCGGGAATGGGAAAATGACAGCGGACGAAAAAATCCTCGTTGCGCGTGAGGAAGGCGTCGAGCGCGCCGAAGGGCGATTCCAGGTTGAGCGGGTCCGACTGCCGCACGAT
>JAEZAD010000042.1 GCA_023430565.1 Verrucomicrobiota bacterium
ATCACCGCGAACGCGTGCATCGAATTCTCGTGCACCTGCGCAAACGCCCGGTTCCACAACACCTGCAGCGCAAACGTCACCGCGCCCGAAATCCCCGCCAGCCACCAGAGGCCGCGTCCCTCGCGGCCGGCAGACCCGGCTTCGATTTTCGACCCGGTGACGCGCCCGCCGGTATCCGCCGTTTGAACACGGCGATCGAGCCGCCACGCGACCAGCGCGAGCACCCCGTTCGCCGCCGCGGCGGTCCATCCCGTTCCTTGCAACCCGAGCGCCGGCAGCAGCCAGAACGGCACCGCCAACGCTCCCAGCGCCGCGCCCGTCGTATTCGCGACATACAACCAGCCCGCCGTGACCCCCAGCTGTTTCCGGCCGCGATCCATCCATTCGCCCAGCACCGGAAGCGTCCCGCCCATGCAGAAGGTCGGAACCAAAATTGCCGCAAACGCCACGCCGAGCCGCACCGCCAGCAGGCTCCCGTCGCCCGCCATATCGTCGCTCGCAAACGTCCGATAACCTTTTTCCAACGCGCCCATGAGCGGCGTCACGAGGAGCGCACTTGCGCCGATCGCCACCTCGAGCACCGCATACACTCGCAGCGGAGAGCGCCATCGGCCGGCCAACCGCCCGAGCACCACGCTGCCCAAGCCGAGCCCGGCAAAATACGCCGCAAGCACCGCCGCCGTGGCCGGTGCGGCCGACCCGAGCAGCAGCGCGAACTGCCGCTGCCATACGACTTCATACACGAGCGCCACGGCTCCCGACGCGAAGAAGAGCCACGGCAGGGCCGACGCTGCCGCAGGCCACGCCTCACTTCGCGGGCGCCGTCGTGGAGTTGTCATTCAGCACGGAAAAAGGGCGGACCCGCGTCCGCCCTACAAGATCATCGTCCGACGTCTTTGCCGACGCCGGTTACAGCCGCCACGAAAGGCTCGTGTTGATCGTAAAGTCCGCGAACGCCGCGTCGCCCGGCCGGGTCGCCCCGAAGGTGTGCGAGCGCCGGTGATGCACCGCGACGGGCACGGTAAATGTTCCCGTGAACCGACCTTTCGAAAACGAAAGTCCGGGCTCGACCGCCGTCGAGAATCCCGGCCGCCGGCTGCCGCGGTTGCCGCCAAAAGCATCGTTGCCGGGCACGCCTTCGATCCGCAGGCCGAGACTTACCGCCAGACCTTCGACCGAAGGCACGATCATCTCCACGCCGCCGCGCGCCATGTAGGCATCCGGCACGGAAAAGTTCGTCCGCGGCACGCGTTCGCGGGGATTGAAGAGATAGAACGCGTTCCCATACGCGGTGAAATTTCCGACGAGGTGATAGTATCCCTGCGCTTCGATCGACCAGCCCCAGCCGCCGTCTCCGGGCTGAATCGACGAATCGACATAGCGCACCGTCGGACCGTTTGGCCGCATGAACACATCCTTCGCCGTATAATCGCCCGTCGGCCCTTTCACACCCAGGCCGATCGCCACGTTGCCGCGATGATGCTCCTCCGGATTCAGGATCCAGTAGTTCGCACTCACGCGCATGTCGCCCAGGCCGCTCGATTGCGTATGGTAGCGCGGATTCGCATTGCCGCTGTGCTCGTATTTCGAGGAGCGGTCGTGCTTCACGAACGGCACCGTCAGATTGAACGTCAGCCGTTTCGACCACGCATACGTCGCCGTCACGTCGACGAAGTGCGAGTTGTTGATCACCTGCGTCCCTTGCGCCTGCCGGTGCTTTTGCTCGTCGTCGCCAATGAAATGCCGGTCCGATTCGAACCAGCGGTGCGCGACCGTGACCTGCCACTGCTTCGGCTCGAGGAAACCGCTCGCGTCGGAAATCATCGCCCCGCCGCCGCCGCGCGCGATGACGCAGCCTTGGCCGAAGGCGGAGCGCTGGAATGCTCCGAGCGCTGCGATGCAGGAAAGTCCGACGACGAGTCGACGGGACATGGTTAGTGATACGCGCATAGGTCTCATGCGTGAGGATGGGGGTTGGGGGGACGTGGTGTGTGGGCCCGCTCCGCCAGCGGCGTTGCGAGCGACGCGTGCCTAACGACTTCGCCTTCCGCCGATAGCAAATAGGGAGCTTCCGCTCCCTTTCATGGGCCAGCTGCCGGATTTCCGGGGCGGCAGCCCCCCCTTCATTCGCCGGCCATGCGTCATCCGTCCTCATGGTGACGTCGCATCGCCAATCTGCTGCAGCGCCATTGCAGGCGCGGCCCTTCACCGACTGGTCGTTTCAACGCGGCAAACTCACCTCGACCCGCAGACCCCGCCTGTCTTTCCGATTGGTCGCCGCGATCCGTCCGCCATGGAGTTCGGCAATGCTCCGGCAGATCGCGAGGCCCAGACCGTGTCCGGCGCGCGTCGTCCGCGGCGATGGCAATTGCACAAACCGCTCGAAGATTCGCGGCAACTCCGTCTCCGCAATCCCCGGTCCCTCATCGAGAATCGACAACCGCCAGCCTCCCTCCGACGCCACGGACTCCAGTTCCACCGCGCCGCCCTCGCGGGAAACCGCCACCGCGTTCGTCACCAGGTTCAACAGCAGTTGCCGCAGCAACCCGGCCTCGGCGCGAACCTCGCCCCGATCGCTCCGCTTTACCGCGAAGCGCACGCCGCGATCCTCCGCCAGCGCCTGCGCATCCTCCGCAAACGATGCCACGAAATCCGCCATGTCCACCCGCTGGCGCACCACGGTCAGCGCGCCACCCTCGGCCTTCGCCAAAAACAAGAGCCGGTCGATGAACCGGTGCAGCCGCCCGATCTCCTCGAGCACCTCCCCCGCCAGCGATTCCGTCTCCACGTCGCCCGCCACACGCGTGCGCAGTTTTTCCACGTTCAATCGGATCAACGCGAGCGGCGTCTTCAGTTCGTGCGACGCATCCGCCGCGAAACGCCCCACCTGCTCGAACGAGCTCTGCAGCCGGTCGAACATCTGGTTGAGCAGCCGCGTCAACGCCGCGAGCTCGTCTCTCCCGTTCGGCACCGGGATCCGCTCCACCAGGTTGTCCGCCCGGATCCGGTTCGCCGTTTCCTCGATCGCTCGAATCGGCCGTAGCGTCGCCCGGCTAAATGCGAAACCCAAAACGATGCTCGCCGCCGCCGCGCCCACCAGCAGCGGCACGGTCATTCGCACGTAATCGCGCAACAACCGCTCCGACGGCTCCAGCCGGCTGCCGATCTGTATCCGCCATGGCCCGACCGCATGCGCGGACAAATGCACCCGTCCGATCGACGGCACCGTCGTCGTCCAGTGCTTCTCCGACGCAGCGTTGGCCGGCAGAATCATGGCCCCGAGATTCTCCGAACGGAACAACACCCGCCCGCGGGCATCCGCCACCTGCATCACAAAAAGCGCCGCGTCGCTGTCCGAGTCGTGCTTGATCCGGTCCGCCACCTCCGCCGCCGTGAGCGAGCCATCCTCACCCAGGAGTTCCGCCATCTCTCGCACTTCGATGTCATGCAGCAACTCGAGTCCGTGCTCCGTCTCGTGATCCAAAAGGAATCCGCCGATCGTCAGCACCACCGCGGTGGTCGCCGTGACGAGGACCGCGAACCGGCACGTGATGCGAAAAGCGAACGACTTCACGCGAGCTGGTAACCCGAACCGCGCACCGTGCGAATGAACGGTTCGCCGTTGGGCCGGTCGAGTTTTCGTCGCAGCCGACGCACGTAGACGTCGATCAGGTTCGTTTCCAGATCGTAGGACGCCTCCCATATTTTTTCGGCGATCAACGTGCGCGTCAGCACCCGGCGCGGATTCTGCAACAACAACTCCAGCAGCGCGAACTCGCGATTCGTCAAATCGACCGGTTTTCCGTCGCACGTCGCGTTGCGCGCCAGCAGGTCGAGCTTCACGCCGCGGTGCTCGAGCACCGTCGAGTGCGGCGCCGCACTGTGGCGTCGCAGCAGCGAACGCAGCCGCGCCACGACTTCGTCCACGCTGAACGGCTTCGGCACGTAGTCGTCGGCGCCCAGGTCGAGCCCCCGCACGCGATCGCCCACCGCATCGCGCGCGCTGAGAATCAATACCGGCTCGCTGAACCCGCTCTCCCGCCACTCGCGCAGCAACGCCAGGCCGTCGCCGTCCGGCAGCCCGAGGTCCAGCACGATCGCGTCATAGGGCGATTCCGCGAGCGCGTCGCGCGCGTGCTCGCACGTGTGCACCAGCCGCGCCGTGTGGCCTTGCTCCTGCAACGCATGCTCGAGGAATCGCCCCACGCGGCATTCGTCTTCGACGATCAGGATTTTCATGGCTGGAGGGCGGGCGTCGCGTCGCCGCCGCTTCCTTTATGCAACCCCAACACGTGCCGGGCGAGCCCAACAATTTCCTCGTCCGGCAAATACTCGTGCCCCGCCATCGGCAGCCCCGGCAGGCCGAACTTGATAATCCGGCTGACCCCTTCCTCCTCGTTTTCCGTCGCACGCACATGTCGCCATGGATCGCGCGTCCAGTCCGGCGGCCGCCCGTGAAGCCGCGCCGCAAACGCCCCCGCACCGTCGCCGTTCGCACCATGGCATTGCGCGCACAACCGGCCAAATAATCGCGCCGCTGCCTCCGGCGCGATCGCGCGGCTCGCGTCCGGCGTCCAGCTCGCCACCTGCGCCGCCCGCTCCTCCCGCGTCTGCGCGCCGAGCGACGCGAGATACGCAACCAACGCCTCCCCGCGGTCGTCGCCTTTCTTGAAGAGATGCGCATACGACGGCATCCGCGAGCCGGGCGACACCGCCCGGGGCGCGATCAAATGCAGACGATTCCACTCGTCCGACCGACGGTTGCCGACCCGCGACAAATCCGGTCCCTGCCTCCGCGTGCCGATCAGCGGCGGAGCCTCCGCCCGTGTTTCGTCCAACGATTTCGCCGGACCCCAGTTCAACACCTCCGCCGGCACGCGCGGCCGCAGATACTGCGAGTGACAATGAATGCAGCCTTCCGCGATATAGACTTCGCGCCCCCGCAGCACCTCGTCTCCGCGCACCGAAACCGTTACGATCGCCACCACCAGCGTCGCAAGACGCACACCGCGCCTTTTTCCCAAAATTCCGATCGCCGCCAGCGCCACCGCCAGCGCGACAAACCCCGGCGGAATCGTCGCCAGATCCTGCGCCATTCCGATGCCCAGCGCCGAACCGATCCATCCCGCCACCCCGAACACCACCGCCGCCAGCCACCGGCCACCGCTCCGCGCCGGATACTCCACCAGCGCCACCGAATACAGCGACACGCCCGCCGTATAACACCAGCTCGGCGAGATCCAGTCCGGCGCCACCCCATTCAACACCGACGCCGCCAGGGCCAACGCCAACACCGCCGCCGCAACAGCCGCCTTCCTCCCTCCCCGGTCCAGCAAAACTCCCGCCGCGATCGCCGCAAACAAGTGCACCCCGGCATTCGACAACAGCACGCCGTCGTCGCTCCACGTTCGCGCCCTCAACGCCGGCGTGTGCTGGATGATGTAGAATGCCGCCGAGTCCAACCACACGAGCGCGACAAAAACCACGAGCCAGCGCCCCACGTCCGCTTTTCTTTCGCCCACCATCCGATCGGCGCCCGAACGAGTTTCCCGCATCGCGACCACCGCAAACGACACCAGCGCCATCCCCGCCGCCGCCAGCCACGCCTGCACTGCCGGCGGCGCGCGAAACACCCACGGCAAATTGCAGAGCGCATAAGCCGCACCTGTTCCAACTCCAATGCCGAGCCCCAGTCGTCTCACTCCGATCGCCGCCCGCAGGCTCGCCGCCAGCGTCACCGTCTGCGCTCCCAACACGAGTCCGGTGACGCCGCTGGCGGCGAGCATCGTCGCAAAGTTGCCCGCCACCGCAGCCAACGCCGCGCTCGCCGCACACGCCCGCATCGTCCACGCGAGCATCGCGCTCGCTCGCCATCGTTTTGTCAGCAGCGCCGCACCCACCCCGCCCGCCAACCCACCCGCACCCAACATCGCCATCGCAACCCGCAGCCGCCACGCCTCCCCCGCGACGCCTTGCACCAGCTCGAGCAACGCGAACTCCGCGAAAATCAGGAAATAGAAATACGTCGCGACCACCGCCGCGACGGCCGCGTCTCGCGACAGGCCCTCCGGCTCGTCCCTTTCACTTTCGGTCATCACGCCCCACTCCCTTGGCCAGCAATCCGAGTTGCACGACGACACAGGCCAGATCCGTCGCCGCCACCGTCCACCACGCCGCGTCGAGCACCCCTTGCGCCACGCCCACCGCCGCGAACAGCCCCGCACCGGTCCGGAAAAAAATCGTCACCCCCAGCACCGTCCTTCGCACCGCCGGCCCCCGCGTCGCCGCCCACAAATAACTCGCGCCCACCGCGAGCACGAAGACGCCCGCGAAGCTCACAAACACCTGCGCCTCGCGCCCGGGCACCCGCGCGCCCATCGCGCCCAGCGTCACCGCCGGCATCGCGAGCAGCCCGATGCCCGTCGCGAAATCCATCGCGCCCACGACCGCCGCATACACCCGCGCGAGCCGCTCCCACTTTTCTCCACTCATCGCCGCACCTCCCGCACCAGCCACTGCAACGACGCCGCCGTCATCGCCACCCCACCGACCAGCCGCACCGTCAACAGCACCTGCGTCCATCCTTCGCTTCGAAACAGCTCCCCCGCATGCCCGACTTCTCCCGCACCCAGCAGCATCATCGCGCCGACGTAAACCGCACAGCCCCCCTGCCAAAGCCAGAAGACCGCCCGCGGCGCGCCCCGGGTGGTGAGCGTCACCAGCACCGCCCCATTCACGCTGGTGATCAGCCCGGCCATCGCCAGATGCGCATGCCCCACCAGCGCATGTGTGAATTTCAATGCTTCCGAAATCCCCGGCAGATACGACAGCCAGCCGCTTCCGACCAACAGCGCCCACCACACGCCGGCCGCGCGCACCCACTTCAATGCCGGCGCCGGCCACGCTTGATGCGTCCAAAAAAGCGGCAGCAGCGGGATCCACGCGAGCAGCGTCGCCAGCGCCACCACGTGCAACGCCACGTGATGCGAAACATTTCCCCGGTCGATCGCCGCAAACACCAGCCACGACATCCCGAGCGCCACGTTCCACGGCCAAATCCGGCGCCCGCGCATCACGCCCAAAAACTCCGGCACGAGCATGAAAACCGTCACCACTCCGAGCGTTGAGCCGAGCAACGCCGCACCCGTGGCGCCGCCGCTGTCAGGATTGATCGGCTGATACACCGCCCGCCCGCTCGACCAGAACAGCACCGCGGGAACTGCCGCCAGCAAGGCCAGCACGCCCACACGCAGGGCACGCCCCAACGGCGTGAAATTTCTCCAGCGCGCGCGCGTGTGGCCCGCTAGCAACACCCATAACCACACCATCGCGAGCGGCAGCAGCGGACGCGTCCAACCGTGCCAGTCGAGAAACAGTTTTCCGGATACGTTTCCGGCCAGCCACGCGATGCCGCCCAAGGCGAGCGCCGCCGACCACGCCCCGAGCACCC
>JAEZAD010000048.1 GCA_023430565.1 Verrucomicrobiota bacterium
GTTCCGCCATCTGCTGCAGCAGCCGCAAACGCGCCGTGCGCTGCGCGAGCTGGCGATCGATCTCCTGCAGCTTCCGCTGCGCTTCGCGAAACTCCCGCGTCAAATCCGTGATCGCCTGCTGCGCCGCCACCGACTCGTTGTGCGAGCGCGATTTCTCCGCGAGCGACTCTTCGACGCGCGCCTCCAATTCCGCCACGACCTGCTGCGCCGCCGTCTTCTGCTGCCGCACGCTTTCCAATTCCTGCGCCAGCGATTCGTGCCGGTGCACGCTCGTCTTCTGGTCGACTTCGTAACCGGAACAATCCGTCCGCAGCCGCGCGACCGTGCTCTCGAGTTGCAGCAACTGAAACTTCGCCTGCTGCAACTCCTGCTCGAGCTTCGTCAGCTCGCCTTCGACGATCGCCAGCTCGCGATTCCGCTGTTGGAAGACCGCATCGCTGCTGCCCAGCAATCCGAGCTGCATCTGTTTGTCCTGCGCGCCCGTGTCGACCTGCGCCGACACTTCGCGCAGCTGCATCTCCAACTCGTCGAGGTTCGTGCGCGACGATCCCAGCCGGTCCTCCAATCCCGCGCGCTTGATCTGCGCGAGATTCGCCTGGTTCTCCGCCTGCTCTTTCTGCGAGCGCACGTCGAACACCGCCTGCTGCGCATCCTGCACACGCTGGTTCAACCGCATCCGGCCGGCCTTCTTCTCGTCGAGCGACGCCTGCTGCGTCTCCAAATTTGTCCTACGCGACTCCGCCTCCGCCCGCAATCCGCCGACCTTGCCTTCGAGGTCCGTCAGCGTCGCCGCGAGTTGCGCGTGATGATACCCGCTCCAGGCGAGACTCAGGTGCTTCAGCCGAAAACTCAGCCGCTTGTAACGCATCGCCTTCGCCGCCTGCCGCCGCAGCGAACCAATCTGCCGGCCCACTTCGCCGATCACGTCCGCGACGCGCGCGAGATTCTGATCGGTCAACGCGAGCTTGCTCATCGCCTCGCGCCGCTGGCTCTTGTATTTCGTGATCCCCGCCGCCTCCTCGAACACCGACCGCCGCTCCTCCGGTTTCGACGACAGGATCAAATCGATCTGGCCCTGCGCCATGATCGAATAGCTCGTCCGGCCGATGCCGGTGTCCATGAAAAGCTTTTGGATGTCCTTCAGCCGGCACGCCTGCCCGTTGAAGAAATACTCGCTCTGCCCGTCGCGATGCACGCGGCGCGTGATCTCAATCTCGTGAAACTCGCTCCCGAGCTGCTTCTCGCATTCGGTCAACAAGAGCGACACTTCGCACAGTTGCGCCGGCTTCCGCGTGTCCGCGCCTTCGAAAATCACATCCTGCATCTTCCCGCCGCGCAGCGCCTTCGCGCTCTGCTCGCCCAGCACCCAGCGGATCGAGTCCGCGATGTTCGACTTGCCGCAGCCGTTGGGCCCCACGACCGCGGTGACGCCCGGCTCGAAACGGAGCGTGGTGGGGTCGGCAAACGATTTAAAACCGTGGAGCTTGAGCGCCTTTAAATACATGCAGGAAGGGAAAAGCCGGCCATTGAAGAGCGCCCCCTATGCCCGGCAACGGAAAAACCCGAAAGATTGTTCACAGGGAATTCCCAAGCGCGCGCTCCAGGCCCGCTCCGCCCCTCGCATCTTTGCAGCCAGCAATGCGTCATCGCCGTGAACCCACCCCACTCATGCATCCCCGCCCCGCCCTCCCACTTGTGATCGTGTCACTCCTGCTCTCCGGCTCCGCCGCCCTCTCCGCCCAACCGAAACTCCCCGGCGTCGGCGCCGCGATGGACTCCCATATCGCCCAAAACGAAATCGCCGGCTCCGTCACCGTGGTCGCGACGAAGGACAAAATCCTCCACCTCGAAGCCAACGGCCTCGCCGATGTCGCCACGAAGAAACCCATGCCCGCCGACGCGATCTTCTGGATCGCCTCGATGACCAAGCCCGTCACCGGCGTCGCCATCCTCATGCTGCAGGAACAGGGCAAACTCCACGTCTCCGATCCCGTCGCAAAATACATCCCCGAGTTCGCGAACCTCAAAACACCTTCCGGCCAGCCCGCGAACCTCACGATCGCCCAAGTCCTCACGCACGTCTCCGGCCTCGGCGAAGCACCGCAGGACGCCGCGCGCGACGCCCGCACGCTCTCCGATCTCGTCGCGATCTACCTTTCGCAGCCGATGCAATACGAGCCCGGCGCGACGTGGCGCTACAATCAAGCCGGCATCAACACCGCCGGCCGCATCGTCGAGGTCGTGAGCGGCCTTCCGTTCGAAGACTACCTCGCGAAAAACCTCTTCGAGCCGCTCGGCATGAAAGACACGACGTTCTACCCGATGGGCGCGCAGCTCGAACGCATGCCGACGCCGTATCGCAAGGACGATGCCACCGGCGAACTCGTCGCCGTTCCCCAGCGCCGTGGTTTCGGCAGCCGTGATTTTCCGCCGCTCGCCAACGGCGGCCTCTGCTCCACCGCGACCGACTACGCCCGTTTCGCCCAAATGCTCCTCAACGGCGGTTCGCTGAACGGAAAGAAATTCCTCAGCGCGGAAACCCTGAAATTCCTCAACACGCCGCAAACGCCCGCCGACATGCCGACGGGCTTTTTCCAAAACGAACGCTGGGGCAACCGCGGCAAAAACTACGGCTGGGGCATCGGCACGTGCGTTTTGAAAGAACCGCACGAAGGCGTCGCCGAAGTCCTCTCGCCCGGCAGCTACGGCCACGGCGGCGCGTGGGGCACGCAGGCATGGATCGATCCCGTGAAAGGCGTTGCCTACATCATGCTCGTCGCCCGCGCCAACCACCCCAACAGCGACGGCAGCGATTTCCGCCGGGCTTTTCAAAAAGCCGCCGCCTCAGCGCTCCAGAAGCGCATGTAGCCACGAGCGTGAGCGAGTGGATTCGCGCATCGCTTGCGCGTCGCGCCACTCGCTCACGCTCGTAGCCACGCAAACGCAAACCCCTCGGGAGGCGTTTGCGAACCGCTCCACTCACGCTATTGCACGTGCAGCATGTCCGCCGCTGCGCCGACGTCCTCCACCTGCGAGATCACCGCCGAGACGCGGCGCTATCTCCCGTGGCTCGTCGCCGTCGCGTTGTTCATGGAGAACCTCGATGCGACCATCATCAACACCGCGGTCCCCGCGATGG
>JAEZAD010000221.1 GCA_023430565.1 Verrucomicrobiota bacterium
GGCATCATCATGATCGGCGAGATCGGCGGTAACGCCGAAGTCGAAGCCGCCCGCTGGGTCAAAGACCATTGCAAGAAACCCGTCGCCGGTTTCATCGCCGGCGCGACCGCCCCCGCCGGCCGCCGCATGGGCCACGCCGGTGCGATCGTCGGTGGCGCCGAAGACACCGCCGCCGCGAAGATCGCTGTCTTCAAAGAGTGCGGGATCGAAGTCGCCACGACCCCCAGCGACATGGCCGACGCCCTCATTCGCGCCGCCGCCGCCAAGGGCGTGAAACTCAGTTAGCTCCCGCCCTAAAATCTTCTCGATTCAGCCCGGCGTCCCCGCCGGGCTTTTTTTTGGTAGCCACAAAGCGCGGCGTCCTCCGCCGAGCCGAAACCCCCGCGCACCCTTCACAATCATTTCTCCGTCAATCTCCCATATGCCCCACCCGTTCCGCTTGCTGCGCCTCGCGCCGATCTGCCTCGCGCTCGCCGCCGCCGCTCACGCCCATACCCCCACGTCGCACATGCTCTCCGCCGCCAACGCCTTTCTCTCGTCGCTCTCGCCCGCGCAACAGGAGAAAGCGCGTTTCGCGTTCGACGACCGCGAACGCGAAAACTGGCACTTCGTCCCCCGCTCGCGCGAAGGCCTCCCGCTCAAGGAAATGTCCGCCGCACAGAAAGACCTCGCCATCGCCCTCCTCCGCACCGGCCTCAGCACCCGCGGCGCCGCCAAAGCCGAAGCGATCATCGCCCTCGAAGACGTGCTCCGCGAACTCGAAGGCGGCGCCCTCCGCCGCGATCCCGGCCTCTACTACGTGACCCTCTTCGGCCAGCCCGCCACCGACGCCCCGTGGGGCTGGCGCTTCGAAGGCCATCACCTCTCGTTCAACTTCACGCTCCCCGACGCCGATCACATTCACTTCGCCCCGTCCTTTATGGGTTCCAACCCCGCCGAAGTCCCGCACGGCCCGAAAAAAGGCCTCCGCATCCTTCAGGAAGAAGACGACCTCGCCCGCGCCCTCGTTAAATCTCTCGACGCCACCCAGCGCAAAATCGCCGTCTTCAGCAACCGCGCCCCTTACGACATCATCACCGGCAACGACCGCGACGTCTCACCCCTTTCCCCCGCCGGCCTCCCCGCCGCCCAGATGACCCCCGACCAGCGCGCCCAACTCATCGCGCTCGTGAAGGTCTACATCGAACGCTGGCGCCACGATATCGCCGACGAAACGTTCACTCAAATCGAGCAAGCCGGCCTCGACCAAATCGCGTTCGCTTGGGCCGGCGGCTTCGAGCGCGGCGAAGCCAATTACTACCGCATCCAAGGTCCGACATTCCTCATCGAATTCGACAACACCCAAAACGACGCGAACCACATCCACACCACCTTCCGCGATTTCAAAAACGATTTCGGCCGCGACGCCCTCCGCGAACACTATCAGCACGACCATCAGTAGCCCGCCACCCCGCTCGCGCTCACCCGCACAATTCCGCCTTCGTCGATCGCTCGACTGTGACGGCCTATCCGCCATCTCTTCGCAAAATTCTGAAAAAAATGCTGGACGCCTCTTCGCTGCCCAACACGCTCGCTGTCGCATCAGGAACGAGTCGGCCTTAACCAAGCCGATTCCGCCAACCGGGCCGGGAGCGGCCACGGTGGATCGAGGGAGACCTCGGATGTGCGCCACTCGCGAGAGGGGCGAACCAAGAACGCTCCCGAAGACGAAACGCCGACCTGATGCCTAAGGTCGGCTTTTTGTTTTCCCTGGTGCGCGAAGCCCAACCCGAACTCACGCATCATGTCCACCCTAGCTAAACTCCCCGGCCTCCGCGTTGACGCGGAAAACCCCAACCATCACCTGTGGGATAACCACGGCACCTGGTTCCTCCACTACACGATCCATCCTACCCCGTTCACGAAGGAGCGCATCCGTCGCTCGCTTGGCACGAAGGACGTGAAAGTCGCCCGCGAGCGCCGCGACAACTTCTTCGCCACCCTCGCGAAGAACGCCGCCGCAGCCGCCGCCAAGCCCGCGACCAGCAAAGACGCCGCCGCCTAAGCGACCGGTTCCTTCCGCAACGGCGGCACCCCCCGCCGTTGCCACGCCGCGCCCCTCCGCGCCCGCTCTCACCGCCATCCCCAGCGAAGGCGAAGCATGTCCGTCATCCGGCACGCCTGCCGCCGCCTCTGCACACCTTCGCCACCCCCTCCCGCCTGGCCGCCGTTTACCCCACCGCCCGCGCCGGCAACAACGCCGCGTCCTGCATCCCATGGATGATCTTTTTGTCCGGCGGACAAAACGTCGCCAGCGCCCCCGACAACTGCGCCCGGCCATCGATCACGAAATAATACGGGCAGAGCCGCAACCGCCCGGGCATCGCCCGCACCCCCGGCGACTCCCGGTCATTCTCGCTCGCGCCCGTCTTGGCTTCCGCAGCGCGTCCATACACCGGATGCTCGATCCGCTTCGGCTTCCGATACGTCTGCAGCACGTGCAGATTCGTCGCCGCCAGCTCCACGGCGCGCTCGACGCCTTGCTGCCACTCGTCACGCGAACAATCGCTTCCCAGCACCACGCTGCGCGCGCCCCACGCCGTCTCGTGATACCCGCTGATCTTGATGATCAGGTCGCGCTCCTTCTGCGACGCCCCCGCCAGATCGCGCCAGTCGTTCAACGCCCGTCCGCCCACCCTGGGTCCATCGAGCACGGCCCCCGGCGGCAACGGCGCCGGATCGATCGCCCACGACGCCGGAATCAATCCGTGCAACAGCTTCCACGCGCGCCCGCTCAGCGTCTCTTTCCAAAAATCCTGCAGCAGGTGATGATGAAACAACGCCAGCGCCAGTTTCTCCTCCTGGAAATGCCGCATCGGCGGCGCAATCACCACCTCGCCCGCCGACCACGCTTCGAAGATGAACTTCGTCGTCCGGATGTTCTCGAGATCGAACAGCTCGAAAAACCGATACAGCACGTCGACCTTTTCGGGATTGCCGTCGACGTCGATGCACAGCTGCGGACCGAGCGGAAACAAATCGTCCGGCCTCACGCAAAACACCCGCTTCCCCAGCAATTGCAGCTGGTGCGTCAGCCACTCCATCTCCGGCCGATACGTCGCCGCTTCGTCGCTCACCGCCAGCGCAATCAACGGATTCTCCATCTCCGGCTTCAACGCCGCCAGCGACGCGTGAAAATTTCGAATCATCGCATCGTCGGCCCCCACAACCCCGCTCTGCGCCGCATACAGCCGGTTTAGAAACGCCGTCAGCCCGATCCCACCCGGCACCGAATCCAATTCGGTCAACGCCCACCCCTCCTCCGTCAGCAGTAGATCCGGCCGCAACACCGTCGGCAGCATCCCGCGATTCCGGTTGTCACGCGCATGCGCCACCAGCGGCGCCGGCTTTCCACGATCGAGATACTCCGCCGCCCACGGCGCCACCAGCGGCTTGTTGCGCAGCAGATTCTTCCCCGCCGCCGAACGCAGATACAACGTCTCCAGCGCCTGTTGAAACTCGAGACACGCCGCCCCGATCGCCTCCAACTGCGCCACTTGCTCAGCCGACAACGGCCACGCCTCGGGCGACAGCTGCCACGTCTTGTCTTCAAACAACGGCTGTTCCGCGAGTGCCGTCTTGATGTTGTCGTAGGAGAGCGCGGACATCGGATTGGATCGTTCTGTTACCCGTTCTCGTTCTCGAACACAAACGCGGCGAACGAGAAAGAGAACGAAGAACGGGAACGATGGCTCACTCCTCCATCTGGATATCCTTGTTGCGATGCCGCGGACAGCCGGCGCGCAGCCATGCATTCACGAACCGGTCGAGATCGCCGTCGAGCACGCCCTGCGTGTCGCTCGTGCTCATTCCCGTGCGCAGATCCTTCACCATCTGATACGGCTGCAACACGTAACTGCGAATCTGCGCGCCCCACCCGATCTCGCCTTTCTCGCCGTAGAACTTGTCCATCTCCGCGCGCTGCTCGTCCTGCTTTTTCTCATACAGGCGCGCTTTCAACACATTCATCGCCGCCGCCTTGTTCTTCAGCTGCGAACGCTCGTTCTGGCACACCACCACGATCCCCGACGGGACATGCGTGATCCGCACCGCCGAGTCCGTTGTGTTGACGCCCTGACCGCCCTTGCCCGACGAGCGATATACGTCGATGCGCAGCTCCTTCTCGTCGATCTCGATGTCGATCTCGTCCGTCACCTCCGCGATCACGTCAACTGCGCAAAACGAGGTGTGCCGGCGCTTGTTCGAGTCGAACGGACTGATGCGCACGAGCCGGTGCACGCCGCGCTCGGCCTTCACGTAACCATAAGCATTCTCGCCCTTGATCAGCATCGTCGCCTTGGAAATGCCCGCCTGGTCGCCGACCTGCACATCCTGCACTTCGACCGTGTAGCCGCGCCGTTCCGCCCAGCGGTTATACATGCGAAACAACATGTCCGCCCAGTCGTTCGACTCCGTCCCGCCCGCCCCCGACTGGATCGAGAGGATCGCGTTGTTCTTGTCGAACTGACCCGTCAGGAACGACGCAATCTCGAGGTCGTCCAGCTCCGCCACCATCGTCACGACCTGCGTGTCGAGCTCCTTCTCATACATCTCGCGCTCGTCCTCCGACGCCGCTTCGATGAGCTCCACCATCACGTCAAGATCGTCGACTCTCTTTTTGAAAGCCACGACCGGCAGCACGGCCTTCTTCAGGCCGTTCAGCTTTCCGATATGCTTCTGCGCACGCTCGTTGTTATCCCAGAACGACGGTGCGCCCATTTCGGCCTCCAAGGCCTCGATCTCGCGCTGCTTTTGATCGCAGTCAAAGAAACCTCCACAAATGCCCGGCGCGCTTCGTGATGTTCTCGATGTGGGAAAAAGTTTCAGGAGCGATCATGATGAACGCTCATGGCCGCAAACTCGTCACGGCGGTGCAAGGGAAAACTCCGCCTCCAGCGGCAGCGGCGCCCCGAGATAAAAGACCCGCCGCCCCTTCAAATCGTGCCACGACCCGGGGTCGAGCGGATGCTCGACGAGCAGCACGTCACGCCCCGCCAGCTCGCGATCGCGGGCATTGAAAATCATCACGCCAAACCCTCGCGTCGTCGGCACCCGCACCGCGAGATACACGCTGACCGATTTTTTTGGATACGGATGCAGCAGCACCGCCCCGCTCACCAGCGCGAAGGCCGACTGCTCCGCCGACGCCACCGCTTTTGCCTTCACTTTCAACGCCGGCACCGCCGCCGGCGGCCGATGCGTCCAGGGTTCCAACGGCCCGCGCAGACGGCGGCCAAACCCGTCGTCCACCACTTCGTAGCGCCCTGTCGCCAGCAACGCCTCCGGCGTCACCGGCTCGGCCACCTGCTCGGTTTCGCTCGTCTCCGCACTCTCCTCTTCACCCCCCACCGCCTCGGCAGTCGTTTCCGTTTTCTCCGCGAGCGTCGGCCGCTGCGGCCTTTGCCACACCGGCTGCACCAACGCGCTCGCGCTCACCAGCACCGCCGCCAACAACACCCCGCGCACATCCCACCAGTGCGGCTCGCGGATCTTCCCGACGATCGCTTTGCCCTTCGTCAGCGCCGCCATTTCGCGGCGGATCTCGCGCAGTTCCTCGACCAGCTCGTGCGCGCGCACGCCGCTTGCGACGCGCGCCACTTCTCCGCCGCAACGCTCCCAGCCGTCGCTCCACGCCCACGGCGCCGACTCCCGGTCGAACCGGCTCGTCACCTGTCGCGCGCGCCACCATAGAAACACCCGCGAGCCGAGCAGCGCGCCCGCGACGATCGTCGGGTGCACCACCGATTTCGCCAGCCCGCCCGCCAGCGCGGTGAGCCCCAGCACCACCGCCGCAAACACCGTCGAACTCGTGCCCCACAACCGCGCCACCGCCAGCACGCGCCGCAACTGCACCCACACCAGCTTCCGCGCAATCTCCGCGCCTCTTTCCTGCAACGCCACGCATTGCCGCCGCCGCCACTCGTCGTGCGTCACGAACCCATACCGATCCGGCGAATCCGCCGCAAACGCCAGCAGCACCAGCTCCGCGGGCTCCGGCGACTTGTTGGCAAAAATCCGCGCAATCTCCGCATTCATGTTGGTCGCGTGGGTCGCGCGCAACAGGTCCACTTTTTCCCGCAAAACCGCGCCGCCGAGCAGCGACAACTCCAGCATCCGCGTCCGCGCGGCCGTATCGTCCTCGTCGAACCAGCCGTGCGTCAGCGCCGCGCCGACCGCCGCACTTCCCTTCGAAGCGACCGCCTTCAACGCCCGCGCCGCCGCCGCATCGTGCGGCTCCACCGCCTGGATCACCACCGGAGAAAGCAACGCCGACACCAGCGCCACGCCCGCGTCCGCGCCGCCGCTTTTCAACAGCTCGCCGATCCCGTTCAGATCGAGCACCTGCCCGCGAACGCAAAACGTCGGCCGCGCCCCCGCGCCCGCGGCCAGCGCGAGCCAAGCCACCGCGGCGGTCACCGGGCGCCGCGCGACCACCGGGAGCTGTTCCCAGCCGTCGCCCTCCGCCACATCGCACACCTTCTGAAGCCGCTCCCAGTCCGCCCGATGCGCCGGCACTTCGCTCAGGAAGTGCGCGAGCGTGTCCTTCTCCTGCGGATGAAAGAGCATGTCCTCACCCACGTCCCAATGCTTCGCACTCGTGAAGAACTCCGCCGCCTCCGCGATCGTGAACACGCGCCCCTTCCAACTCCACATCCGCGTGCCGCGCGGCAGGTCGTAGTGATCGCGCACCGGCTCCCGCTGCAGCCAGCGCTGCACCGCATCCAGCCCCCACCGTGCTTCGGCCGCACTGCTCAACAAACCCCGCAGCAACGCCATGCACCCGGCGTCCACCATCGTGAATTCCAGCGCGCCCGCCTTCACGCCCGGCGGCTCGCGCTCGAGCAGCAGCTGCTCCGCCTTCCGGCGCAGGTCCGGCGTGGGCCGCGACACATCGCGATCCAACACGACGCCGAGCACGTGTTTTCCAATCAGGAACTCCTGCACCACGCGCCCCACCGACCACCAGTCCCACGCGCATAATCCCGTGCCCGGCGGATGCCGCGTCAACCCCGCCGACTCCGGCGGCGCGTAGAAGGGATCGACATCCGCCAGCATCAATTCCGGCTGCGTATAAAGCGTCGCCTCCTGCAAACCGCCGAGCACGTAAACCGGCTCGCCTCGCGTATCATCGACGAAAATCGATTCCGGCCGGATATTCAGATGCACCACCCCATGCGTGTGCAGCGCGCCCAGCGCAGCGGCCATCTGCCGGACAAATCCTTCGATGTCGGCAAAACTCGGCCGGTGCGCCGCCATCCACTCGCGCAACGTCATCGGCGGCGGCATCGCCGTCACTTCATACCTCCATCCCGATTCCTCGTGCGCCTCGAGGCAGCGCACGACCTTCGAGTCCGTGACCGCTCCCAAGCTCTCCCACGCGCCGCGCCGCCACTCCGTCGCCGGCCCCACCGCCACCGCGCGAACCACCACATTTTCCATCAAGCCGACGTGGTTCGCCGCGAAACACCGCGGCGCGCCCGGCACCGCCGCCTCGATCACAAGATCGCGCCAGCGCTGCCCGACACGCAGGCCCGGGTCGGAATTCGCGTCGTAGGACGCCGATTCCGCGCCGGCCGGCGCGCCATCATCGACGGGCGCGTGGGCAGGGTCCGGCATAAGAGGAGAGTTCGACTCCTCGCCTAACGGCACATCGCCGCCGAACTTTAGCGCGCAGCCGCGCCGCCCGCCTCACCCGCGTCAGCCATCTGCCGCCGCCCGCCGCGCCTTCCAATCCCAATACCGCGCGATCGCGATGCTGACTTCGTAGAGAATATACATCGGCACCGCCATCGACACCTGCGTGATCACCTCCGGCGTCGTCAGCAGCGCGCCCAGCACCAGCGACAACACGATCACGTGCCGCCGATAGTGCGCGAGTTGATCCGCCGTCACGAAGCCCATCTTGACCAACAACAACACCACGATCGGAAACTGAAACCCGATCCCCATGCCGAGAATCAGCTTTGTCACGAAACTGATGTAGGCATCCGCCCGCCAGTCCTGCGCCTGGAATCCAAGCAGATTCGAGTATTCGACCGACGCCCGCAACGCCAGCGGCACCAGGAAGAAATACGTCAGCAATACCCCGCTGAAAAACAACAGCACGCCCCAGCCGAGCCATTGAAAGAATACGCTCTTCTCGCGCACGCTGAGCGCCGGCAGAAAAAACTGTCCCATGAAGTAGATCCAAAACGGCGCCGCCACGATCATCGCCGAATAGAACGCCACCCGAAACGCGATGAAGAACGCCTCCGCCGGCGTGAGATTGAGCAGCCGCACCCGCAGGCTCGCCGCCGCCGGGTCGACCGGCAACTGCGTGAGTGTCGGGATCTTCTTGCCGTCGACCTCCGCCACGCCGACCTGATACCGCAGCTGCGTCAGTCCGCCCTCCACGCCGCCAAACTCCTCCGGCGGCACTTCGTAAGGCCCGAGCTGCGTGTTGCCGATCTTGAAGGCCACCGTCGGCTTCGGATTCTGGAACTTGTCGATGTTGTGCAGCGGATACTCGAGGATCGGCATGATCCGATGCGACAACAACAGGCAGACGATCATCGCCAGGCCGACCGCGACGCACGAGCGCACGAGCGCCGTGCGCAAGTCGCGCAAATGGTCCCAAAACGATTTTCGGGCGCCGAACTCGTCCTCTGGAAGCGGCAACGGATCACTCATGGCTGGGTCCGAACGTAGGAGCGTGCTTGCATGCGAACCGCAAGCTTCGCGAGAGGGGAATCTCCCGCAAGCCTCGTCGCGCCCCGCCTTTCAGCCCGCCAGCCCTGCTCACCCGCGCAGCGTCCCCGCCGCTTTCTCCGCGAGAAACGATTGATACGTCCGGGCCACGCCTTCGCGCAGGCTGAGCTTCGCCTGCCAGCCAAGTCGGCTCAGCTTGGAAACATCCATCAGTTTCCGCGGCGTGCCATCCGGCTTCGACGCGTCCCAGACGATGCGACCCGTAAAGCCGGTGACCTCCGCCACCGTTTCCGTCAGCTCCTTGATCGTCACATCCGTGCCCGTGCCGACATTGATCCAGTCGGGCGGATTCTCGAGCTTCAGCAGAAACGCGCATGCATCCGCCAGATCGTCGACGTGCAGGAACTCGCGCCGCGGCGAGCCCGTGCCCCACGCGATCACATCCGGCCGCTGCTCCTCCTTCGCCTCGTGAAACTTGCGGATCAACGCCGGCAACACGTGCGAATTCTGCAGATGATAGTTGTCGCCGGGCCCATAAAGGTTCGTCGGCATCGCCGAGTGAAACGCCACGCCGTATTGCTTCCGGTAATACTGGCAGAGCTTCAGACCGGCGATCTTCGCGATCGCATACGCCTCGTTCGTCGGCTCCAGCGGACTCGTCAGCAAACAATCCTCCGGCATCGGCTGCGGCGCATGCTTCGGGTAAATGCACGAACTGCCGAGAAACAGCAGCCGCTTCACGCCGTGCCGGTAGGCCGAATGCACCGCGTTGGCCGCCACCATCATGTTGTCGTAGATGAACTCCGCCGGATACGTGTTGTTCGCGTGGATACCGCCCACCTTCGCCGCCGCGATGATCGCGACGTCGGGCTTCTCGGCGGCGTAGAACCCGTCCACCGCCGCCTGGTCGGTCAGCTCCACTTCGCGACGCGTGCGCGTCACGATCGTCAGACCCGCCTCCTTCGAAAACCGCCGCACAAGTGCGGCACCGACCATCCCTTGGTGACCAGCGATGTAGAGCTTCATGAAAAGTCGCCCACGGAACACACGGATTCCACGGACGCAAAACCGGATTCCGTGTGTTCCGTGTCTTCCGTGGGCAAAGCGGCTATATCTTCGGCAGCTTGCTGATCTGCAGCTCGCGCTCGGCCAGCTTCAAATCGGAGTCCACCATGATCTTCACCAGATCCTTGAACCGCACCTTGGGCTCCCAGCCGAGCTGCTTGCGCGCCTTCGCCGGATCGCCGATCAGCAAATCCACCTCGGCCGGCCGTTCGTAGCGCTGGTCGTATTTCACGTATTTCTCCCAGTCGAGACCGAGCAGCCCGAAGGTTTCCTGACAAAATTCCTTCACCGTGTGCGTCTCGTTCGTCGCCACCACGTAGTCGTCCGGGTTGTCCTGCTGCAGCATGATCCACATCATCTCGACGTATTCCTTCGCATAACCCCAGTCGCGCCGCGCATCGAGATTGCCCAGCACGAGCGAGTCCTGGAGGCCGAGTTTGATCCGCGTCGCCGCCCGCGTGATCTTGCGCGTCACGAACGTCTCACCGCGCCGCGGCGACTCGTGATTGAACAGGATGCCATTGCTCGCGTGGAGATTGTAGCTCTCGCGATAATTCACCGTGAGCCAATACGCGTAGACCTTCGCGCAACCATACGGCGAACGCGGCCAGAACGGCGTCGTCTCCGTCTGCGGCACCGCCTGCACCTTCCCAAACATCTCTGAGGACGACGCCTGATAGTAACGGCATTTCTTCACCAGACCCGCCTCGCGAATCGCCTCCAAAATGCGTTGCGCGCCAAGCCCGTCGACGTCGCCCGTGTATTCGGGAATGTCGAACGACACCCGCACGTGCGACTGCGCGCCCAAGTTGTAGATTTCGTCCGGCTGGAGCTCGTAAAGCAGCTTCACCATCTGCACCGAATCGGCGAGATCGCCGTAGTGCAGAAACAGCTTCTTCCCATAAACATCCGGGTTGGTGTAGAGGTGATCGATCCGATCGGTGTTAAACGTCGACGAACGGCGAATGACGCCATGCACCTCGTAGCCTTTGGAAAGCAGCAACTCGACCAAATAGGACCCGTCTTGGCCGGTGATGCCGGTAATCAGCGCTTTTTTCATGCAGTTGAATTGGCGACAGTAGGATTTGAGTCACCCCCTGCAAGTTCCGCGCACGCCATATTTCGCCGGCCAACCTCCCGCTCGATCAGGGTTGCCCCGATGCCCGGCCATCAGCGCGCCTTCGCTGCGCGCCCCGTCCCGCGCTTCGCCGTCTTCGCCTCGTTCAGCTTCGCCGCCCGCCCGAGAAATCGCCGCATCGCCGCATCCGACGGCAAATCCGCCACCGTCTTGATCCGCCCGAAATTACCCATCGCCTCACCCGCTTTCGTCCCCGCCTTCCCAAGCACCGCCTTCATTTCCCCACGCCAAAACCCAAAGCCGCAGTGCGCCTTGAACGCCGCCATGAAGCACAGGATCGACCCGCCATATTCGAAAAACGGCATGTGCCACTTGATCGTCTCCGTCACCCCCGGCACCGCCGCGTGAACCAGCTTCCTCAGATGCGTGAGAATCGGCCGGGCAAAGGGCTCGGCCTCGGCAATGTAGGCGTCGATCCGCGCGTCTCTCACCGTTTTCATCGCCCTCGAATCAACCGCCCGTCGTCGCCACGACGAGCCCATACTCACCGATGACGCGGTCCCGGACGCGCCGCCGCTTGCCGCTCCGCCCGAAACCGCGTTCGGTCACGCCATGGCGTTCGTCTCCCTCAATCCCGCCACCGGCCTAAAAATCGCCTCGCATCGCGAGCATTCGTCCCAACAGGTCGGCGAAATCGTCGCCCGCTCGCACGCCGCATTCGAAACGTGGCGCGCGACCTCCCTGCGCGACCGTTCGCGCGTCCTCCGCCGCGTCGCCCGTGCCCTGCGCCACCGTCGAGACGAACTCGCGAACCTCATCACCGCCGAAATGGGCAAACCCCTCGCGCAATCCCGCGCCGAAATCGAAAAGAGCGCGCTCGGCTGCGACTTCTACGCCGCCCACTCCGCCGCCTTCCTCGCTCCCCGCCGCCCGCCCCACGCCCCCGCCAACGCCCGCGTCGCCTACGCCCCGCTCGGCCCCGTCCTCGCCATCATGCCGTGGAATTTTCCGTTCTGGCAGACCCTCCGCGCCGCCGCACCCGCCCTGATGGCCGGCAACACGTTCATCCTGAAACCCGCCCCCGCCACCGGCGGCTGCGGCCTCGCGCTCGCCTCGCTGTTCGCCGACCCCGGCATCCTCGCAAACGTCTTTCAATCCCTCCTCGTCGCGCCACCCGTCATCGAAAAACTCATCGCCGATCCCCGCATCGCCGCCGTCACACTCACGGGCAGCACCCGCGCCGGCAAAACCGTCGCCGCCCTCGCAGGCGCCGCGATGAAACCGGCCGCCTTCGAACTCGGCGGCAGCGACGCGTATTTGATTTTCGAGGACGCCGATCTCGACCGTGCCGCCGACATCTGCGCCCAGTCCCGCCTGATCAACTCCGGCCAGAGCTGCGTCGCCGCGAAACGCTTCATCGTCGCTCGCCGCGTCCGCCGCGAGTTCGAGCGCCGCTTCGTGGAAAAAATCCAGGCCGCCCGCCTCGGCTCGCCCACCGACCCCGCCACGACGATCGGCCCCCTGGCCCGTGCCGATCTGCGCGATCAGCTCCACGCCCAGGTGCGGCGCAGCATCGCCCGCGGCGCCCGCGTGCTCCTCGACGGCGGCCCGCTCTCCGATCGCCCCGGCTTTTACTACGCCCCCATGGTGCTCACCGACGTCCGTCCCGGCATGCCCGCTTACGATGAGGAACTCTTCGGCCCCGTCGCCTCGATCGTCGTCGCGCGCGACGAAGCCGACGCGATTAGCATCGCCAACAGCTCCGCCTACGGCCTCGGCGCCGCGGTTTTCACCCGCAGCCGCGCGCGCGCTCAACGTGTCGCCGCCCAGCTCGAAGCCGGCAATGTCGCGATCAACGATTTCGTCCGCTCCGATCCTTCGCTCCCCTTCGGCGGCGTGAAGGACAGCGGCTACGGGCGTGAACTCGGCGAATGGGGCCTGCACGCCTTCACCAACGTGAAAACCATCGTCGGCTGAAGTGTCCCCGCTGGCCCCAAGGGATGTCATTCTGGGCGGCGCGAAGAATCCAGGGCGACGAACGCCGTCGGAGGCCCACATCGACGTCCAGCCAGCTGCCGTCCAGACCAAGCTTCGGCCAGACCAACAAACCCATGAGCCACGCTCCTCCCTTCGGCGGCTATTCCTTGATCCCGACGTATTCAAGAAACGGTTTCATCGAACGCGACCGCCCCAGGAATTTCTCGACCGACTTGCTCACGTCGCGCGTATCGCCCGCCGCATACACTTCCTGCCGCAGGCGCATGCCCACGCCCACGTCGAGAAATCCATCCGGCGCCCGCTGGAACTCACTGGCCATGTCGATCGCCATCACCTTCGACCAAAGATAGCCGTAGTATCCCGCGTCGTAACCGGCCAGATGTCCGAAATACGCCGCAAACGCCGTCCCGTCCCCCGGCGGTGTGATCACGCGTGCGATCACCGCGTTCGTCTCGCCGACGATGTCGAATTGGATCGCCCGCTCCGGCGTGAGCGTATGCAGCGTCAGGTCGATCAGCCCCAGCGATAACTGCCGCCGATTGAACATCCCATCCGTCGCGATCCGCGCCTCCGTCAACGCCGCGATCGTCTCCGCCGGAATCTTCTTCGACGGATCGCGATAATCGGCCGCAAAGGTATCGAGCACCGTCTTGTCCCACACCCAGTTCTCGAGCATCTGCGACGGCGCCTCCACGAAATCGCGCGGCACCGCGCCCGAGGTCTGCCCCTGAAAGCGTGCGCGGCCCAGTAGCATGTGCATCACATGCCCGAACTCATGAAACAGGGTCTCCACGTCCGCGTGCGAGAGCAGCGAAGGCTTGTCCGGCGACGGCGGCGGAAAATTGCACACGAGCGCCGCCACCGGCAGCTCGTAGGTTCCATCCGCCAGCATCCTTCCCGGCATCTGCGGAAAACACGCGAAGTGGTTGAATTTCCCCTCCCGCGGAAACATGTCCAAATAGAAACAGCCGATCGGCACCCGCGTCGCCGCATCCGTCACCACGAAGAGCTGCAGCCCTTCGGTCCACGCATACGGCGCCTCCACTTCCGTGAACTTCAGCCCGAAGATGCGCTGATAAATCGCGAACATGCCTTCGAGCGTCGCCTGATACGGGAAGTAGGCGCGCAGCTCCTCCGCATCCACGGCGTAGCGTTCCTTCTTCAACTGATTCGTGTAGTAGCGCACGTCCGCATCCCACGGTCCGAGCTGCGCGTCGGAATCGCCCGTTTCCTTCACCTTCAACTGCCGCAACGCCTCGATCTCCGCCGCATATTTCGGCGCGAGCCCTTCCACGAGTTCCTCTTCGAACGCCAGCGCCGTCGCGCCATCCTTCGCCATCCGCGTCTCCGTCCGATAATCCGCCCAGTTCTTGTAGCCGAGCCGGCGCGCGATATCCGCGCGCAGATTCACCAGCTTCGCCAGCACCGGGATGTTCGACTCCTTGGCGAGCGTATTGCGCGCGTGATACAGACGCTGACGCGTCTGCGCGTTCTTCGCGTTTTCGAACACCGCCATCGCCTGCCACGTCACGTTCGCCAGCACGCGATACCGCCCGTCCTCCTGCTTCACGCCGGGGCTGTTCAACAACGACTCCGGCACGCCGGCCAATTCCTCCGCCGTGAAATCCAGCGCCGCACGCGCCTCGTTGATATTCACCGCAAACTGCTGCTCGAGCGCCGACAAATCCTTCCGCCGCCGCTCCACCTCCCGGCGTTCCTCCGGGGGCAGCGTCAATCCCGCCCGCCGGTATTCGCGCAGCGTGAAATCCACCAGCCGCTGTTCCTCCTCATCCAGCCCTTTGGCCTGTTCCGCGAATCCTTTCAGCACCAGGTAAATGTCCTCCCGATAATCCAGCGCGATTCCCCACTCCTCGATCCGCACCGACATCTCGCGCGCCAGATCGCGCATCGCTTTCTCCTCGCTCGTCTCCGCCACCGTTTCGATCTGCCCCGCAAACGAAAACACATCGCCCGTGATCGCGTCGAACGCCGCGAACGTGCTCGCAAACGTCAGCGCCGTCTTGTCCTGCGCCACCAGCTTCATCAGCGCCTCGTCCGCCTCCTGCAGCGTCCGCGTCGTCATCGCCCGCACGTCGTCGACATTTTTCGGATACGTCGGCAGCACGAGCGCCACGCGGTGCTGCTTCGCCACGGCTTCGAAATCCGTCAGGCGGGCGGGCGTTTCGCTCGCCGCGCTCGACCACACCGCCGGCGTGACCGCCAGCACCGCAAACAGAGGAAGGGCTCGATAAATACGCATCGGCATAAGTGAGTTTATGACACAAAGCTCCGGCAGCCGCCCGCATGCAAACCCGATTTGCGCCCGCGGCGCGACCCGCCGCCGCGACCCACGCCGGCCTCACCAAAAGAAATACCGCTCCGTCTCGGCCAGAAACGTCTGCGTCGGCGGCTCGATCACCACCCGCCACACGACCGCATACTGCGACCAGGGCCCGGGAATTTCCGTGTCGTGCATCGCCTTCGCGGTGAATGCCGCACCGCGCCGCTTCCGCCCCAGCCGCTCGCGGAAAAGCTCGTGCCCTTCCGCCCCCGCGAAAAACAGCGCCCGCCTTTCGAACAGATCCGTCGGCTCCGGCGCCGCCAGATTCTTCGAGAGCCGGTGCAGCCCCGTCACATAGTCGTGCCGCGCGAGCTCCATCACCGCCCGCTCGCACGCCCCAAAAAAATTCGTCGACGCCCCATGCCCATACGCAAACGCCCCCGGCCGCGTTTCCCGAAACGCCAGCACCGTCACCCCAAATCCGATCGGGCTCGCCAGCACCACCGCCGAGATCCCCGGCCACTCCGTGCTGCGCACCTCGCCATCGATCAATCCTTCCCACCACGCGATCACGCTCGCCCGCTCCACCGCCTCCAGCAGCGCGCGCCGCCGCGCCTGCGCGCGAAACCACCCCGGATACGCCGCCATCCCGTTCGACGATTCGTCGACGTCGAAACCATACAACGCCCGGTCCCCCGCCTGCACTTTCGTGTGAAACGCCCAGCGCTCCATCGCCTCCGAAATCGCCATGTGCCGCGCCACCATCGGCACGTCCGCCGTGCCCGTCCCATCCGCATCGCTGTAGAGCGTGATTTTCCGTCGCGCCGGGATCAGCCCAACCTTCAACCACGCGTTCGCTTGAAACATCCGCCGCCCATACACCGAAAATTCGCGGACGGAGACCCGCGCGATCGGGCCCCCGTCCGCCTGCAGGGCGTTGCGATACCGAAAAGCCGCCAGGCTCAACATATGCATTTCGTCCCTTCGCTGCTTTCCGTCACGCGACCGCGAGCCGCCGCGAATACGAACACGGCACCGCGCACGCTTCGGCCGGACACTCGTCGCTGTTGAGCTGGATCTCGTTTTCCAAGGCGCGCGACAGCGGATCGAGCCGCTGCGCCGCCTGCATCATTCCCGCTCCAGCCAGCAGGCTGGAGCTCATGCCGATGGCAAAACGTAGGATCGTTTTCATCTCCGCAACCGGCACCGCCCCGCCGCTTTCCTCCACTGCGAAGATTACGTCGTTTTAGGACGAGCACTACGTGTTTTTAGGTAGTGCTCCCCGACCGTGTCCGACTAAACCTTCCGCCTTGTTCGTGCGCCTCCGATCGAAACGTCCCGCCGCCGCCTGGCTCGCCGCTTTCTGGTTGCTCTCCGCCAGCCTCGCCCTCGCCGAGCTCGGTCGCCCCATCGTGCGCACCTTCGGCCCGCGCGAAACCGGCGGCGGCAACGAGATCTGGGCCATCACCCAGGGCGAACAGGGGCGCCTCTATTGCGGCTCCGACGCCGTCCTCGTCTTCGACGGCGAACGCTGGCAACAACACCGCATTCCCGGCTCCTACGCCGTCCGCGCCCTCGCGCTCGGTCCCGACCGACTCTGGGTCGGCGCCGTCAACGAAATCGGCTACTTTCCCCGCGATCCCGACGGCCGCCTCGGCGATTATCAATCGCTCGTCGCCCATCTGCCCGCCGACACCGGAAATCTCGACGACATCTGGCACGTTTTCCTCACCGACCGCGGCACCTGCTTCGTCGCGTCCGACCGCGTCATCGTCTGGGACGGCACCCGCGCCCACGTGCACCCGCTCGCCGGCGCCCGACGACTCCCCTCCACCCAAATCGACGGCCGGGTCTACCTCTCGCACTCGCCCACCGGCCTGTGGCAACTTGGCGAAGCCGGACTCGAACCGTTCTTCACCGCCGACGCGATCGCCCACCTCGGCACATTCTGGATCGAAAAAACATCCGACGGTTTTCTGCTCGTCACCCCGCGCGGACTTTTCCGCCTCGCCGACGACCGCCTCTCTCCCCTCGCCCCCGAAACCTCGGCCTTCCTGCGCGACAACATCCCCGCCGCCGCCTGCCGCCTTCGCAACGGCGACCTCGCCATCGGCACGCTCCACGGCGGCCTCGCGATCGTCGGCATCGACGGCACGTTGAAACGCGTCCTCGACGCCGACGACGGCCTCCCCCCCGCGATCTATTCGCTCTTCGCCGACCGCGAAGGCGCCCTGTGGATCGGCTCGAACGCCGGCCTCACCCGCGCCGCCCTCGACACCGGCACATCGTTGTTCGATGC
Source organism: Verrucomicrobiota bacterium (assembly GCA_023430565.1). GTDB lineage: Bacteria > Verrucomicrobiota > Verrucomicrobiia > Opitutales > Opitutaceae > Opitutus. The sequence goes on from JAEZAD010000221.1 coordinate 17,449, forward strand.
CAACAACGGCCTCGATAGCCGCGTCATGCACGCCTTCGCCGATCGCGAACAGCGCCTCTTCGTCGCCACCGCCGCGGGCGTTTTCTCTCTCCCGCTCGACGATCGCCCTGACGGCCGTTTCTCCGCCGTTCCCGAGATGCCCCTGCGCTACTACGACATCGCGGGCACCCCCGAAGGCATCTACGTCTCCAGCTTCAAGACCCTCGAGCGCATCGACCGCACCGGCGCCCATCCGGTCTTCGCCTCCGAACGCGATACGATTCTCATCCATCCCTCCCGCACCGACCCCGGCGCCTTCCTCATCGTCGAAAACCCCGACCTCGTCCGACTCGCGCCCGACGCCAACGGAACACTCCAGCGCGAGTGGTCGGTCCGCCTCCCCGACGCCCCCGTCGAACTTGTCGAGCAACCCGACGGGCTCTGGGCCGCCACCCGCTCGCGCGGCGTGTTTCACCTGCCGCCCGGTCCCCAGCCCAACCCAATCCCATTCCGCCCCGCGTCCGCCTCACCCGACCGGGCTTCCCTCATCGGCGAGCTGCACGGCTCCCTCGTCGTCTGCGTCGACGGCGAAATCCTCGTCCGACAATCCGGACACTTCACGCCCGTCCCCGGCGCTCCCGCCACCGACCCGATCGCCATCTCCAACCCCGACCCGTCCGGCCGCGTCTGGATCGCGCTCGCGAGCACGTTTTCCGATGGCGAACGCGTCCCCGTTCTCGGACGCCTCTCCCTCGATTCCGCCGGCCGCCCCATTTGGGAAACGTTCGCCACTCCCGGCCTGCCCGCGATCGGCGGGCTCATCCGCCTTTACGCCGACACCCGCGGCATCCTGTGGGCCGGCGGTTCCGACGCGCTCCTGCGGCTCGACCCCGCGCAACTTCGCCCATCCACCGCGCCCGCACCTCCGTTGGTCCACACGCGTCTCTCCAACGGCGCCCGCCTGCGCCACAACAGCGATCCGATCGCCCTCGAGTTCGCCACGCTCGAATTCGGCCGCCGCGAATCCGTGCGCTTTCAATCCCGGCTCTCCGGCCCCGGCGCCGTCTGGTCCGCTCCCGATAACAACACCCACCTCACCCTCGCCGGCCTGCGCGACGGCAATTACGAGTTCGCTCTCCGCACCGTCAACGACGCCGGCCAGACCAGCGCCGCGACCACCCTCCGCTTCTCCGTCCTTCCGCCGTGGTATCGCACGCCCGCCGCCCTCGCCGGTTGGATCGCCCTCGCCGCCCTCGGCTTCTTCGGCGGCATCCAGTGGCGCTCCGCCTACCTCCGCCGCCGCAACGCCCAGCTCGAGCAACTTGTCCGCCGCAAAACCGAGCAGCTCGAAAAAGCCAACGCCGCCAAATCCGAATTCCTCGCCAACATGAGCCACGAGATCCGCAACCCGATCTCCGGCATCCTCGGCCTCTCGCTCGCCATGGAGGAAACCGACCTCGACGAACGCCAACGCAAGGTCTCCGAATCGATCCACAGCTGCGCCAAACTGCTCTCCACCCTCGTCGAGGACGTCCTCGATTTTTCAAAAATCGAAGCCGGCAAAATCGACCTCCGCCCCGCCCCGTTTTCCCTGCGCGACGCCTTCGATCACTGCGCCGCCATCGTCGCCGAAGACGCCCGCGCCGCCCGCTCGTCGATCGCCGTCGAGCTCGCGCCCGACCTCCCGACCCACGTCGTCGGCGATATGCCGCGCGTCCAGCAAATCGTCCTCAACTACCTCTCCAACGCCGTGAAATTCGGCGCCGGCCAGCCCATCGCGATCGGCGCCACCCGCGCCGGCGGCGATCGCGTGCGACTCTTCGTCCGCGACCGCGGCCCCGGCCTGTCCGAGTCCGAAATTGCCTCGCTCTTCACGAAATTCAGCCGGCTCCCCCAGGCGCACGCCGCCAACATCCGCGGCTCCGGCCTCGGCCTAGCCGTCTGCCGCCTGCTCACCACGAAAATGGGCGGCGAAGTCGGCGTCGATTCGCAGCCCGGCGCCGGCTCGTGTTTCTGGGCCGAGATCCCTCTGCCTCCCGCGCCCGGCGATGCCTCGGCGCCGACGCGCACCGCCACCGCCATTCGCTCCGCCGATCCCCTGCACGCGCTCATCGTCGAGGATATCGATTACAACGCGCTCGCCATGCAGGCCGTGCTGCGCCGCATCGGCATCGACTCCGAAGTCGCCGCCGACGGCTTCATCGCCCTCGAGAAACTCCGCTCCTCCGCTTACGACGTCGTGTTCATGGACTGGCATCTGCCCGGCATGATCGGCACGGAGGTCGTCTCGCGCTACCGCGCCGAAGAGCCTCCGCACCGCCGCACCATCATCATCGCGACCACCGCCTATTCCGCCGATTTCAACCGCGAAGCCTGCCTCGCCGCCGGCATGGACGCCTTCATCGCCAAACCCTTCACGCCGGAAAAAATCGCCGCCGCGCTCGCCGAGCTGCGCGGCTCTTTCCGCGCCGCCGTCTCCGTCGAAATCGGCGCACGCCCCGAGGCCCCGCCGCCCCCGCCTCCGGAAACCTCGCCCGGCTTCGACCTGCAGATGCTCCGCTTCCTCGCCGACGACGCGACCGGCGGCCTGCCCACCCAGATCGCCCGCTATCTCGCCGGCTTCGACGCCGACGTCGACGCGCTGCGCGACGCCATCGCGCGCCACAATTCCGCCGAGATCCACCGCCGCGCCCACCGCTGCGTCTCCCACGCCAACATGGTGAAACACGAGCCGCTCGCCCGGCTCGCCCGTGAGCTCCAGGCCCACGCCGCGTCGCCCACGCCCGGCCGCCGCCAACAGCTGCTCGCCGACTTCGACCGCGAACTTTCCCGCTTCAAGGAAACGCTGGCCCGTTCAAATCCTTCGTCGGCACCTGCGTGAATCCGTGCTCGATCGCAAACGCGATCAGCTTCGGCGTGCCCTTGATATCCAGCTTGCGCAGAATCTTGCTCCGATGCGTCTGCACCGTCCGCGGCGACAGGTTCAGCCGCACCGCGATCTCGTCGTCGCTGAGCCCCTGCCCGATCAGCGACAGAATCGCGCGCTCCCACTCCGACAGCACTTTCGTGAACGACCGCGGATCCGCCCGCCGCGCCAGCTTCGCCTGCTGAAACGCCGTCGAGAAATACACCCGCCCCGCCGCCACCGCCGTCAACGCCTCCTGCAACGCATCGACGGTGTTCGAATTCTTGTCGATGAACCCATGCACGCCCGACTTCTCCACGCGAAACAGCGTGTAGTCGTCGCAATGCGCCGAGAGCACCAGAAACCGCACCGACGGCGTCGCCGCAAACACGCGATCGACCACGTTGAACCCGTCCATATCCGGCAGCGAAAGATCGAGAATCACCACGTCCGGCTGATGCTCGACGATCAGCTCCACCGCGCGCTTCCCCGACTCCGTCTCCGCCACCACGCGATGCCCGAACTGCTGCGCGCAAATCTTCCGGATCACATCGCGAAACATCAGGTGGTCTTCGACGATGACGATATTCACGTCCGCCAACGCAACGTCGTCATCCGCCCGGCACAAGCTTCCGCTGCGGCGTCGCGCGTCACCACCGATTATCCCTGAGTGCGCATCGCCCGTCTTTCTGATTGTTCGCGTCGACCGACGTTTCCACTCTCGCCCTCGATGCCCGCCTCCTCCGATCCGCGCGCGCTTCCGGCGCTCTACCGCCTCGCCTCGCTCGCCAGCCGCTCCGAGGATCCGCACGCCGCCCTCGCCGAGGTCCTCGCCGAACTCATCTCCACCTTCCGCGCCGACTCCGGTTCGATTTCCCTCCTCAACCCCGGCAGCGGCCGCCTCGAAACAGAAGTCCAGGTCGGCATCCCCGTCGGCGGCGATCCCGCCGGACTCAAACTCGGCCACGGCGTCACCGGGTGGTGCGTCCTCAACGCCAAATCCCTCCTCGTCCCCGACGTCACCAACGAGCCCCGCTACATCGCCGTCCGCCCCACCGCCCGCTGCGAAATGGCCGCACCCATGGTCGACGGCGATCTCGTCATCGGCGTCATCGACCTCGAAAGCGATCGCGTCGACGGCTTCAACCCCGACGACCTCTCCTTCCTCGAACGCCTCGCCGCCGAAACCGCCACCGTCGTCCTCCAGCTCTGGCGCAAACGCCACCTCAAGGCCAAGGCCCACCAGCTCGAAACCCTCCTCACCACCGGCCAGTCGCTCGTCGCCAAACTCGAAACCCACGAACTCTACGAAACGCTCACGCGCGACACCCGCCGCATGATGCAGGCGCAGCTCTGTGCGTTTTTCCTGCACGACCCCGTCCGGCGCACCGCCCGCTGCGTCGCCGTCGATTCCGCGACGTCCCCGCCGCCGTCCATCGCGATGGAAGACCTCGCCATCGAAGGCTGCCTCCTCGCCGCGGCCGTTCGCACGAAAAGGCCGATCGACTTCCTCGACATCCAAACGCCCGGCTTCCACGGCCTCGCCGATCTCCCCCGCGACCCGTCGCTGCACTCCACACTCCTCACGCCGCTCCTCTACGAAGGCGAAATCTTCGGCGTCCTCGCCGTCTACGTCAGCCGCGAGCACCGCTTCGACGACGACGAGAAACGCGCCTGCGCCACCCTCGCCGGCCTCGGCGCCGTCGCCCTCCAAAACGCCCGCCTCTACGCGCGCGTTTTCCAAAGCGAGGAAACCCTCCGCAAGAACGAACAGCTCACCACCCTCGGCCTCCTCGCCGCCGAAATCGCTCACGAAATCCGCAATCCTCTCACCGTCATCAAACTTCTCCACGGCGGCCTCGGCCTCGACTTCGCCGACTCCGACCCGCGGCGCACCGACCTCCGCGTCATCAACGAAAAACTCGACCAGCTCGAAGCCATCGTCCTCCGCGTCCTCAACTTCGCCAAAGCCCCCGCCGCCCTCCACTCGCGCTGGTCCCTCGCCGACATCGTCGCCGACACCCTTGTCCTCGTCCGCCCCAAACTCGCGCAGGCCCATCTCCACCTTCGCTACGACCCGCCGGAAACCACGCTCGTCGTCGACGCCCACAAGGGCCAGCTCCAGCAGGTCCTGCTCAATCTCATCTTCAACTCCGCCGAAGCCATGTCCGCCAACGGCGAACTTTCCATCGTGCTCGGCGAACAACTCCGCGGCTCCACGCCCTTCGCCACCATCGACGTGACCGACACCGGCAGCGGCATCTCCTCCGAACTCGCACCCCGCATCTTCGATTCGTTTCTCACCGGCCGCCCCGGCGGCACCGGCCTCGGCCTTGCCATCGCAAAACGCATCATGGAAAGCCACCACGGCGACATCGCACTCGTCGCCACCGGCCCGCACGGCACCACTCTCCGCATCAGCATCCCGCTCGCGCGAAACTGAACGCTCCCCCCATGTCGAACGACCCCGCCTCCGAACGCGCCCGCCAGCGCACGATCATCATCGTCGTCATCGTCGCGCTCGTCGTGATGGCCGGCCTCGTCCTCACCGTCGTTCCGAAGCTCATCCTCCCCGTGCGCCTCTTCATCGCCGCCATGGATCTCATCCTCGCCGCCGTCCTCTGGCTCGTCCTCCGCCAAAAATTCCCCCGGTAGGTGGCGCGCTCGCCGCGCCACGCTCGGCCTGCCACAACAACCGGCAGGACGAACCGCCCCCCAAGCTCGCTCCGCCGCCGCCGTCAAACCTTCGGCTGCAACCGCAGATCCACCATCAAATCCCCCGCGATCTTCTCGAGATCCGTCCGCACGCTCGCGAGTTTCACGTCCTCCGGCACCAGCACCAGCGCGTGCGCCTGAAACAGCGTGCCGCCACCCATCGGCGCACTCACGCGCTCCGACGCCAGCTCCTCCACGTTCAACCCATGCGCCGCCAGAACGCTCGACACGCTGCGCAAAATCCCCGGCCGATCGTGCCCCACGAGCTCCAGCGTCGCCAACGATCCCCGCACCGGCGCACCGGCCGCGCCTTCCGTATGAATGATCACGCGCAAACCCGATGCCGTCAGCGCGCCAAGCGCCCGCTTCAATTCCTCCGCGCGCGCCTCCTCCACCTCCACCCGGAGAATGCCCGCAAATTGTCCGCCCAGCCGGCACATCCGGCTCTCAAGCCAGTTGCCGCCGTGATCGGCGACGCACGCCGCCACCATTTGCACCAACCCCGGGCGGTCCGCCCCGATCACCGTCATCACAAGAGTCGCCAGCATCGTCGCACGCTGCAGAACCGTTTGGTCCGCGGCAAACCCGGAGTGCGACCCGCTCGCCCGCACAACCCTCCACCGCCCTAGTTCAACGCCGGAGCTTTGACCGACAGCGTGGTCGTCGTCGCCATGCGACTGTCCTCCCGCGCATAAATGATCGCGAAAACCCGCATCACGTAATTCTCGGTCGTCACATACACGCTGTCCGGCCGATCGCAGTAATCGCCTTTCGTCCAAAATCCCTGCGCATGCCTCTCCAGAATCCGATGCACCACCGGACTCTGAAACTGCGGGTGCCGATACAGGATGATGTCCCCGATTTTCAACTGCTCATACGGCGCCGGCTCCACCACCAAAAACGCCTTCTCGCTGAACACCGGTCGCATGCTCCCCGTCGCCCCCACCGCGAAAACGCGCGCGCCCGGCACATGCGCCGCGATCGCGTTCGCCGCGATCAACGCCGTCTTGGCATCGAGCGCCGACCCCGGCGCCTCCTGTAATGTCCGCCGGGTTTCACGCCCCATCGAAATGGGAAGCGCTTCCGGCGGAGAACTCGGTTCGCTGGCTCCCACCGACGACACCGCCACGCAGAGCAACGCCGAAACCAATATGCCCGCGCGGCAGCCCACCAACCGGTCGCCATTCCATGGCCAAACCCAATACGACTTCATGCGCTTCCCTGATTCGGCACGCTTTCCTCAACTCTCAGCAGGCCAACGCCATCGTGCCTTTGACCGCCAGCACCGCCGCCGAGATTTTTGCTCTCAAATCGTTGGTTAATCGCTTTTAGCGCAAGACCAAACTCCGTCTACTTCGGCTTGTAATAAATTCGTATAGAAGGCGAAACGGGTCTTACCCCTAGAAGCCTCCCCCTCGGCATTCCCTAGCTGACGGTGTCCCAACCACCCGGATACACGCCGGAAATCGCACCGGAGTGCAATCTCCGGTGCGATGAACCAACTCCTTGGGCCCCGAGATCCCGAACGGGATCTCACGTGAACCGCACCCGATTTCGGATACGGCTTGGGTCGCTTCGCTGCGAACAGCTCGCGCCCCACACCTTCTCTATCGACGCCCTTCCCCCAATCCGCCGAAAACAGACGTTACAATCCCGTCAAACTCCCCGCGCCGCGCTGCTTCCAAACCTGGGTCTCCGTCAGCGACAGCTCACTCGTCCAGCTCGACGTTCCAGTAGGCCAGATCGAGAAAATCCTTCCACATCTCGCGATGCTGCGTCCCGAGCACCAGCGAGATCACCGGCCGCCACTTCGGCCGCACCGGTTTCCGGATCAGACGCATGTGCGCCTCGTGCGGCAGCCGGTTTGCCTTCTTGGTATTACACTTGATGCACGAACAGACGATATTCTCCCACGTCGTCTTCCCGCCGTAATCGCGCGGGATCACATGATCGAGATTCAGCTGCTCGCGCGGCATCACCCGCGCACAATACTGGCAGGTGTTCTTGTCGCGCTCGAAGATGTTGTTGCGCGTCAGCTTCAGCTCCTTGCACGGCAGCTTGTCGAAAAACGTCAGCAAAATCACGCGCGGCAGCCGAATCACCCGGCTCGGTGTGTGCACCGCCTCCACCTCGACCAGCGGCGGATTGTGCGTCGAAAAATCGATCCAGTCCATCAACGCAAACGTCCGAAAATCGTCGTTCTGATGATGCACCACCTGCGCATGCCCGCGCGCCAGAAGCCCGAATGCCCGTTTGGCGCCGATGACATTCACCGCCTGCCATAGGCGATTCAAAACCAGCACCGGTTGATCGAGCGCGGCTTCCATACGGGGCCACGGCAATAATCGTGCCGCTCACCCAGTGTCAAGAGTGCCACCCACCCGCCGCCAAAACGTCACTGCAGAAAGCACCAAGCTCCAGGTATCAATCGGTCGAATTGGAGATTGATGATTGGAGCTTCATTGGAGCTTGGATCTTGATCCTTGGAGCTTCGCGCCTCGCCTCAGCGAGGCGCGTCGCTCGTCAGCGCCGGCGCCAGCTCCACACCTTTCATCCGGATTCCCGTGAGTTTCTTCACGATCACCGGCGCCTCCGCCTCGGCCACGTCGACCAGCGTATGCCGCTGGTGAATGTCGATCGCGCCCACCACGTCCGCACTCAACCGCGTCACGCCCGAAATCTTCCCCACGATGTCCGCCGGCGTCACCAACTGCTTCCGTCCCACATTGAGAAACAGTGTCGACATCCCGGCCTCCTTTCCCGTGCGCGCCGGCCGTTCGAATTTCGATTTCTTCGCCGCCGCTTCGCTTTCGCGCTCCGGCGCGATTTTCGCCGCCGGCTTCTCCACTACCGCCTTCGCCCACGCCGGAGCCTCCTGCTTCCGCTTCGTCTCCGCCGGTTTCTCCACCGGCTTCGCCGCCGCGTCGCCCTGCAACAGATGAATCAAAGCCGAGCAGATATCCGTGCTCGCATACCCCTGATCCAGCAGCCGGTCGATCATCCGGTCGTGCGGCTTGAATTCCTTCGCCTCGAGCGTCGCGCGTATCTTTTCGAAGAATACACTCGTCCGCGCCTCCTCCACTTCGTCGAGTGACGGAATCTTGCCGCGGCGGATGTTCAATTTCGCCCACCGGATCATGCTCTGGAGCTTGTAGATCTCCTGCCCCGACACGAACGTGAACGCCCGCCCCGACTTCCCCGCGCGCCCCGTCCGCCCGATCCGGTGCGTATAATCCTCCGCATCGTTCGGCAGGTCGTAGTTGATCACCACCTCGAGATCGTCGACGTCCAGCCCGCGCGCCGCTACGTCCGTCGCCACGAGAAACTCGAACTTCCGCTCGCGAAACTTCTGCATCACCCGGTCGCGCTGCGCCTGCGAAATGTCGCCATGCAATCGATCCGTCGCATAGCCGCGCGAATGCAGGTGCTCCTCCAGATCGTCCACCATCACCTTCGTGCTGCAGAAAATGATCCCGTAGCGAAAATCGTGCACGTCGATCAGCCGCGTCAGCGCCTCGATCTTCGACCGCCGGTCGACCTCGAAATACACCTGCTCCACCTGCGGCGCGTTCTGCGCCACCGCCTCGATCTTCACGAACGCCGGATCGCGCGAGTAGCGCTTGATCAACTCCTGAATCGCGCGCGGCATCGTCGCCGAAAAAAACAACAACTGCCGCTCCTCCGGCACCGCGGACAAAATCTTCTCGATGTCCTCGCGAAAACCCATGTCCAGCATCCGGTCCGCCTCGTCGAGAATCACCAGTTTCAGCGCATCCAGTTTCAACGTCCCGCGGTCCATGTGGTCCATCACGCGCCCCGGCGTCCCGATCACCACCTGCACGCCCGCCGCCAGCGCGCGAAACTGCCGCTCGTAACTCTGCCCGCCATAAATCGGCACGCCCGCCACGCCCCGTTTGAAGTGCGCCAGCTTCCCCGCCTCCTCCGCCACCTGCACGGCCAGCTCGCGCGTCGGGCACAGCACGAGCACCTGCACCGCCCGCACTTTCGCATCGACCTTTTCGATCGCCGGAATCGCAAACGCCGCCGTCTTGCCCGACCCCGTCGAGGAAATCCCCACCACATCCCCGCCCGCCAAAATCGCCGGGATCACCGCCGTCTGAATCGGCGACGCCTCTTCGAACCCCATCTTGTCGACCGCTTTCAGGATTTCCGCCGAAAGCCCCAATTCCGCAAAACGCCGTTTTTCCATGCGGCACCGTGCACCACCGCCCCGCGCCGCGCCAGCCTCGACTGGTTCCCCCACACGCGCTTCTCCACCTGATTAGCCCCTCCGAAATGAGATCTATCCCGGAAAAAACACTTTGTTTGCGAAAAAACCGACGTTTTATCGCCACCTAATAGCGGGCCTTCGCTCCTGAGGAGTCTTACCCTTCATCCTTCCAACTATCAATGCCTCGTCTCATTCGCCTCGTTCTTCTCGCGTCATCGCTGATCTCCTCCCTCTCCGCGGCCCCAGTCATTACGGAATTGATGGCCTCGAATAAATCGGTGCATGCCGATGACGACGGCGATTACTCCGACTGGATCGAAATCCACAACCCCGACGCCACCCCGGTCAGTCTCGACGGCTGGTATCTCACTGATAACGCCAACAACAAAACCAAGTGGCAGTTTCCCGCCGCCACCCTCCCTGCCGGTGGCTATCTGCTCGTCTACGCCTCCGACAAGGACCGCCGTAATCCCTCCGCCCCGCTCCATACCAGCTACGGTCTCTCCGCCAATGGCGAATACCTCGGCCTCATCGCCGCCGACGGCATCACCGTTGTCAGTGAATACGCGCCGGAATTCCCTGAGCAGTTCGGCGATCTCTCCTACGGCATCACCCAGCCCACCGATGCCGGCGAAACCCCTCAACTCGGCTATTTCACGGGTCCCACACCTGGTGCGCGCAACGGCGACGCCAGCACGCTCGCGATCGTGGAAAGGATCTCGTTCTCCGCTCCGTCGTCTCCCTTCTCCGGTTCTCTCGCTCTGGAACTCAGCGGCGCCGCGCCCGGGCAAAAAATCCGCTACACCCTCATCGCACCGTCCGCCGCCGGCGCCGAAATTCCGACGCCGACGTCCAGCTCGCCGGAATACACCGGTCCCCTGCTTCTCAACAGCTCCACCATCGTCAGCGCCGCCGTGTTCTCTGCGGATGACACCCGACGCGGTTTCGTTGCCACCGCCCACTACGTCAAGGCCGCCGACAACGGGCTCGACAGCGTAGTCCACTTCAGCAGCCAGCTTCCTTTCATCGTCCTCGACGGCCACGGCTTCGGCGAGCTAGTGAACGACGATATTAAGCGCCCCGCGTGGCTCCACATCTTCGAGCCGATCGAGGGTGAGGCTACGCTCGATCTTCCCTCTTTCTCCACCCGCCTGACCGCCAAGGTCCGTGGTTTCTCGTCTGCGTCTTTTCCCAAGAAAAGCTACAGCCTCGAACTCTGGGACAACTCCGGCGCCAAGCGGGCCCAGCCCCTCCTCGACCTTCCCGACGCCACCGATTGGGCGCTGGTAGCGCCCTGGGCCTTCGACCGCGCAAACATCCGCAATGCCTACATCTACGCCCTCTCCAACCGTATCGGACGCTGGGCCCCCCGCACCAAATTTGCCGAGTTTTTCTTCAACTGGTCCGACGACACCCTGACCGCCTCCGATTACCGCGGCCTTATCGTCCTGACCGATCGCATCAAAATCGATCCCGACCGAGTCGATATCGCCGAGCTCTCCCCGGACGACAACACCGCACCCGGAATCACCGGCGGCTACCTCCTCAAAATCGACGGCCCTGACCCGGATGAATTCCATTTTCAAACCGCCCGCAACGTCCCCGACCCGACCTACGGCGCCAGGATCGTCGTCGCCAAGCCCAAACTCGACGAGATCACACCCGCCCAATCGTCCTATATCCGCAATTACATCCAGGAAATGGAGGACGCTCTCTTCATCGATCTGGCCGGCGGTTTTGCCACCCGTCGCTACCTCGACTACCTCGACCGCGATTCCTGGGTCGACTTTCACCTCCTCACCGTCTTCACGAAAAACGCCGACGGTTTGCGCCGCAGCTCCTACTTCTATAAAGACCGGGAGGGCAAGCTCGTCGCCGGTCCGCTCTGGGACTTCGACCGCTCCATGGGTTCTCACGACGACGGCCGGCGCGATCTCACCGTCGACACCTGGGGCCACGGCGAATCCATCCAGCTGTGGACGTCGGAATGGTGGAAAGCGCTCACCCGCGATCCTGATTTCATGCAAGCGTGGGTCGACCGGTGGCAGTCGCTGCGCCGCACCGAATTCTCCGATGACGAACTCACCAACCTCGTCGACGAGCTCGCCGCTCAAATCGGACCTGAAGCCGGCGCCCGTGAATTTGGCCGCTGGGGCTACGACACCACCTTCTCTGCGGAGATCGAACGCATGCGCGACTGGCTCGTCCGGCGCGCTCGCTGGATTGATCAGCAGTTCGTCGCCGTTCCGTCGGTCGCCCTCGAAGATCCGTCCACCTTGATCATCGAGCCGCCTCCCGGCGCCGTTCTTGTTTATCAGCTCGATGGCACCGACCCGCGCGCTGCCTCCGGCGATACCGCTCCGGGAGCTCTGACCACCGCGCAACCGCTTCGCCTGCCCGTGGGCACCACCGCCCGGGTGCGCGCCTACCGAGCCGATCTCGCCGACCTTTACCCGGGCAGCCCTTGGAGTTCCGCTGTCGTGCCCGACGCCGCCAACCTCAACGCTCCGCGCCCCTCCGCCGACTCCATTTCCCTCCGCCCCTTCGGATCCACCAACATCACCTCGCCCCTCGGCCATAGCATCGCCTTCGGTGTCGCCGCCAGCGGCCCGGGTCCATTTTCGTATTCATGGTTCAAGGACGGCATGTTGCTCGCAAACTCCAACTCCCCCGAACTCACGCTCGAAAATCTCTCCACCGCCGATGCCGGCATCTACACGGCCGCGGTCCTCAATGGCCTCACCTCCGTCACCAGCGAACCGTTCACGCTGACCATCACCGGCCGGGACGAAGAATCCGAGATCGATGATCGAGAGCCCAACGCACGCCTGGTTGCCATCGCTGCTCGCGCCGACGTCGGCACCGGAGAAAACGTCCTCATTGCCGGCTTCGTCGTCGAAGGCACCGGCAAGAAAAAGTTCCTCGCCCGCGCCGTCGGCCCCGCTCTCACCCGCCAAGGCGTGCATCAGCCCCTCTCCTCTCCGGTCCTGCGCGTCTTCTCCCGCACCGGTCTCGAGATCGCCTCCAACGCTGGGTGGGAAACCGGCCCGGATGCCGCTCGCCTTCCCGAACTCGCCGCCAAAGTCGGAGCTTTCGCTCTCGAGCCCGGCAGCGCCGATTCCGCCCTCGAACTCGAACTCGATCCCGGGCCCTACACGCTTCATGCCTCCACCACCGGCAACGAATCCGGCATTGCCCTGGCCGAGATTTACGCCCTCGACGAACAGAGCAGCCCCGTCGCGCTCTCGTCGCGCGCCCAGGTTCGCGCCGGCGAAAACATCCTCATCGGCGGTGTCGTCATCGGCGGCAATGTCTCCCAACGCATCCTCCTCCGCGCCGTCGGTCCCGCCCTTTCCGCTCAAGGCGTCGCCGCGCCCCTCGCCGATCCCGTGCTCGAAGTCGTCCGCAACCAGACCACGATTCATACCAACGACGACTGGGAAACCGGCAACGACCCCGCCGCCCTCACCACCGCCTTCGCCGCCACCGGCACCCTTCCGTTCGCCGCCGGCTCCAAGGACGCCGCCCTCCTCGTCGATCTCGAACCCGGCGTCTACACCGTCCTCGCCAAAGGCAAAGGCTCCGACACCGGCGTCGCCCTCGTCGAAATCTACACCGTCCCCGCCGCCGATTGACGCTGTAGCCCCCTTGTCATTCTGAGCGAAGCGAAGAATCCACGGCACCACCGCGCGCGGATGTGCCCGCGGATTCCTTCGCCTCAGAACGGCGCGGATGAGCTTACGTTGAGGTTCGCCGACGCCTACTTCCACGCGTGCACCGCCACGCGCCCGCGCTGAAACTCCCGCCACGCAAACCGCCCTTTTTTCACCGCCCGCATCGCCCGCAAATACCACGGCTTCGGCGCACTCACGACCCGCACACTCCTGAAACCCACCGCGCGCAACATCTCTCTTAATCCCGCGATATTCGGCGCCCACCAGTTCGTCGGATCGTTGTTCAACTCCCGGTCGCGATAGAACGCCATCGCCGGCGTCCGCCACGCCAGCAGATCCACCCGCGTCTCGAGCACGAGCATCTGATTCGTCACCGCCGCCACCTTTTCCAGCGCCAAAAACGGATGCCGCATGTGATACAGCACGCCGAGAAACAGCACCACGTCGAACGTCCCCACGCTCTCCGGCGACAGCTCCAACACCTCGAGTTCGCGATCCTCCACCTTCGAATTCAGCGCCCGCCGCGCCAGCTCGAACCCCGCCTTCTTTCCCCAGCCCTCACCCGTCCACGAATGCGAATCCACCGCCATGACGCGCCCCGCCCCGCGCCGCTCGGACTCGAACGAAAAAAATCCATCCCACGCCCCCACATCCAGCACGCTCTTCCCCGCCAGACTCTCCGGCAGCCTCACGCGCCGCAACTTCGCCGCCGTGTCGTCGATCCCCGGCGTCACAATCCCGTGCCCGAGCGGAATCCGGTGAAACCACTTCACCGCCTCCACTTCCTTCAATAACTCCTCCCGCGCGGTCATCTCAGGTTCTCCTCCATTCGTGTGAATTCGTGTCCATTCGCGGTTCACACCTCTACGCCGCCCCGCCTCACCGCAACTGCAACGTCTCCCCCTCGAACGTAATTCCCAGCGACGGCACCTCCACCGCCTTCCGGTTCGATTCCTTCTTCACGCGCCCCGCCCGCCACGCGTCGTAACCCGTGTCCTTCGCCGCCGCGAGCACCGCGTCCGCATTCTCCGGCGACACATATGCCGCAAATCCGACGCCCTGATTGAACGTCGCATACATCTCCTTCTGCGCGATCGGCCCCGCCTGCTCCAAAAATCGAAACACCGCCAGCGGCTCCCGCGGCGCCGTGATCTCATACACGAACGGCTCGTCCAACCGCATCAGTTTCCGCCAGCCGTGACCCGTCACATGCGCCACATAGTTCAACTTGATCCCGCGCCGCTGGCACTCCCGCACAAACGCCACATAGATCACCGACGGCGCCAGCAGCGCCTCGCCAAACGTCCGCGGATCTCCAAACCCCACCGGCGTCTCGTATCCACTCGGCAAATGCGCCGCCACCCGCCGGCACAACGACAACCCGTTCGTCTGCACGCCCGAGCTCGCGAGAAAAATGATTTCATCGCCGTCCTTCACGTCGCCCACGATCCGCAGACTCTTCGGCTCGATTTTCCCGATCGCCGACCCCGCCAGCACGATCGCCTCCGGCTCCACCACGCCCCCCAAGGTCGGCGTCTCGCCGCCGCCCCACACCGCGCCCGCCGCGCGACACCCCTCCGCAAATCCATCCACCAGCGCATTCGTCCGCTTCTCGTCCGCAAACCACCCCGACTCGCCCACCGCGGCGTGCATCGCCACCGAGATCGGCAGCGCCCCGCACGTGATCAAATCGTTCACGATCGTCGCCACCGTATCGATCGCGATCTCCCGATAAAACGTCTTCCCCGTCGCCGCATACACCGCGTCCGCCACGAGGTTCTTCGTTCCCAGCCCCTCCTCCACATGCGCCAGAAAATGATCCGCCGCCTCGATCAGATACGCGCTCTCGCCCCGCGTCGTCGCCGGCTCCGCGTAGCCATGATCGGCTAAAACACCCGCCGTCGTCCGCGCGGCCTTCTGACACGCCCGCTTGAACGCATCGAGCTGATCATAACGCACACCGGAAGATTCGTAGGAAAGACTCATCAGATCGGAAACAACCACGGATGAACACCGATGCACACGGATAAACGCACGAGCCTCTGTCTTAATCCGTGTCCATCCGTGTTCATCCGTGGTTCAGATCAATACGCCCGCCCATCGTTCTTCTCGTAATAATTCACGTAAGCCTGGTTCACCACGCGATACCCGCCCGGCGTCGGATACTTGCCCGTGAAATACCAGTCGCCCGTGTGATTCGGCACCGCTTTGTGCAGCCCCTCAATCGTCTGGAAGATGATCTCGATCTCCCCCTTCCACTCGATGTTTTGCGGCCGCACCCGCTCCACGATCTTCGCCGAAATTTCCTCCGGCGTGAACGACTCGTAGATCTTCCGCACGTGATTCACCGCCCCGCCGCGCGCGATCTCCTCGCGACACTCCCGGTAAACCTCCTCCAACACGTCCGCCTTGCCGCGCTCCCGCAGCAGCGCCACCGCCGCCTCGAACGCGATGAATTTCCCAATCTCCGACATGTCGATGCCGTAACAGTCCGGATAACGGATCTGCGGCGCCGTCGACAGGATCACGATCTTCTTCGGATTCAATCGCGCCAGCATCCGCAAAATCGAACGCCGCAGCGTCGTCCCGCGCACGATCGAATCGTCCACGCACACCAGATTGTCGCCCGGCTTCACCGACCCATACGTCACATCATAGACGTGACTCGCGAGCTGGTTCCGCATGCTCTCCTGCCCGATGAAGGTCCGCAGCTTGATGTCTTTGCTGACGACTTTCTCGCCGCGCGGCCAGTTGCGCAGAATCAAATCGTCGAGCAACGCCTCCGTCAGCGTCCCTTCCTTGCTCGCCTGCATCACCGCCGCCTTCACCTCGTCCCGCCGCCGCTCACGCAGCGCCGACATCAACCCATAATACGCCACCTCCGCCGTGTTCGGGATGAAATTGAAAACCGAGTTCGCCCAATCGTGCCCGATCGCCTTCAGCACCTGGTCCGTCAACGCCGCGCCGAGCGCCTTCCGCTCCTGGTAAATCTCGATGTCGTTCCCGCGCGAAAAATAAATCCGCTCAAACGTGCACGAGGTCTTCGGCAGCTTCGCCGTAAACGCCGTCGAACTCACCGCCCCCCGCCGCTTCACCACCACCACGTGCCCCGGCTCCACTTCCTTAACCTGCTCCACCGCCTGGTCGAACACCGTCATCAACGGCGCCCGCTCCGACGCAAACGCCACCACCTCCTCGTTCTGAAACCAAAACGCCGGCCGGATCCCCGAGGGATCCCGCGCCACAAACGCGTCGCCATTCCCAATCAACCCGGCAATCGCGTAGCCACCATCCCACTTCTGCGACGCCCGCGTCACCACCCGCGCCAGATCGAGATCCTCGCTGATCCGCCGCGACATCTCCTCGCCCTCCAACCCCCGCGTCCGCAGGTAGCGATAAACATCCTCGTGCTCCTCATCCAAATAGAAGCCGATCTTTTCCAACACCGCCTGCGTATCCGACGCGAAAATCGGATGCTGCCCGATCGCGATCAAGCTGTCGTTCAGCTCGCGCGTGTTGGTCATGTTGAAGTTGCCGCACAACGCCAGATTCCGCGTCGGCCACGAACTTCTCCGGAAATACGGATGACACGCGCTCACCCCATACCCGCCCGAAGTCCCATACCGCAAATGCCCGAGATAAAGCTCCGCGCCAAAATCGAAATGCTTCTTCACCGTGTCCGGAAACTCCGGATGCACCGTTCCCGCGCTCACCAGTTCATGATACCGCGTCAGCAACGCCCCAAACACCCGATCCAGCGGATTCGGCATCGTGCTCCGCTCGCGAAACATATACGGATCGCCCGGCGGCATATCGAGTTTCACGCACGCCACCCCCGCCCCGTCCTGCCCGCGGTTGTGCTGCTTCTCCATCAGCAGAAACAGCTTTTCGAAACCCCACAGCGGCGTCCCGTATTTCTCCTGAAAGTAGCTGAGCGGCTTCAACAACCGCACCACCGCGATCCCGCACTCGTGCCCAATATGCTCGCTCATCCCAGTGCCCCCAGCTTATCGCCGGTGAGTTGAACCTTCATCGCCGCCCCGTGAGTGGTGTTCGCCATTCGAGTCAGAAAACCGGCTGATTTCGCGGACCCGTCAAATTTGGTCAACGGCTTTCTCCGGCTCGCACCTGTAGGAGCGGCTTTACGCCGCGACGCGTAGGCCGCCCGCTCGCGGGCGCTCCCGCCGCTTCATCCGCCTTCCCCGCCTCTCGCCCCTTTTTTCACTGGCCCCTCACGCCCACCTGTGAGTTTTTCCAGCCTTGAATCTCCCGACCATGCTGACGCTCCGCGGCTCGCCGGCCCTTTCCTCTTCCCGCCTCCAAAAGCTTCTCGGCGACTTCGCCGCCGCCGGCATCCCCGTCCGCGCCGCCTCCGCCGATTTCGTCCACCTCGTCGAGCTCGCTGACTCCGCCCAGCCCCTCACGGACGCCGAACACACCGTTCTCAAAAAAATCCTCACCTACGGCCCGCGCCGCACCCCGCAAAAACTCGCCGGCCTCACGCAAGTCGTCGCCCCACGCCCCGGCACCATCTCACCTTGGTCCTCCAAGGCCACCGACATTGCCCATCTCTGCGGCCTCGCCAAAGTCAAACGCATCGAGCGCGTCACCGAGTTCACCCTCGTCATCGACAACACCGCCCTCACCAAACCCCACCACCTCACCCCCGCCCAACTCGCGACGATCCGCGCGAAACTCCACGACCGCATGACCCAGGCGGTCTTCAACGACCTCGACAGCGCCGCCGTCCTCTTCCGCCACGACGCGCCACGCGAAATGACCAGCGTGCCCGTCCTCGCCCAGGGCCGATCCGCCCTCGTCGCCGCCA
>JAEZAD010000090.1 GCA_023430565.1 Verrucomicrobiota bacterium
TGACCGAGCGCACGCCCGCGTGGTGGGAATGGCGGCGCAACGGTATCGGATCCTCGGATGCAGCCACGATCCTCGGCGTGAAACCCGCCAAAAGTCCGGAACGACTGCTTTGGGAAAAACAGCATCCGCCCAAGGACTACGACCGCGTCTTCACCCGCGCTCAGGGCACCGCGCTCGAACGCCAGGCCCGCGCCCACTACGGACTCGCCACCGGCGTGACTGTGGAGCCCGCCTGCGTGCAAAGCCTCGCCCGACCCTGGCAGCGGGCGAGCCTCGACGGCCTTTCCGCCCGCGGCGACCGCGTCGTCGAAATTAAATGCGGCCGCGCCACCTATCAAAGCGCCGCCGCCCGCCAGCGTCCGCCCCGGCACCATGTCGCCCAGTTGCAGCACATCCTCGCCGTCACCGGCCTACCGGCCGTCGATTATTGGTGTTTTTGCCCACCGCATCCTCCCCTGCGCCTGGAGATCGCGCGCAACGATGGCTTCATCGAACGCCTTCTCGCCGCCGAGGAAGTCTTCTGGCGACGCTTCGCTCGCGACGAAACGGCGAAGTGAGGACCCGCACGGAATCAAGTTTCGCGTTCGAGTGGACTCGGCGCCGGGAACGGCTCCTATGAGCCGCTTGGCTTCCAATTCCTCACGACCGCTTTCCTCCTCTCGTGCTCGCAAAAACTCGGTCCCGGACGCCCCCGCCGCGTCCGGCGTCGTCCATCGCCGCTCCGCGATCCACGGTCGCGGCGTCTTCGCGCGGCGCGCGTTTCCGGATGGCACGCGCATCCTCGAATACTCCGGTGAACGCATCACCAAGGCGGAAGCGGTGCGCCGCGAGGCCCAGCGGCTCGAGCGTCAGCGCCGCGGCGGCGACGACTCCGTCTATTTTTTCGTGCTCAACCGCCGCTACGACCTCGACGGCCGCAAGGGCGGCAGCGTCGCGCGATTCATCAACCACTCCTGCAAACCAAATTGCCGCACCGAAATCATCCGCGGCCGGGTCTGGATCATCGCGCGCCGCGACATCGCCGCCGGCGAGGAGCTCACTTACGACTACGGTTTTCCGTTCCGCGAATGGCATCTGCATCCGTGCCGCTGCGGTGCCCCGCGCTGCGCCGGTTTCATCGTCGGCAGCGACCAACGCTGGCGGCTCCGCCGCATCCCGCTCGCCGAACGCCGGCGATACAAAGCCGGCTGAGACCTCCGCCCCGCCGCTCGAGCGCCCGAACGAAGCGCGTCATCGACACGATATTTGAAACATCCGCGTGCCGCGCGGTGTAACAACGTCACGCCGCATCGCAATCCAGCCCGCGCTTCTTCATGCCTTGCCATCCCACGCCCCTCGAACGGCCCCTGTTTCATCGCCGCCTTCGACAGCTCGCCTCGACGCTCGCGTTGCTCGGCGCGTTCACCTTCGCGCTCGCCGCGGAACCGCCTCCCGCCGATCCCGCGCCGCGCACCGAATTCCTTCCGCCGGTCGTCCTGGAGCCGCTCGTCGTCAACGGCGAGCGGCTCTCGATCTCGATCCTCGCCCGCACCAAGCCCGACCGGCGTTACGCCGAAAAATTCGCGGAAGATGTGATCGAAGTCGTCTACGCCACCCTCGAGCAGTCGCCCGGCGCCGGTCTCGTCATCATCGGCGAGGACGGCGAGCCGCACCCGGTCCTTGTCTTCCGGAAGTTCGTCGCGCTCGCGCAGGCCGGCCAGCTCGACCCGGCCGTGACCGCGCGCGCGACCGAAGTCAGCGAGATGATGCGCAACTGGGAGCGGCGGTTGAACCTCGAGCAAGCCGCCAAGGACGGGCTGCCGACCGAGACGTTCTTGAACGCGCTGCCGCTCCCCTTGGAAGGCGTCGCGTCGAAGTTGTATCAGCTGGCGTGGGCGGAAAATTTCGACGCGAACCGCGTTGAACGGAAGCTGCGCTCGCTCACCCCGCAGGATTTGGAAACGGATCAGCTGTCGCGCTTCGACTGGGTTTTCTACCTGCCCCCGCGCAATGCCTTCCGCGGCGTGATGAAAGCGATCGTGCCCGTCGTCATGAAAAAGGAAAAGATGGGCCCGATGAAACGCGCCGCAGTCCGCAGCGCCATGGTCGTCTTTGCTCCCGCGATCCGCAAAGGCGTGGAGGGCGCGCGCAAGGGCATGCTGTTCATGACGGTCTTCCGCGCCCGCAGCAGCTACAGCGAGGACGACATCATGCAGCTCACCCGCGCCTACGTGCGCGTGCTCATGCCCGATTTCAAATTCAACAACTCGACCACCCACGACCGCGCCATCGCCGCCATCGAGGCGCAGAAACTCGCCAACCTCGAGTATGCGAAAGACCCGTTCGTCAGCCCGCCGCGCCTCGCCGAATTCGATCCGGCGACGTTCGCGCGATTCGAAGGCGGCTACGCCGAAAAGCAGGACACCACGCATCGCTTCGCCCGGACGGCCAACGGTTTCACCTGGCAATATCGCGAGCAGGATCCGCGTCCGTTTTTCCCCGCCGGCGAGCGGCTCTTCGTTTCCGAAGACGGCAAGATGACCACCGAGTTCCTCGTCGACGCCACCGGCGCGGTCACCGGCGTCGAGGAGCGCTGGCACCGCCAGCGCAAAGCGATTTTCCGGACGGCACTCCCCGATAGCAGCCGAACCTCCGCCGCTCCCATCGCCGACCGCTGAGCGGAAACGCTTCGCCGCACCATCAGCCAACGGGAACCGCTGAGCCCGCTGCCCCTGTTCAAACGCAAGCGTGGACGGGGCACGAGTCCCCGTCCACGCCAACTAGGTCAGACGTGATCGCGCTATTCGTTCGTCACCGTCTCCGTCGAACTCCAGCTCCCGCCCGGCAGCCAGCTGTCGGTGTCAGCGTGGAACTTCACTTTGATCGGATCCACGTTGTCGAATCCAGGACCGGCGGGATTGCCCGCGCCGCCATCGTTCTGCCCGACCACGCTGAAGTAGGAGCTCAACACGATGCCGCTGAAGTCCGCCGTCGCCGAGCCCTGGTAGGTCTGCGGATCTCTCGGATTCGAAGACGGGAACCACGAACGGTCGTCGGCCGGAATCGCATACGATTGATTCGGGAGCGGAATCGTCAGCGTGCGCGAGCGCCCATCCAATCGATAGATGTCGAGCTGCACACTTCCGCCAGCCATCGAGACCGTCGCCGCCGGATGTTTACCCGGCATCGACAACGCATAGCCCGCCTTCGCGGTCCGGCCTTCATAGATGTCCATTGGACGGTGCATCGACATCACCACGGTGCCGTCGCCGGGATTCCAATCGTTCGGAAACGTCGGCAGCCCGCGGCCCCACCACGCCGTCCAGCGGCGATAATCGAAGTCGTCGCCATAAGGATGCACCCGCACGTTCGTATCGGCGTCGGAGATACCGAGCAGAAACTTGTCCACAAAGTTCGCGATCGGCGCGTGCTGGCTGGCCGGGATCGCGCAGTGGTTGTGCCCGCCGTCGATGATGAAGCCAAACCGGTCGCCGATCCCCAACGTCTCGTAAACCCGCTGCGTCGCCCTCGCCGACACGTAGTTCGCGCGGTTCGAGAGCCAGTTGTAGTTGGTGTTGCCCGTTTCCAGCAACGCCCGCGGCGCCACCATCGCCATCAGCTCGTGATGATCGTGCGGCAGCTTGTAGACGTGGTTGCGGCTGAATTGAAACAGCTGCGACGCGAACCACCGGCGATCCGTGTGGGTCAACGCCTCCACCACGCGATCGCCTTCGATCTCCTGCGACACCCGCCACGCGGGCGCGCCGCCGCCGCCGCTCTCGATCGGAAGCGTGAGCGCGATCCGCTCGTCGAACGCCCCCGCGAACAGCGCCATCTTCCCCGCATACGAACAGCCCGTCACCGCGAGATACTCCGGATCGACCGGCAGCGGATTCTCCGCCTGCTGGCTGGCCAGGATGATGCCGTCGATCAGCCGGCTCACGCCCCACGACCACGCCGCGTATTGCCCGGAACTGCTGTCGACCGCACCGCCCGGAGCATTGAATTCCGGATACATCTGGTAGAACGGATCGGCCGTTTTGTCTCCGCCGCCATACGTCGTCACCTGGTTGTGAACGAAATCCACGGTCGCCACCGGCCGGACCGACATCACCGCCGCCAGACTGCCGTAGCTGGGCCCCGTCGGGCTCGCGAAAAACGTCATCGGAATCAGCGCCGGAAACGGCCCCTCGCCCCACCCCTGCGGGATGAACACCTTCGAGGTCAGCGTGACCGTCTTCCCGTTCGAATTCCTCGTCACCAGCACCACCAGCTGGCCCGTGGTGGCGCCTTCGATCGGCGGCGTATACGTGGCCGTCACCGTGAGGTCCGACGCATCCGGCTTCCGGCCGATCTCATACTTCTCGATCGAAGCCTTGATCTCGTTGCGCCGCCGCTCCCAGTTTTTGAACGACGTGCTCCGCCCGCCGCTGAAGAAGCGGAACGGATCCGGCAGCGGCCGAATGATCGGCAGCCAGTCAAAATCCGGGAAATGCGGCGCTGCATAATGCGCACCGGTATTCTCAGCCGCGTAGACATACGGGATGTCGGGAGCACCATGATGATGGCCCGACCGCGCAAACGCGCCCAGCGTGGCCGCCAGCACGACAAAGACTAACAAGGGGGAACGATAGCGTTTCATTTTCCGCTCACTTCTGTTTTGGGGTTAACGTGAGGCCGATGGGGATTCGGCCGAATATCGGGTAGACGTCCCGCAGCCGCGTTTGGCCGGAAGCCCCCAAAAAATCGGGCACCGAGCGGATGCCACTTCCCGAAATCGCCCGGTGCGGCAAATAATTCTGACATCAGAGCAGCCAGGCCGAAGCAGATGCGAACGCTCCGCCGCCCTTGTCGCGGCACGCTTGCGCCACCGCCGCCACGACGCGCAAGCTCGCTCCGATGTCTTTGCTGATCCGCCACGCCCGTGTCCTTACCCTCGCGCCAGCCCGAGCCGAGCAGTCGATTAGCTCCTCCCGCCGTCGCCGCGGCGCCGCGCTCCGCGACCTCGGCATTCTTCCGCGCGCCGATGTCCTTGTGCAGGACGACAAGATCGCCGCCGTCGGCCCCGACCTCGCCGCACCCGCCGACGCTGAAATCGTCGAAGCCGACGGTCGCGTCCTCCTGCCCGGCTTCGTCGACTGCCACACGCACGCCTGTTGGATGGGCGATCTGCTCGACCCGTGGGAAAAACAGCTCGCCGGCGAAAAACCCGCCGGCGCCGATCCGCTGGTCCACGCCGTCCGCGCCGCCACCCGCAAGCAGCTCGCCGCCGCCCTCCGCGTGCGGCTCGATCAGATCCTCGCTGGCGGCACCACCACCGTGGAGGTGAAATCTGGATACGGCCTCACCCTCGACGCCGAACTCAAGATGCTCCACGCCATCCAGCGCGCCGCGCAGGACTTTCCCGGCACCGTCGTTCCCACCGCCCTCCTCGGCCACGCCATCGACGGCGACCCCGCGAACTTCACCCGCCTCGTCGTGCGCGAAGTCCTCCCCGCCGTCTGGCACGAGTTTCCCGGCATCACGATCGACGCCCGCTCCGCCGCCGACGCCTGGCCCGTCGAAGCCTGCGTGCGCCTCTTCGAACGCGCCCGCAAACACGGTCTCGACGTCCGCGTCGATGCCGACGAATCCGCCTCGACCGGCATGATCCCCGAAGCGCTGAAACTCCACGCCCGCAGCATTGACGGCCTCGAACACGCCTCGAAAAACGACCTCCTCGCCGTCGCCGCCACCGACACTTTTGGCGTCTTCCTTCCCGCGCGCAGTTTTCACACCGGCAACCGCTACGCCCGCGCCGGCTTCTTCGCCGACCACGGCGGCCTCGTCGCGCTCGCCAGCGATTTCAATCCCGCCACCTCGCCCACGCATTCGATGCCCTTCGTCATCGCGACAGCCGTCCGTTGCTGCGGCCTCACACCCGCCGAGGCGATCGCCGCCTGCACCGTCAACGCCGCCGCCGTCCTCGGTCTCACCGACCGCGGCACGATCGAAACTGGCCAGCGCGCCGACCTGATCCTGCTCCGTCACCGCGACGAACGCCTCCTCGCCTTCGAACTCGGCGGCAACCCCGTAGACCTCGTCGTCGCCGCCGGCCGCCGCATCGTCCCTTAGGGAACAAAGCCCTCATCCCCCCGTGTCGCGCTCGTGCTCGTGCCCGTAATCGTGCTCGTGCTCGTGCTCCTAGTCGTGCTCGTGCTCGCCCTGCCAGCGCCCCCCCATCACGACGCCCTCGCCGCCGAATAAACACGCAAGTTTGGCCCCTTTCGCAGCGACATTCCGTTTGAGAACGGCATGTCTCCCACACCCTCCCTCCTCCTCCGCGCGTCCGTCCTCCTTTACGGCGTCGTCTCCTACGCGATCTTCTTCGCCACGTTTCTCTACGCCATCGGCTTTGTCGGCGGCTTTCTCGTCCCGCGCAAGATCGATGGCATCGCCACCCGGCCCATCCTCGACGCCCTCCTGACCGACGCCGCCCTGCTCGGCCTCTTCGCGCTCCAACACAGCGTCATGGCGCGCCCCGCGTTCAAACGCCTCCTCACGCGCTTCATCCCCGAAGCCGCCGAGCGCAGCACCTACGTGCTCATGTCCTCCCTCGCCCTCATCCTTGTTTTCCTTTTCTGGGAGCCGATGGGCGGCGTCGTCTGGCACGTCGAAAATCCCCTCGGCCGCGCGCTCCTCTACTCCGGCTTCGCCTTCGGCTGGCTCACCGTCCTCGTGACCACGTTTCTCATCAACCATTTCGACCTCTTCGGCCTCCGCCAAGTTTGGAAGTTCTTCCGCCGCCAGCGCTACACCACCCTGAAATTCGT
>JAEZAD010000224.1 GCA_023430565.1 Verrucomicrobiota bacterium
GATGGGTGCGAACTGACGAGACTCTGAGACGAGGGCGGGCGCACACGTGGATTCTTCGCTTCGCTCAGAATGACAGGAAAAAGACGGCTCAGATGGTGGTAGCGGGGAGCGCGGAGCGGACGGCGGCGGCGAAGGCGGGGACGAGTTTGAAGGGGTCGTAGGGCTGACCGCGGGCGGCGAGGGTTTCGATGGGGATATAGCCCCGGTAGCCGCCGGCGCGGATGAGTTGGATGAGGCGCGGGAGGTCGGTGCGTTCGGGGCTGTTGGGGCCGCGGGGGCTTTCCTTGATCTGCCAGTTCACGGCGTAGGGGACGACGCGGGAGAGGTCGTCGTAGGGATCAGGCGTGTTCATGTTGCCGGTGTCGACGATCACGCCGAACCAGTCGGAATCGACGCGCTCGACGACCTCGATCGTCTGGTCGGCGGTCTGCAGCATGTCGCCGTGGTTTTGGACGCCGACGAGGACGCCGAATTTCGCGCCGTGCTCGGCGCATTCGCGGAGGCAGTCGATCATCCAGCTCGCGGCTTCGGACCAGCGGTTTTCGTAGCCTTTCGGGATGGCGCCGGCGAAGACGCGGAGGACGGGCGCGCCCATTTTGGCGGCGGCCTCGATCCAGGCTTTGGCGCGGGCGACGTCGGCGGCGCGCGCGGCGGGGTCGGGTTGGGCGAAGTCGTTGCGGATGCCGGTGCCGCTGATGTCGAGGCCGAGGTGGTGGGCGCGGCGTTTGAAGTCGTTCAGGTAGGAATCGGTGGGGACGTTCGGATAGCCGGGGAAATAGTAGCCGGTGGGATCGATGGCTTCGAAATCGTGTTCGGCGCAGAAATCGAGGAGTTCGAGGAGCGAGAGGCTGTCGGTTTTGCCGGCGAGGTGGTTTTGGAGCTGCGGGTTGAAGGAGAAGGCGTTGAGGCTTAGTTTGAGTTTGGGGCCGCCGGTGCGGGCGATGGGCGTGGCGGCGGAGGCGGACGGAGTGAAAGCGGGGAGCGTGGGGAGCGCGGCGGCGAGGGGGAGGGCGGCGGTGGATTTGAGGAAGATGCGGCGGGTGAGCATGGGTTGTGGGGATGTGCGAGGAGTTGACGGGCGACGGCGCGGGTGGGATGCGGCCGTGGGGGAGAACGAGAAAGAGAAAGAGAAAGTGAACGAGAACGATTGAGAACGGGTGGAAGGTGGGCGGAGAAAGGAACCTTTGACGCGGGGGCTCGTCAGTCGGAGAACTCGTTTACCCCTTATGAAGACTTTGCTGACGTCGCGGCTGCGTTTTGGTTTTGCGTTGTTAATTGCGGTGGCGGGCGTGGGGCCGGTCGAAGCGGCGTGGGGCCGGGGCACGGAGTTGTTCGACGGAAAAACGCTGGCGGGGTGGAGGGCGGCGGAAAATCCGGAGGCGTTCAAGGTCGCGGATGGCGCGATCGTGGCGGATGGGCCGCGAGCGCATCTGTTTTATGTGGGGGAGGACGGGAAGGCGGAGTTCGAGAATTTCGAGCTGACGCTCGAGGTGAAGGCGATGGCGCACGCGAACTCGGGGGTGTTCATTCATACGGCGTGGCAGGACGAGGGATGGCCGGCGGCGGGGTTCGAGGTGCAGGTGAACAACTCGCAGAAGCCCTTCGAGGTTGGGCAGGCGCAGGGGCACAACGCGTATCGCGAGAACAAGAAGACGGGCAGCCTTTATGGCGTGAGGAACATCTACAAGGCGATGGCGCGGGACGGGGAGTGGTTCACGATGAAGATCAAGGTGCAGCGGCCGCGCGTGCAGGTGTGGGTCGAGGATGTCCTCGTGACGGATTATGTGGAGCCGTCGAACGAGTTGCCGGAAGGCGCGCCGAAGTTGAACCGGCTGGGGAAGGGGACGTTTGCGCTGCAGTGTCACGATCCGAACAGCAAGGTGTTTTACCGGAAGATCCGCGTGCGCGAGCTCGAGGCGGGGGTGGCGAAGGACGTGAAGCAGCCGGTGTGGAATGCGGCGGATGCGCAGATTTATGCGATGGCGAAGGACAATGTGCCGCTGGTGGACTTGCACACGCACCTGAAGGGCGACCTGACGCTCGAGCAGGCGCTGGCGGTGTCGCGCGCGACGGGGATGGGGCTCGGCATTGCGACGAATGGCGGGCAGGGATTTCCGATTCAGAACGACGCGGCGGCGCTGGCGTTTCTCGAAACGATGAAGGGGCAGCCGGTGTTTCTGGCGCTGCAGGCGGAGGGTCGCGAGTGGATGAAGATGTTCACGCCGGAGGCGTATGCGAAATTCGACTACATCTTTACGGACTCGATGACATGGACGAACAAGTCGGGGAAGCGGCTGCGGTTGTGGATTCCCGAGGAGGCGCAGATCGGCGACGATCCGGAAGCGTTCATGGAGGAGCTCGTCGAGCAGACGGTGGCGATCATCGCGAACGAGCCGATCGATATTTACGTGAACCCGACGTTTCTGCCGGACGCGCTGGGGCCGAAGGCGAAGGAGTTGTGGACGATGAAGCGGATGCAGCCGATCGTCGCGGCGCTGGCGAAGCACGGCGTGGCGGTGGAGATCAATGCGCGCTACAAGCTGCCGTCGGAGGAATTCGTGCGGCTGGCGAAGTCGGCAGGCGTGAAGTTCACGATCGGCACGAACAACACGACGGCGTCGGATTGGGGCGACTGGTCGTATCCGCTGGAGATCGCGAAGAAGACGGGGCTGGAGTGGCGCGATTTCTGGGTGCCGGGGCATGAGCCGAGCCGGGCGCAGAAGCTGGTGGCGGAGAAGAAGTGAGCGGCGGAGCGGCGACGATGCCGCGGGCCCAATCGTTCTCGTTCTCGTAATCGTTCTCGTTCTCTCGGGTTGGGGAGTTCGGAACGGACGATAGAACGAGAAAGAGAACGAGAACGAGGAAAAGCCCGCCGGGGACGGCGGGCTCCACCTCCACCTTAGTGCTTTACCTGGACGATTTGGCCGGCGGGCTGGCCGATCGTTTTCAGGAGGTCGGTGAACCAGGACGTTTTTGTGTCGAAAGGTTTGCCGCCTTTGATGCGTGGGAACTCGATCGCGCGGAGGACGTGGTTCTGGTCCTCGTCATGGCCGATGACGCCGCTCTCGCGGCGGAGGGCGCATTCGACGGCGAGATCGACGCAGCTCTTGATGAGGCGGAGGTCGTCGATGTTGGCGGCGGCGGCGCGGGCGAAGTAGCCGCTTTTTTGGACGAGGACTTTTTCGGCGCCGAGCATCTTGGCGAACTGGTCGCCGAACCATTTGCCGGGGTTAACGGCGTCGAGTTTGACGTGGCCGAAGGCGTCGCGGGGGACTTCCTGGCCGCGAGCGGTCATCTCGGCGACGATGGTTTCGACGCCGGCGCCTTCGCTGACGAAGATATTCACGTTGTCGATACGGTCCATGACGGCGCGGAGGCGGGCGGCCTCGGCGGCGGTGTCGAAGGACATTTCCGGAATGTAGAGGCCGTGGACGGCGATGCGTTCGCGGGTAAGGCCGAGGCCGGGGACGAAGTCTTCGGCGGCGATGAGTTTTTCGTAGGCGGCGGCGGTGGCGGCGGTGAGCCAGCCGCAGTTGCGGCCCATGACCTCGTGGATGATGAGCATGCGGGGGTTGGCGCCGTGTTCGGCGACGACATTGCGGAAGTAGCGCGCGCCCTGTTCGGCGGCGGTCCAGGCGCCGAGGGATTGGCGGATGGGGAAGACGTCGTTGTCGATCGTCTTGGGGAGGCCGATGACGGTGAGACCGTAACTGTTTTTCGCGAGGAAGGCGGCGAGGTCGGCGGCGGCGGTGTTGGTGTCGTCGCCACCGATGGTGTGAAGGATGTCGACGCCGTCGCGGACGAGCTGTTCGGCGGCGACCTTTTGCGGATCCTGGCCTTCTTTGACGAGGCCGCGTTTCACGCAGTCTTTGACGTTGGTGAGTTTGACGCGGGAGTTGCCGATGGGGCTGCCGCCGTGGCGGTGGAGGATGGCGGCGTTCGCGCGTTCGGCGGGACCGATTTTGTAGCTGTCGCCGAGGAGCAGGCCCTTGTAGCCGCCTTTGTAGGCGATGATTTCGATGTTGGGGGCGATTTCGGTGTAGCGCTCGATAAGGCCGCCGACGGCGGAGCTGAGGCAGGGCGCGAGGCCACCGGCGGTGAGGAGGGCGACTTTCTTCGGACGGGCGGTCGGTGCGTTCATAAAGAGGGAGTTTGCAGCGTGGGCGACGTGGCGGGTGGAGTCGAGGGGGAGGTGCGTGCGGGAGTTGGCGAAAAGTGCGCGGGAGTTGGCGGGGCGGGGTGGGGTTGCACGAGAAAGGGAGTGCGGTAGGGTGGCGCGTGACGTCGAAGCGCAGGACGATTTTTTTGGCGGCGGGGCTGCTGGCGGTGGGGCTGGGGGTGTGGATGTTGTTGCGCGAGGATGAGCGGCAGGTGGAGATCGCGGCGAAGGAGCCGGTGGCGGAAAGCGGTTCGGCGCTGGCGGAGGCAGAGCCGGAGCCGAGGAGTCTGGAGATTCGCGACGATGCGATGGTGGGCGATGGACCGGTGGACCGGAACGAAGCGCGGCCGGCGGAGGGCGATGGCGAGGGGCCGCTGGAGCACGCGTTGAGGTCGGTGGTGGAGGCGAATGCGGCGGAGTTGCAACTGGAGCCGGCGGACGTGGATCGGTTGGCGGCGCAGTATCTGGAGTTTCAGGAAGTGCATAGCGAACTGGCGTCGCGATTCGTGGAGGAGCGGAGTTATGAACCGAACCGGGTGGAGTTGCGCGTGCCGGCATTTCCGGTGGAGGGGAAGGCCCTGCGGGAATTGTTTTATGCGCGGGTGGGCGAGGCGCTGCCGGGCGGGAAGGCGGAGCGGGTGCAGGAGCATCTCGGGCAATATTTCGAGAATGCGTTCCACGGGTTTGGCGCGGCGGAGATGCAGATGACGGTGACGCGGAATCCGGGCGCGGAGGAGACATTCGATGTGGCGTGGGAGGCGAAGGTGCCGGAGGGTGGGACGATTTCGACGGAGCTGGCGGACGTGCATTATCCGGGGTCGATGGGGAGCATGCGGCTGACGCGCGAGCAGGTGGCGACGGGGGAGTTTCGTTTCCTGAGCAAAGTGCTGGCGTCGAGGTTTCCGCAATGAGGAGGCGGTGCTAGTGTTGGAACGTTTTTAGAAAAGTTTCGTCGTGCGAGGGTAGCTCCTCCGATCAGATTTCACCCCAAACCTATGAATCCACGCACACCCCGCGTCTCGCCTGGCTCTGTCTCACGTTTTGTTGTCGGTGTCCTGCTGGCAGCGCTGGCATTGGCACCGTCGGCGGCGCAGCCCTCGGGCGGTCCTTATGGTCCGATCCAGCAGACTTACGAACTGCCGCAGGCGGCGCGCATCTATTATGTGGCGCCGGACGGAAAAGCGGACGCGGCGGGATCGTCGCTCGAGCAGCCGACGACGCTCGAGAGTGCGATTGCGAAGGTGGTGACGGGTGATGCGATTGTGTTGCGCGGCGGGACGTATCGGACGGGCGGGCTGCGTTTGAACCAGGGCATCACGATGCAGCCGTATCGCGACGAGCGGCCGGTGGTGAAGGGGACGGAAGTCGCGACGGAGTGGGTGGCGCAGCCGAATGGATTGTGGCGCGCGGCGTGGCATCGGTTTTTCCCGGCGAAGCCGGCGGACTGGTGGCGGCGCGACCGGCAGGCGAAGCTCACGCCGCTGCACGTGTTCAACAACGACATGCTGTTCGTCGACGGCGAGCTGTTGAGCTCGGTCGGCGGCGAGCACGAGGTGACGGAGAAAACCTACTTCATCGATTACGAACTGGGGAACGTTTACATCGGCCAGAATCCAGAGGGAAAACTCGTGGAGATCACGGCGCACGACAGCGCGCTGGTGCGGACAATCGACGACGTGCATGGCAAGAAGAACGACCGCAAGGGGCCGACGTTGCGCGGGATCATGTTCACGCAATACGCGTATCGGGCGCTCGAGGTGGAAGGCACAGAGCCGCAGAAGCACATGCCGGAGTCGGAATTTGGGAAGGAAGTCGTCGGCACGGTGCTGGAGAATCTGACGATTTCGTATTGCTCGCGCGTGGCGGGGTATTTCCGCGGGGACAAGCTGGTGATCCGCAACTGCCTCGTGTCGGACTGCGGCACGGAAGGCATTTACGTGATCAACTCGGCGGACGTGCTGCTGGAGAAGAACATCATCACGCGGACGAACAGCGCGGAGAAGATCACGGGGTATTTCGCGTCGTCGGTGAAGATCTTCAACCAGTCGTATCGCACGGTGTGCCGCGACAACCTCGTGATCGACAATCCGTATGCGAGCGGGATCTGGTATGACGTTGGCAACATCGACGGCGTGGTCGTGAACAACTGGATCGAGCGCACGAATGACGGGTTCTTCTTCGAGATCTCGAAAGGCGCGATCTGCGCCGGGAATGTTTTCGTGAACTGCAACAAGGGCATTCGCATCCTGAACAGCTCGAACGTGCAGGTGTATCAGAATACGTTCTACAACAGCCTGGCGTCGTTCGAGCGTTCCGAGCGGAGTGCGCAGGGCGATCACTTCGGCTGGCATCCGAGCGCGGGGCCGGACGTGGACGAGCGGCACGGCCATGTGTTCGTGAACAATCTGCTGGCGGCGGACGAGAATTTCAAAGGGCCGTTGGTGAGTTTCTGGCAATCGCCGGCGGTGAAGGATCGGTTGAAGGATCCGCAGCCGAAGCAGCTCGATGGAAACGTTTATGTGCGGCGCGAAGGCGCGAAGGCGCAGCCGTTGATCGCGTGGAGTCCGGCTGATACCGAACGGGGCATGACGGAACTCGCGTCGCTCGCCGAGCTGCGGAAGCTGCAGCCGAAGTTCGGAGAGAAATCGAAGGAATTTGCGGGCTATTGGGGTCGGCTGTTCCGCGGCGCGGAGCTGGGGAATTTCGAACTGTCGAAACAGTTTCCCGGCGCGGGCGTGGGGGTCGCGATTCCGGCGAAGGTGCGGGAGCTGTTGAAGCTCGAAGCGAACGCGCCGGCGTTCCCGGGCGCGTATGCGCCGACGCTGTGATTCCGTCGGAGGGCAGGTCGGAAGCGGCCTGCCCTGCGGGAGGCACGGATATTCGTGAAGGAGATTGTTCGTTGTTGCGCCGATGCCGCTGACCATGCCGCAGGCTGAACTCAAGGTGTGCGGGCTGGCGGCGGTGCGGGGGCAATTCGCGGCGGACGCGGGCGCGATCAAGCGGCTGTATTTCGATTATGATACGGGCCGGAAGATCGGCGTGATCTGTCGCGCGCTGGCGCAGGCGCGAAAGGTCTATCGCTGCGTCGAGCCGGCGGAATTGGAGAAGGTGGCAGGGACGGTGCATCACGGCGGAGTCGTCGCAGTGATTGCGGCGCCGGACTGGCGTCGGCCGACGGCGGAGGATGTGCGCGCGTGGGCCCGGCGGCGGGAGGCGGTGGTGGTGCTCGACCGGATCGGCAACGCGCACAACCTCGGCGCGATTGCGCGCACGGCGGCTTTTTTTGGGGTGCCGCGGATTGTGATCGCGGACGATGCGGCCGCCGCGGCGCCCGGTGAGGCGGCGTATCGCGTGGCGGAGGGCGGATTGTCGCAGCTCGAAGTGTGGCGGGTGAAGAAGGTGGCGGGATTTTTGCGGGAGCTGGCGGACGCGGGCTCCGAAGTGGGGGGCGCGGCCCCGCGCGGGGGGCGGCTGGACGCGACCGCAGGGGGGAAGCCGGTCGCGATCGTGATGGGCAATGAGGAGCACGGGCTGGCGGACGACGTCGCGAAGGCGTGCACGCGGCGCGTGACGATCCCGGGGGGCGGGAAGGTCGAGTCGTTGAATGTATCGGTGGCGGCGGCGGTGTTGTTGTGGGAGTTGGTGGGGAAGGCGGAACCGAAACGGGTGGGCTGAAACGCCACACCCGCGCTGCGAGACCAAGACCGAAACATGGAGTCGCAGCGACGCGTTACGATGCAGGATGTCGCTCGGGCGGCGGGGGTGCATCAGACGACGGTGTCGCTGGCGTTGCGGAACGATCCGCGGCTGCCGGAGCCGACGCGGCGAAGGCTGCAGGAGGTCGCGAAAGCGATGGGATATAAGCCGGATCCGATGCTGGCGGCATTGAACTCGTATCGGGCGGGGAAGCGCGGCGTGGCGGCGCCGGTGACGATGGCGTTTGTCCTGGATTTAAAGGACCGGCGGGAGCTGGCGGCGTCGCATCCGCACCGGCAGTTTGTGGAGGGCGCGCGGGAGCGAGCTCAGGAATTTGGATACACGCTGGAAGTGTTTTACCTGGCGAGCCACACGCGGGCGGCGGTGGAGCGGCTGGAGCGGACGTTGGGCGCGCGCGGGATCTCGGGCGTGATCGTCGGGGCGCTGGCGGATCGCGAGATTGCGTTTCGGCTGACCTGGGAGCGTTTCAGCGTGGTGCTGATCGAGTCGGAGCAGTTGAACCTTCCGCTGCACATGGTCGCGAATCATCAGACGATGGTGACGCGAATGGCGGTGCGGCGTTTGCGGGAGCTGGGTTATCGGCGGATCGGGATCGCGGTGGGTGAGCGGGAGGAGTTTTACCTGCAGCAGGCGTTCACGGCGGGCTATTACGTGGAACTGGCGCAGGGGGAGGAGTTGGCGCGGTTGCCGCCGTGTTTGCTCGCGCCGGCGGCGCCGGGCAGGTTGGGGAGTGTCGTGCTTTCGTGGATGCGCGAGCACGAGGTGGAGGCGGTGATTACGAACTGGCATTTCGTGGCGGATGCGCTGCGGCGAAAAGGCGTGCGGGTGCCGGGCGACGTGGTGGTGGTGGCGCTCGATCTGGCGCCGGACGAGGGGCCGAACGCGGGCATGCGGCAGAACCATCGCGTGGTGGGGCAGCGGGCGGTGGAACAGCTGGCGATCCTGATGAAGACGAATCAGCGCGGGCTGGTGGAATCGCCCAATCATACATTGATCGACGGGGAGTGGGTGGATGGCAGCGATGTGCCGGCCGTGACGACGCGGCGAGCGGACGTTCTTAAGTAAGCATGAAATGAGGGGCGCCGGCGAGGTGGCGGCGTTGACCGGGGGGAGGGGGTGAGGGCAAGACTGGCGGCGTGAAGCCCGACGGGTCGTTGGGCCCATCTTATGTTTTCGGCGAACTTTACCTGGGGGGCGGCGACGTCCGCTTATCAAATCGAGGGTGCGGTGGAGCACGATGGGCACGGGGTGTCGGTGTGGGATCATTTTTGCGCGCGAGCCGGTGTGGTGCATCGCGGGGAGAGTGGAGCGGAGGCGTGCGATCATTATGCGCGTTATCCGTCGGACGTGGCGTTGATGAGCGAGCTGGGGCTGCAGGCGTATCGGTTCTCGATCGCGTGGCCGCGGGTGTTGCCCGGGGGAACGGGACAGGTGAATGCGGCGGGATTGGCGTTCTATGACCGGCTGGTGGACGAGTTGTTGAAGGCGGGCATCCAGCCGTGGGTGACGCTGTTTCACTGGGACTATCCGCTGGAGCTGTATCGGCGCGGCGGGTGGCTGAATGCGGACAGCCCGAAGTGGTTTGCGGACTACACGCGGGTCGTGGTCGAGAAGTTGTCGGACCGGGTGTCGCACTGGATCACGTTGAACGAGCCGCAGTGTTTCATCGGGCTCGGGCACGAAACGGGGGTGCATGCGCCGGGCGACAAGCTGCCGCTGCACCAATCATTGCGGGCGGCGCATCACGCGCTGTTGGCGCATGGCGAATCCGTGAAGGTGATACGCGCGCACGCGAAGCGGCCGCCGAAGGTGGGGTGGGCGCCGACGGGGGACATTCCGCTGCCGATGAGCGAGAGCGCGGAGGACGTGGCGGCGGCGCGGGAGATGTATTGGTCGGTGACGAAGCCGGACGTGTGGAATCACGCGTGGTGGCTCCTGCCGGTGCTGGAGGGGCGTTATCCGGAGGAGGGGTTGCGGTTGTATGGGGCGGCGGCGCCGAAATTCACGGCGGAGGAGATGGCGACGATGGCGCAGCCGCTGGATTTTCTGGGGTTGAACATTTACAACGGGTTTTTGTGCCGGCGTGGGGCGGATGGAAAGCCGGAGCGGGTTGCGTATAAGACGGGGCATCCGCAGACGCACAATCTGTGGAATGTGTCGCCGCCGGCGTTGCGTTGGGGCCCGCGGTTTGCGCACGAGCGGAGCAAGCTGCCGATCGTGATCACGGAAAACGGCATGGCGGGGCACGATTGGATCGCGGATGACGGGGCGGTGCACGATGAGCACCGGATCGATTATCTGAGGAAATATCTGCGCGAGCTGGGTCGGGCGGTGGCGGAGGGCGTGCCGGTGCAGGCGTATTTCGCGTGGTCGTTGATGGACAATTTCGAGTGGGCGGAGGGTTACCGGTATCGGTTCGGACTGGTGCACGTGGATTATGCGACGCAGCAGCGGACGCCGAAGGATTCGGCACGGTGGTATCGCGAGGTGATTCGGACGAACGGCGGGAGTTTGGAGGCCTGAAACAACCGCGAAGGACGCGAAGAGCGGAACCACCTTTGTGGAGCGATCAACCCGACGGGGACGTCGGGTTCCACCTATTGGAGTGGGAGGGTGAGGCGGAACGTGGTGCCGGCGGGGGCGGTGGAATCGAGGGCGAGGGTGGCGTCGATCTGGCGGGCGAGGAGTTGCGAGATCGCGAGACCGAGGCCGGACCCGCCGGGGCGGCTGCTGCGGCCGGGTTCGAAAAGGTGCGGGCGGAGGGTATCCGGAATTCCGTGACCTTCGTCGGCAACGAGGACGGTGATACAGTCGGAGCCACCTTCGAAGACGACGCGAATCGTCTGGCCGGGAGTGGAGGCGTGGAGGGCGTTGTCGACGAGGTTATTGATGATGAGGCAGAGGAGTCCGCCGCGATGGCTGTCGATCGGGTGATCGAAGCCGCCGCTGACCTCGAGGGCGACGTTGCTTTTCGCGGCGGCGGGCGAGTTGCGGCGACGGACGAGGTCGGCGAGTTCGTGGCCGGTAAGTTCGTAAGCGGCGGCCGAGGTGTGATCGCCGAGGAGGGTGACGGCCTCGGCGATCATCGATTGCATGCGCTCGGTGTAGTCGGCGGCGGTCTGCCAGTCGGGTGTATCCGATTGTTCGCGACTGGACACCACCGCGCGGAGGCCGGCGACGGAGCCCTGGAGGCCATGGATGAGATGCGAGGTGATTTGGCCGAGGGCGGAGGCTTTGGCGGCGAGGGAGAGTTCGAAGTTGGCGCGGACGAGTTGTTCGTTGCGCTGGGCGATGGTGCGTTGGGCGCGGCGCATGACAAAAAAGGCCGCGGCGAGAATCGCACCGATGGAGAACACGCCCAGGCCGAGCGTGATGGCGGTCTGATGAAACACGCGGCCATCGAGCGCCGCGAGTTCGCGGTCGAGGGCGCGGGCATCGAGGTGGTAGCGCACGAACCCGATCGTCTGATCCGAAGCCGCGCTCGGAGCAGGCGAGCGGCGCCGAAGCGGCAGAATGATCTCAAGCACCGGAGAAGGCGGGGCGGGCGGCGTGCCGGGGAAAAGATCGGCGGCGGAAAACGCCGGGTGGAAGCGGGTGAGCGGCCGGCCGTTTTGCAGGTGCAGGAAGTGCTCGAACGGCAATTCAACGAGGAGCTGGTCGGACGGCACCTGGTCGAGCGCGACGCCGGATTCGTCGAAGATCGCCATGGCGATCAGCCCCTCGCGGCGGGCGTGCGGCAGGAGCGCTCGCAGGGAGAAAGCTGATGAGTCCCCGGCGGGACGGGCAGAGGCGTCGGCCTCGATTTGCTGCTGCACGACGGGATAGAGGACGGCGGCATCGCGCTCGATCATCCGTTCCCGAATCTCGCGGCGCAGCTCACGTCCGTAACGAACGACGAGGGTGGCGAAAACGGCGACCAGGAGCAGACCGACCCCGAGACCGAGCGCGGACAGACGGCGGGCGGAAGGCGGGCGCATGCCGGGTTCAGGGGGTGGAGAGGACCTGTTGCTTGAACAGATCGCTCCAGGCGGCGCGATAGAGCAGGCGGCGCAGTTCGGGCGAAAGGCCCGGCACGAGGACGGCGGCGTGGTAGTCGCGGTAGCGGTTCCAGGCTTCCTGCTTTTTATAGGAGCGGTCGAATTCGGCGGCGAGGCGGTCGATGTCCTTGGGTGAGCTTCGATCGGCGGCGGGAGCGACGGCGCGGAGGTCGTTGCGGAGGCGGTCCATTTCGGCGGCGAGATCGGTGTAGCGGCTGCCGATGGAGGCGTTGAAGGATTCGGTTTCAGCGAGGAGGCGTTCGCGCTGGTCGCGGGAAAGGCTGCGCGATGGCGGGCCGGCGATGAGGAGGGCGAGGCCCTGGCCGCGGCGGAGGATTTCGATGCGTTCGCCGGGGAGTTCGGACTGGAGCGCCTTGAAGCGGGCGAGCAGTTCGCGCTGCAGGGCGGCCTTGCGCGTGGTGGCGTGGCCGACGCGTTCGGTGAGGTCGCGGGGCAGGGAGGCGCCGGACGGGGCATCCGGATACTGGATACTGACGAGGCCGCGGCGGATTTCTTCGGCGAGCGCGTGAAGTTCGGCGAAGGCGGGGGCTTGTTCGCGGGCGAGTTGCGCGAAGCGTTCGGTGCGTGAGTTGACGAGCCGGAACTGATGGCGGTCGAGGGCGGACTGGAGTTCGGATTTGAGGGTGTCCTTTTGCGTGCGGAAGCGGCGGGTTTTTTCGGCGAGGTCAGGTGGGAGGTCGGCGGGGAGTTTGATGCGCGAAGTGGAGGGGAGGAAAAAGAGGTAGTCGGGGGAGGTGGGCTTCGAGGCCGGGGAAGAAGGGCGGTCGCGGGCGCGTTGTTCCATCGTCATCTCGTGGAGCAGGAGTCGCTGGTCGGGAGAGAACCCGGAGTAGTATTGCGCGCCGACGAGTGGGAGGATGTAGGCGAACGATTCGACGTAGGCGACGTCGCGCGACCAATCGGCGTCGCGGGCGAGATCGTAAGCGGTGCTGCCGAAGCGGAAGAGGCCGGGGGTGGTGAGATCGAGGCGGATCGACTCGGCTTCGTTTTCGAGTGCGGTGGCGCGGTGGGTTTGAGCGGACGAAAACTCGCGCAGCGCTTCGGTGCGGCGGGGCGCGGGAAGGTTTTTGGTTTGGTCGAGAAGTGTGCGGAGCTCGGCGACGAGTTGGTCGCGAGCGGCGCGGTAGCGGGCGATGCGTTCGGCGCGTTGCTCTGAAATTTGACGCGCTTTGAGCAACGCGCCGTAGGACATGTAGAATGTTTCGCTGGCGAAATCGAGGAGGCCGGAGGGAAGAGGCGTGAAGAGCGGAGAGGGGGTGGCCGGCAGCGGTTCGGCGAGAGGGGGTGGGTGGGGGGGGATGAAGGGATTGGTGGCCGGATTTTCCTCGAGGCGTTTGACCCAGCGTTGGCGGTCTCCGCGGTCGCCGAGATCGAGGTCTGGGTGATCCCAGGGCGATGAATTGATGACGGGCTGATTCCAGGGAATAAACGGCTGGCTGGGGGAAGAGCTGTGAAAGGTGGAAGATGGAGCGGACGAGGCGGGGCTCGACGCGCCGGGTGCGGGCGCGGCGTTGTCGGCGGCGGAGGTCGCCAGGCCGAGGGCCGCGCAGGCGAGAAGAATTGCGAGGGGCCAACGAATGAAGCGGATCGATGATTTCATGAGGCGCCGCGACGTCGTTGCGCGCGGCGTGCCAGGGAAGGGGCGATCACGTAAGCTGCAGAGGCGAAGGAGACTGGGAATTTTTCGGGAAGCCCTGCAAAAGCCGGGCGGAGTGAGTTGGGGGAATGCAACCGCGGCGGTTGGATCACGGGCGCGAGCGGCTGGGGGTGGGGAACCAGGGGGGTTATTTGAGGCGGTAGCGGAGGAATTCGCGGGTGACGCCGAGACGGCGGGCGGCGGCGGAGACGTTGTTGTCGGTTTCGCGAAGGGTGTCGGCGACGAGTTCGTCGATCATCTTGTCGAGGTCGAAACCTTCTTCGGGGAGGCGCCAGGCGGGGTTGCGCCAGGAGGCGGCGGAGGCGGGGATGGACGGGGAGGAGAGGTGAGCGAAATCGAGCGGGGCGCCGGCGCCGAAGATGACGGCGCGTTCGATTTCGTGGGCGAGCTCGCGGATGTTGCCGGGCCAGGGTGGGGCGAGGAGGCGGGATTCGCCGGCAGGGGAGATCGTGAGGTTTTTGAAGCGATAGCGCGCGGCGATCTGGGCGAGGAGGTGGCGCGCGAGGGGAAGGAGGTCGGTGCCGCGTTCGCGGAGGGGCGGGAGGGTGAGGCGGAGGAGATTGAGGCGGTGGTAGAGGTCTTCGCGGAAGGCGTTTTGTTTAACGAGATCGGCGAGCGGACGGTTCGTGGCGGTGATGAGGCGGACGTCGATGGGGAATTCGCGGGTGCCACCGAGACGCCGGATGGTGCCGTCTTCGATGGCGGTGAGGAGTTTCGCCTGGGTGCCCGCGGAGAGGGTGCCGATTTCGTCGAGGAAGAGCGTGCCGCCGTCGGCGGCTTCGAAGAGGCCGATGCGGCCGCGTTTGGCGTCGGTGAACGCGCCGCGTTCGTGGCCGAAGAGTTCGGATTCGGCGAGGGTGTCGGGGAGCGCGGCGCAGTTGACGGAGATGAACGGGCGATCGGCGCGGGGGCCGGAGCGGTGGAGCCAGCGGGCGAGGGCGGTTTTGCCGGTGCCGGTTTCGCCTTCGAGGAGGACGGGCGGGAGGCGGCTTTCGAGGCGGCGGTCGGTGGCGAGGATGGTGTCGAGTTGGGCGCGGAGCGCGCGGAGGGATTCGCCGAAGAAAAGATCGGCGGCGCCGGCGGTGGATTGGGCGGTGCGGTGTTCGTCGCGCCGGGCGGCGCGGCGGGTGGCGCGGCAGCGGGCGAACGCGAGCGGGAGTTCGTCGGGTTCGAAAGGTTTCGTGAGATAATCGCCAGCGCCGTGGCGCATGGCTTCGACGGCTTCCTTGACGCCGCCGAAGGCGGTCATGACGACGATGGCAGTGTTTTCGGAGAAGGCGTTTTCGCGGAGAAGGTCGAGGACTTCGCCGTCGGGAAGGTGGAGGTCGACGACGGCGAAATCGAAGCGCATGTTGGCGAGGAGCCGGCGGGCTTCGTCGAGGCGCGAGGCTTCGGTGACGTCGGCGCCGTCGTAGCGAAGGTGCGCGGCGAGGCGTTTGCGGAGCGGGGCGTCGTCTTCGAGGAGGAGGATTTCGCAGCCGGGGGTGAGCGCGGGGACGGCGTCGGGCATGCGCGGTGGAGTGCGGGCGCGTGGCGGGGGGATTTCAAATGGAAAATGCGTGATGGGGGTAATGGGGTGGGTAGCGGCGAGCGGCGTGAAGCCGCTCCTACAGGAAATAAAAAGCGCGGCCGGCTGGCCGCGCTGCGGGGGAGAACTAGAAAGAGAACGAGAACGAGAAAGAGAACGAGGAGAGGAGGGTGGGCGACGGGGTTAACCGGCGAAGGAGTAGTTGTAGGGCTTGCGCATTTTGCGCTTCAGGTAGCGGTTGGCTTCGCGGGCGTGGGCGCCGACGAATTTCTCCTTGTTGGAATCCCAGGTGAGCTTGTGGCCGGTGCGGAGCGAGATGGCGCCGAGGTGGCACATGATCGCGGAGCGGTGGCCGGTGACGACGTCGCAGATCGGGTCCTGGCGGGAGCGGACGCAGTCGAAGAAATTTTTCCAGTGATCGTTGCTCTTGTAGAGGCGCTCGGCGTTTTCGGGGAGCGGCTGGCGGAGGAGCTCGCGATCGCTGGCCTCGATGCTGTTGCGGTTGACCCAGATCCAGCCGTCCGTGCCCACAAAACGGATACCGTTGCGCTGGCCGTCCTTGTTGAGGACTTCGCCGTAGATGGAGTCGTCGGGCGTGGTGTGGATGTTGAGCTTCACGCCGTTGGCGTAGGTGTAATTGACGGTGTAGCTGTGGTAGGCGTTGTAGCCGCCGGGGACGGGTTCGGCGAGGCGGGTGGACTCGACTTCGCGCGGGGCGACGAGGCCGACGGCCCAGTAGGCGATGTCGTTATGATGCGCGCCCCAGTCGGTCATGGTGCCGCCGGAGTATTCATACCAGAAGCGGAACGTGCCGTGGCAGCGCTCCTTCACGTAGTCGACCTTGGGGGCCTGGCCGAGCCAGAAGTCCCAGTTGAGGCCGGCGGGGACGGGTT
Source organism: Verrucomicrobiota bacterium (assembly GCA_023430565.1). Lineage (GTDB taxonomy): Bacteria > Verrucomicrobiota > Verrucomicrobiia > Opitutales > Opitutaceae > Opitutus. The sequence goes on from JAEZAD010000224.1 coordinate 16,013, forward strand.
CGGATTTGAAGGGGCCGCCGCGGAGGCCCTGGGGGAGCCAGACGTTGGCTTCCTTGAGCTGGCCGATGCGGCCGTTGCGGACGAGTTCGCAGGCGAGGCGGAAGCGTTCGGAGCTGCGCTGCTGGGTGCCGGTTTGGAGGATGGTTTTGTTGTCGCGGACGGCTTTGATGAGGTGGCGACCTTCGTCGATCGTCAGCGTGAGCGGTTTTTCGGCGTAGATGTCTTTGCCGGCCTTGGCGGCGGCGATGTTGATGATCGTGTGCCAGTGGTCGGGGGTGACGTTGACGATGACGTCGACGTCCTTGCGATCGAGGACGCGGCGGAAATCGGAGAACGAGTCGGGCTTCTTGTCGTCGACGGTGAACTTCTCCACGGCCTCGGCGGCGTGGGCGTCGTCGACATCGCACACGGCGACGATGTTGCCGTGGTTGATGGCATTCTGGCCGTCCCATTTGCCCATGCCGCCGCAGCCGACGAGGGCGATGTTGGGACGGTCGTTAGCGGAAAGTTTGGGGGCGGCGGTTTCGGCGGCGAGAAGCTGGCGCTCGATGAACCAGGAAGGGAGGCCGGTGGCGGCGGCGAGGATCGCGACGCGTTTGACGAAGGAGCGGCGCGAGAGATGGAAGTGCGGCGTGGACGAAGCGGACGAGGAGGAGTCGGGGTTGGTCATGTAAGCGAGGTAGGAGGGGAAAATCGGAGGAGAAGGAGGGGGAGGCAAGCGGGGGGATGAAGGGGAGTGGTGGATCGTAATGCGGGGATTGGGTGTGTGGGGGGAAGGCGGCAGTATCGTTCTCGTTCTCTTTCTCGTAATCGTTCTCGTTGTGGAGGGAGCCGATCGGGGAGAACGAGAACGAGGGGGGCGGCGGCTCCGCCGGAGGCCCTCGCCCTACCGTTGGATTCTTAGGCGGCGGGAATCGGAGTTGGCGGTGATTTCGGGGACATACATCGCGGTGGCGGTGACGGGGAGGGCGCGAAAGTCGCCGGGGGTGACGGCGCGGAGGGCGAAGCGGAGTTCCCAGGTGCCGGCTTCGATGCGATCCAGGAAGAAGACGCTGCGGTCGTCGTGCTCTTCTCGATACAGCGGGCGGCCGGGATCGGGCGTGGAGGCGTTTTTCGGATCGTCGACCGAAAGGGCGGGAAGGCGGACGAGGCGGGCGTCCCAGCCGCTGAGGGGGTTGAGCGGTTCGCAGCCGGCGGGCTTGGGGACCTCGATCATGAGGTATTCGAGGGCGTTGGGGACGGTGAGGGTGATGCGGGCGGTGACTTGTTCGGTGGGGCGAACGATGCCAGCGGGGTCGAGCGGCTCGGGCGTAATGCGGAGCTCGCCGAGCAGCGTGGGTTCCGCCTTTTGGCGGACGAACCGCCGCGAGGTTTCGATCAAGTGGCTCGCGGGCTGCACCTCGGAGCCGCGGGCCCAGGACGAGGCGAGGGCGGTGGCGAGGACGGAGTTCTGGCCGGCGCTGTGGCGGAGGGTGAACTCGTTGGTGCCGCCGCGGAGAGCGGAGAGCGGGATATCGAAATGCGTCGGCGATTCGAGGAGCGAGGCGCGGGTGTAGGCGAAGCGGTGGACGGCGGTGTCGTTGACGAGCAGTTCGATTTCGCCGGTGGCGTCGAGGTCGCCGTGGGCGGAGAGCCAGGCGTTGAGCGCGAGGATCGCGAAGGCGGTGTCGCGGGTGCTGGACCAGTGGGCGCTGCGGCGGTTGAGGGCGAGCCAGTGGGCGGCGGGGTCGACGAGCGGGTTGTGCGGGTCGGCCTCGAGAAGGGCGAGGAGCGTGAGGGCGGTCGATTCGACGGCGCTCTCGGTGGCGCGCCAGAAATCGCGCTTGGCGCCCCAGTGGACGGTTTCGCCGAGGCCGGCGGCGGAGGAGCGTTGAACGCCATTGTCGAGGTTGCGGAGCAGTGTGGCGGCCTGCTCGGGGTTTGCGAAACGGCCGGCGAGAACGAGGGCGGCGCGGCCGGAGGCAGAGAGACGGTCGCGCGTGGCGAAGAGCCGGGAAAAGTGCTCGCGAGCTTTGTCGTCGGACAGGAGATCGTCGGCGTGCGGCGAGCGGGCGAGCGCGGCCCAGGCGAAGGCGACGCGATCGTCGATGACGTCGGTGGATTGAAGGGCGCGGGCGAGCGCGGCGGCGGATTCGCGGGCGAGGGCGTCGGGCACCTCGACGCCGGCGTCTTCGGCGAGGGCGAGGCCCCAGACGACGTAGGCGGTCATCCACAGATCGGGCGAAGCCGAGCCGGGCCACCAGCCGAAGCCCTGGGGTGTGCGGGCGTCGGCGAGACGCGCGAGGCTCTGGCGGATGACTTCGTCGAGCGAGTCGAGTCCGGCGGTGCTTTCGCGGCGGGTGCGGTCGGCGGCGGTTTCGCCGGCGAGGATGCGGCGTTCGACGGCGGCGGGGTCGAGGCCGAGGTCTTGTAGTGTTTTTCTTACGACAACGGCCGGGAGGAAGCGGCTCATGGTCTGCTCGACGCAGCCGTAGGGGTAGTCGACAAGATAGGGGAGCGCGTCGAGGAGGGTGATGGCGTAGTTGGGAGCGAATTGCACGGTGACGCGCGTGCGGGCGGGATCGAGCGTGGCGGGGAGATCGAGCGCGAAGGAGTTTTGAGGGGAGTCGGCGGGGAGGCGACCGAAGGCGGCGGTGGTTTGCTGGATGCCGTCTTCGAGGACGGGGAGCGAGAGTTGCATGGCGTCGGATTCGTTTCCGGCGCGCGCGGAGAGCGTGAGGCGGGCTTCACCGGGAGCGGTGGCGCGGACGGGCCAGGAGGTGGACGTTTCGGAGTTCTCTTCGATCACGACGGAGATCGAATTGAACGCTGCGGCGGGTTCGATCGGTCCGTCGAGAGAGAGTGTCGGCTCGGCGCGGAGTTCGTGATCGGAGCGATTGACGAGGGTTGCGGACGGCCAGACGGAATCGCCGGCAATGAGGAAGCGCGGGAGGTTGAGACGCGCTTGGAACGGCAGAGAGGTGCGGGTGAACGCCTGGGCGGAGCCGAAGGTGTTGGCGTCGCGGCCGAGCGCGTAGGCGTCGATACGCCAGCGGGTGAGATTGTCGGGGTAGTCGAAATCGACGCGGGCTTCGCCGTTCGCGTCGGTGGCGAGTGCGGGCGCCCAGAAGGCGGTCGAAGAAAAGTGGTGGCGGAGGACGACGGGAGATGGAGGTGCGGAAGTTTGGGCCACGGCTTCCATGCGAGCAATGGCGGGAGACTCCATCTTTGCCTTACGCTCGGCTTGACCGAGCGTCTGCGCGGCGCGGTAGCCGCGGTCGGCGGTCGCCGCGACGGAAAAGGGCGTGAGGACCACGAGATCGGCGTCGGAGCCGGGCTCCGTGGGATTGAGGACGGCGCCGATGCGTGGGTCGCGTTGGACGTTGGGATCGAGGACGTGACCAGTAGACCAGAAAGCCTGGGTGGGGAGGGTGGAGGAGGCTTCGAGAAACTGCGGCTTCTTTAGGGCGGCGACCGCGTTGGCGAGGGTGTGGACGGCGTCGTCGCTAACGGCGAGCGCGATGAGAGCGTCCGCGGCAGGCTGGTTCGAGGAGGTTTGGGCGCGGACGGTGAGTTGGGTGGAGCTGCCGGGCCGCTGTTCGTGAGCGGTGGGCGAGACTGCGACGTGGATGCGCAGATCTCGCGGCGATGTGGGGATCTGACTCGAGAGGTGGCTGCGAAATCCGGTGAGCGATGCGTAGGTGAACTGCACGGCGACGTGGCCCAGCGTGGCGGGAGTTTGGTCGAAACGTTCGAGCGCGAGGCGGCCGCGGAGTGGGAGAGAGTGGGTGATCGCCTCGGACTCGCCGTTCGCGCTCATCCAGGCGAGGGACATGCCCTCAGGTGCGATGCCGAGAACCTGGAGCGGGGTGCCCGGCACAAATTCGGCGGGCACCACGAGTGCGGCGGTTTCTGGATTCAGCGGCAGATGCGTGGTGTTTTCATCGACGGCAACGAGCGAGAAGATTTCGCGAAACACGTCCTCGGGTTTTCCTTCCGAACTGCGGCGCCTGGAGTTGAAGATGCGACCCGGGCGGAACTGGGGTTTGGCCGTGATCTCGCGATCGCCGAAGAGGCGGAGGCGGAAGACGCCGGCGCGAGGCAGTTCGAAGCCGGCCTCGATGCGGCCGTCGGAGCCGGCGGTGACGGGCTGATCGGCGACGATGGTTTCGGCGTAGCCGGAGTGGACGAGTATCCAATCTTCGGGCACATGACGGTCGGGGCCTCCGGCGGCCCGCCAGGCGGCGGCGAGCTCCTCGGGTGGGACGACGCGGCCGGAGCCGTCGAGCCACACCTCGTTCCAGCGGAGTTCGAGAAGTTGCGCGTGACCGTCGAACGACGTTGGCTCGGCCTGGGGGTCACGGACGGTGGTGGAGAAAACGATGGAATCGCCGGGGCGGGCGAGCCGCGGAGACGTCCAGCCGAGCGGATCGACGGAGAGACCGGAGGAGCTGACGGTGAGTTCGGTGGACGCGTGAGCGGGCGTGCCGGCGTCGGGCAGCACGGTGGCGGCGAACTCGAGGGTGACGCCGTCGGGCAGGTCGGGCGGAAGAGCGAGGGTGAATTCGGCGGAACCATCGGGACGCGTGGAGTTTTCGAGCGGTTCGCCGGCGATTTCGGCGGTCCAGCGCGAAAGCGATTCGGTCCAGAGCCACGGCTGGTTGACGGTCATCGTGAGCTGAACGCGGGCGCCGGCGAGCGGGCCGCCGGAGAAGTAGCTTGCGTCGACCCGGAGCTGAAGTTGTTCACCGGGGCGAACCGTCGCGGGCGGGCTGGCGAGGGTGACTTTAGCGACGACCGCGGGGGGGACGTAGCGGTCGACGGCGAAGAGAGGAGTCCAGGCGAGATTCGCACGGGGATTGGCAGGGTTGCCGCGAAAGATCTGGAGCACGGCGTCGCCGGCGCGGGCGTCGCGGGGAAGAACGATGTCGCCGCTCAACGTCCCGTGGGGATCGAGTTGCAGCGGCGTGGTATCGACCAGCGGCGTGTCGCGCAGCATGACGCGGAAGCGAATGTCGTCCAACGAGGTGGGGAGAACGAAACGACCGTCGCGCCGCTCGCGTGCGATGAGTTTCCAATGAGCGGTTTCCCCGGGGCGGAAGAGCGGGCGGTCGGTGAACGTATCGACGAACAGCTGCGAGGAAGGAGTAAACGGCGGGTAATAGAAGAGCGCGATGGGTTCGCCGGCGACCGTGGCGGCGAGGAGGTATTGGCTGGGTTCGAGGGCGGGAGTCTCGAAGGCGCCGCCGGGGTCGGTGCGGGTTTGCCAGTGGCGGACAGGTGAGTTGTTGCCCGCGACTGCGTCGACGGTGGCGGACTGGATGGGGGTGCCGTCGTTCGCGCGAAACACGAAGATCCGGCCGTGCGATTTGCCGCCGGTGACGGCGAGGGCGCGGAGGGAGCTGACGAGGAAGCGAGTTTGGGCGAGCACGGGTTCGCCGGCGGTGCGCGTGGCGCGGGCGGTGAGAACGTAGTATCCAGGCTTCAATGACGAAGCGGCCTCGACGATTTCGCTGCGCCAGGCAAAGGTGGTGGAGGGTGGGAGCGGCGTTTCCCATTCCCGCACGATGGACGCGGGGCGCGGACGAGAGATTTTCGAATTGTCGGAGCGGCCGATGGAGAGAAGACCGTGCGAGTCGGAAAGCCGCAGCCAGGTTTCGGCGGTGACCTGATCGAGCGAGAAGACGAGGCGATCGAGCCCGGCAGTGCCGTAGCTGAAGCGAACGGGAAGGTCGGGAGCGAAGAGCGTGCCGGCCTCGATTTCGAGGCGCGGCGTGATCAGGGACGATTCGATTTGGTCGAGCTGCTGGACGAGTTCGCTGGCGGGGCGGCTGGCGACAGCCTGAAGGGCTTCGCGGAGACGGCGGAGCTCGGCGAGCTGCGCGGGGATATCGGCGGGAGAATCGGGGGCGGCGTCGGGCGCCCAGCGGGACGTGAGACGCCAAGCAAATTCACCGGCGCGGATGAGATTTTCCCAAGACGTTTGCGGCGAGGCAGCGAGGGCAGCGGCCCAGCGGGCGGCGCGTGGTGCGAGCTCGTCGCGCTCGTTTTCCCGGGGTTCGGTGAATTCGAGTTGAGCGAGTTGCCAGAGGCACCAGGCGCGGTCGTCGGGGTTGGCGGCGACGCGGGCGCCGTTTTGGAGATGGTGGCGAAAGGGATCGGCTGCGGCGGGCAGCGGCGATTGGGTGAGAGCGAGGACGTTTTGAAGGAACGCGATGTAACGGTGGGCCGCGGCAGGGGAGGGCGGATGGGAGCCGAGGTAACGGGCGATGGCGTCGCGAAGTTTCCACGCGGCGTTGGGATCAAAGATTTGTTCGAGGTCGGCGCGGCTGGTGAGGAGAGCGGCCCAAAAATCATCGTAAGGCTGGCCGGCGGTGAAGGGCTGTTCGAGCGAATCGTAAGCAGCCTGGTGGCGCTGACGCCAGACGGGGCCTTCTTCCCACCAGCGCTCTTGTTCGGAGCGCCAGGTGGCGTCGAGGATCCAGAGTTCGAGCCAGCGGCGGGCGTCGGCGTCGGGGGCGAGAGCGAGGGCGTCGGTGTAGCGTTCGCGGGCGCGTTCCCAGGAATTTTCGGCGGCGAGGGATTGGGCTTCGGCGAGGAGGGCGGGGTAATCGCGCTCGGGGGTTTGGGCGGCGAGCAGAAGGGGGAGGAAAGCGAGGAGGAGACGGTGGCGCATGGGAGAAGAACGGAGACTCAAAAAAAAAGACGCGGATCGAAGGAGTTTCTTGGGAAGTTGGAGCGGTCCACTCGCTCACGCTCGTGGCTACGAATACAGGGCGGCGAGGGTGGTGGCGGTTTGGCGGAGGGTGGCGCGGAGCTCGGGTGGGGAGAGGACCTCGGCGGCAGCGCCCCAGCTGAGGATCCATTGTTCCACTTCGGTGAGGGCGCCGAGGCGGAGGCGGAGTTCGAGGGCGCCGCGGGGGAGGTCGCGCATTTCCTGGGATTCGTGCCATTAGCGTTCGCGGATGCGCTCGGCGACGGCGGACGAGAAGCGAATGACGACCTTGTAGTCGCCGGTGCCGCCGAGGACGCCGAGGGCGTTGGCGAAGAATTTTTCCGGGGAAAAGTCGGGCGGGCGGGTGAAGGGGGTTTTGGTGTTGGTGACGTCGGCGATGCGGGGCAGCGCGAAGGTGCGGAGGGCGTCGCGTTCGAGGTCGTGGCCGATCAGATACCAGAGGTTTTCGCGGTGGGCGAGGTGGTAGGGGCGGACGCGGCGGGCGGATTTTTTCGTGTCACCGGGTTTTCGATACGCGAAGGCGATCTCGTGCTGATGGAGGACGGCGGCGCTGAGGGTGTTGAAGACGGCGAGGTCGGTTTTGCCGAGGCCGATGTTCTTGAAGGAGACGGACTGGAGTTCGTCGGCGGGAGAGAAGGAGATGCGGTCGCGGAGGCCGCGGGCGAGTTTTTCGAAGGCGATTTCGAGCGAGCGATGAAAGGGCGTGCCGCGGTATTGCTGGAGGGCGCGCTGGGCGACGAGGAGGGCGAGGAGTTCGCCCTCGGTGACGTTGACGGTGGGGAAGGCGGTGACGGGCTGGGTGTAGCGGTAGGCCTGGATCTGGGCGTCGAATTCGATGGGGAGTTCGAGGCGGTCGCGCATGAAGGCGATGTCGCGGACGATGGTTTTGCGGGAGACCTCGAGGAGGCGGATGAGCTTGGTGCTGTTGACGAGGGCGCCGCGGCGGAGCTCGTCGTGGATTTTGAGCATGCGCTCGAGGGGTGGGCGGGAGAGCTGGGCGCGGGGGGCGGGCATGGCGGCGGACCGTGGATGAATACGCGAAGAGACGCGGCGCGGATTTTTTTTGGGTGGGACAGGGAATGTCCCACCCGGCGCGGTAAGGTGTCGGCATGAAATCCACCCGCCGCCAGAAAAAATGTTTCGTTCCGCTCGCTCTCACGTGGTCGCACTGTGGTGCGCTTTACCGGGTGACGGCGTGGCCGGAAGCGCGTTTCGAGTGTTTGTATGGGGAGGATTGGATCGAGACCTCGCCGACGGAGGACGCGCTGGCGTCGGCGGCGATGGAATGTGGGGCGGACGCGTGGCGGGGGTATTTGGAATTCGTGCCGGCGGGCGTGCGCGAGGTGATCGAGCGGTTTGGGGTGGCGCGGATGGAAGCGCTGCAGGTGGCGGCGCGTTGTCCGGAGTTGGTGGGTGAGGTGGCGGAGACGCCGGCCTTGGCGGCGTTTGTGGCGGCGCATGCGGGGTTGCGCGGGACGGGTGGAGCGTGCTGGGCGGAGATCAATGCAGTGCACGAGCGCGGCGGAATTTTCGGGCTGCTGGAGTGGCTGGGCCTGCCGGCGTCGCGGCAGACGTTGAGCATTTTGCAGAGCATCGTGCAGCCGGATGTGCCGAAGCGGTTGTTGGAGCCGCTGCGGAATTTGTTGTGGGAGCCGACGGCGATTTTTGCGCTGCAGCGGATGCCGGCGATCACGGATCGCGATCTGGCGCGGACGTGTCACGCGCTGGCGGCGTGAAGCTGCGGGGGGGCGTCGGCTCGCTGGCGCTCGCCGCTACGGGGGTGTTCGGCGCGTTGGAGTTGCGCGGCGAGCGCGCAACCTACTCGGAGGATTCGCGGCGTTTGAGGGCGGCGCGGGCGGATTCGAGTTTGGCGCGCTCCTTGGGCGTGAGGCTGTCGATGCCGGAGGTGGCGATCTTGTCGAGGAGCGCGTCGATCTCGGCCATGGAATTTTCGCGGGCGGGCTTCGGGGCGGCGGCGGGTTTCGATTTCGACGGTTTCGGGTCAGGGAGGACGCGAAGTTTGGGGCCGCGGGTGGGAAGTTTGATGGCGGGGACGGCGAAGCGACCTTGGGAGTGGCGGATGTAGGCGTGGGCGAAACCGGTGGTGGCCCAGAGGGTGAGGAGGCGGGTGACGTCGTTGGCGGCGAGGGCCATGAGGGTGAAGATGCCGACGAGGACGATGGCGACCCACTTGGCGAGGAGGTTAAAGAGCAGGAGCGCGTCGGGATAGAGCGTGGCGAAGGCGACGAAGATCGCGAGCGAACCGGTCTGGCCGGCGAAGACGGTGGGCCGCCAGAGGCCGACGAGCGTGAGGACGAACGGGGTGAGGAGATAGAGCAGGACGTAGAGCCGGAGGAACGGGCGGCGGCCGAGGTGACGTTCCACTTCGCGGCCGAACCAGATCAGCATGGCCATATCGATGACGAAGCCGAGACTGGGCTGGTTGAGGAGGCCGTAGGTGGCGAAGCGCCAGATCTCGCCGCGGAGGACACCCTCGCTGGTGAACGCCATCCAGCTTTGAAAGCCGGCGGCTTTCGCGGCCATGAGCAGGGTCGTGACCAGCATCGAGACCGTGAGAACTGCGACGACGATGTGCGCGGCGTAGAGCGGATAGCCGCGAATCCATGTCACGGGCTGGTTGTCTTCGGTGTCGCCGTAGAGGCTCATGGTAATTGCCTGCGAAGCTGCCCAACGCGGAGGCGGTCCGCAAGGAGGGAGGGAGGAAATCTGAGCGGCGGTGAGGCCAGGCGCGGTGAGGCCCGGGCCCTAGGGGCAGGGCAGGATTGCCTTGGCGGGGCGGGATGGGCAGTCGTGGAGGCATGTTTACACGACATGTGCTCGGGGGCGCGGCCGCGGTGGCGTGCGCGACGGTTTTGGTGGCGGCCGAAGAAGCGACGAAGGCCCTGGTCGATCCGGGGTTCAGTGTCAGCCGGATGGATACATCCGTTTCACCCGGGGAGGACTTTTCGCGTTACGCGGCGGGGAAGTGGTATGAGGCGACGACGATCCCGGCGGACAAGTCGCGCTGGGGCGGATTCGACGAGTTGCGCGAGCGGAACTGGGCGGCGTTGCGGGCGATTGTCGAAGGTGCGGCGGCGGAGCCGGGCGAGGCGGGATCGCTGCGGCGGCAAGTGGGCGATTTCTATGCGTCGGCGATCGACACGGAGGCGATCAACGCGCGCGGGTTGAAGCCGATCGAGGCGGAGCTGGCGGCGATCGAGGCGGCGGCGACGAAGGAGGCGTTGTTCGAGGAGCTGGTGCAGCAGCATCTCGGGATTGGCGCGCCGTTTTTCAGCACGGCGTTTTATCCGGACCAGAAGCAGAGCGATGTTTATGGGTTTTATCTGAACCAGGGCGGGATGAGCCTGCCGTCGAAGGAGTATTATTTTTCCGACAAGTTCGCGCGGGAGCGGGAGGAGCTGGTGGGGCACATCGCGAAGATGCTGGAGCTGGCGGGCGAGCCGAAGGACGCGGCGTTGCGGGATGCGGAGACGGTGTTCGCGATCGAGAAGGCGCTCGCGGAGAACGCGAAGCTGCCGGTGGAGCTGCGCGACCGGGTGGCGAACTACAACAAGATGACGATCGAGGAGGCGGCGGAGGCGTTCGAAGGCTTTCCGTTGCAGCGGGTCGTGGCGGAGCTGGGCGTGCCGGCGGAGGTGAAGGACGTGATTGTGGGGCAGCCGAAATTTTTCGAGGCGCTGGCGAAGGTATCGGCGGAGCGGACGCTGGAGGAGTTGAAGGTGTATGCGCGCTGGCAGTTGTTGAGCGCGGCGGCGCCGTATCTGGCGGAGCCGTTCGAGCAGGAGAGTTTTCGGTTCAACGGGACGGTGTTGAATGGCACGCCGGAGCAGGAGCCGCGGTGGCAGCGGGCGGCGCGGACGGTGGACGGCTCGATCGGCGAGGCGCTGGGGCAGCTTTATGTGGAGCAGCATTTCCCGCCGGCGGCGAAGGCGCGGATGATGGAGATGATCGAAAACATCACGGCGGTGATGCGGGAGCGGCTGGAGAAGCTCGAGTGGATGACGGAGCCGACGCGGCAGAAGGCGCTGGCGAAATTCGAGCGGTTTGCACCGATGATCGGCTATCCGGACAAGTGGCGCGATTACTCGGAGGTGGAGGTGAAGCGCGACGACTATTTCGGGAACGTGAAGCGGGCGGCGCGGTTCGAGTCGCGTCGCGTGATCGCGCGGACGGGGCAGAAAGTCGACAAGCGGGAGTGGGGCATGACGCCGCCGACGGTGAACGCGTATTTCTCGCCGGTGACGAACCAGATCGTATTTCCCGCGGGGATACTGCAGCCGCCTTTCTTCGATCCGAAGTTGGACGATGCGGTGAACTATGGAGCGATCGGGGGCGTGATCGGACACGAGATCACGCATGGGTTCGACGACCAGGGGCGGCGCTACGATGCGGAGGGAAATCTGACGGATTGGTGGACGCCGGAGGACGAGGCGAGATTTCGCGAACGCGCGCTGGTGGTGGTGGAGCAGTTCAATGGTTACCACGCGTTGCCGGGGCTGGCGATCAACGGGCAGCTGGCGCTGGGGGAAAACATCGCGGATCTCGGCGGGACCTCGATCGCGTTCGAGGCGTTTCAGCATTCGCTGAAGGGGAAGCCGACGCCGCCGAAGATCGACGGACTAACGGCGGAGCAGCGGTTTTTCATTTCGTGGGCGCAGCAATGGCGGACGGCGTATCGCGAGGATGCGATGCGGCTGCAGGTGGCGCGCGGGCCGCACGCGCCGGGGAATTTCCGGGCGTTTGGGCCGCTGGTGAATCATCAGGCGTGGTATGACGCCTTCGGAGTGAAGGAAGGCGACGCGATGTGGCGGCCGCCGGAAAAGCGCGCGAAGATCTGGTGAGGCCCGCGCGAGAAGCGCGGGCGGCGCGCTTGGGGGTCGGGGTGCGGTGGAAGCGGATCTTTTTCGGCGCCCGCTCCTAGGGATGGGGCGGTGGATTTCCCGAGGGCGGGGGGTGCCGCGGAACCCTTGCGGCAGCGCGGAAGACCATGGAGATGCCATGAAACCTTCCACCCCTTCCGCGCTCCGTTGCGCGCTGGTTCTTTCCGCGGCGTCGATGAGCGCTGCGTTGTTTGCTGATACGACGACGACGGCGGCGAGTTCGACTGCGGTCGACGGCGAACGTGTCTCCACCACCGAAACGGCGAAGCTCAGCCGCGCGGACCGCACCTTTTTCGAGAAGGCCTCGAAGGCGGCGATGAAGGAAGTGAGCGTTTCGCAGGCGACCGTCGACCGGTTGATGAATCCGCAGGCGAAGGCGTTTGCGCAGATGATGGTGAGCGATCACTCGAAGACGAATTCCGAGCTGATGGAGCTGGCGGCGAAGAAAGGCGTGATGCTGCCCGCGAAGGATGACGTGGCGCCGAAGATGATGGAAAAGTGGTCGAAGAAAACGGACGACCTCGACGAGGATTACATGGAGGAGATGGTCAACGATCACCAGGAGTCCGTGCAGCTGTTCGAGAAGGCGACGAAGAGCGAGGACGCCGAGATCGCGGCGTTTGCCCGCAAGACGCTGCCGACGCTGCAACACCATCTGACGATGGCGAAGGATTTGAAGAAGGTGCTCGATTAAACGGGCACGAATATTCGATTGCTTGGATGTAGAACGAGCGGAGCGCGACTCCGCTCGTTTTTTATTGGGCGCGCGGGGATCGCTCACTCGAGCGGCGCGGCTTCGATGCGGACGAATTTGTTGTGGTCGTCGAACACGAGGCGGAAGCGGCCCTGGATGCCGTCCATGGAAATGAACCGGTGGAGGACGGAGGTTGGGAACTGGACGGTCTGACCGTTACTGGCGCGGGCGACGACACGCGGGGCCTCGCCGCGGTAGTAAGCGGCGATCTTTTCCGGGCTGATGTTCAACGTGACGACGAGCTCGGGCACGCGAGACATCTAGGCGGGCGGGAAGCTTGGGGAAAGGCGGGAATGCGCCGGACGCGGGTGCGAGCGCGCGACGAGGGGGAATACGGGTGCCGAAGGCGGAAGCGCTTACACGATTCCGAACTTTTTTCAGGGGTGGCACGCGGTTGGCCTGCGCTGTGCTTTATCAAGGTTGTCTCGCCCGCTTAGCGGGGAGACGTTTGGGGTAACTAAGTAAATAATGGGCGGACCGCTTAGGGGTAGGCGGTCCGCCCTCGCTTTTGGAAGGGACGAATGCAGAAGCGAGACGGGGGAGCGGGCCGCTTTTGCGGGCCTCGAGGCGGACGATTATTGGCGAACGCTGGCGACGAACGCGGCGCCGGGGTTGGCGCCGTAGGAGGGGGCGCCGGTGACGAGTTCGTCGTCGTGGAGATCGATGGCGTTGCCGAAGAATGCGGTGTCGAGCGCCGGGTGGACGGAGCCGTAGTTGTGCCAGCGGCTCTGGCTGGAATGGAAGAGCGCGACGGAGCCCTCGTTGTGTTCGCCGGCATAGGGCGCGCCGACGGCGATCAGGAAGTCGTCGACGGCAACGGACGTGCCGAATTCGTCGGAGGCCTGGGGGGACGTGGGGAGCAGCTTCGTCTGGGGGGTGACGCGGGCGGCGTTGTAGCGGAAGACGAAGGCGGCGCCGGCATTGCGGGCATGTTCGCTGTCCAAGGGGGCGCCGATGACGAAGGCATGCTGGTCAATGGCGACGGAGGCACCGAAGGCGGTGTAGCTTTCAGCGGCCGCGCCGAATGGCGTTACACGGGCCTGCTCGACGTAGCTGCCGCGTTGCAGGCGGAAAAGGTAGGCGGCCTGGGCGACGGGGGCGCCGACGAGGATTTGATGGCCTTTGATGGCGACGGCGGCGCCGAAGAATGCGAAATCGCTAGGGTCGGACGCGGTGAGCTTGGCGCGCTGGACCCAGCGGTGGCCGGCGCGGGTGAACACGTAGGCGGCGCCGGCGTTGCGGTCGTGGGCCTGGGCGAGATAGGCGCCGACGACGATCGTGTTGCCGTCGATTGCGAGTGACGCGCCAAATTGCTGGCCGGGAGCGGCGTCGGTCGAGCTGAGGCGGCATTGGAGTGTCCACGTGTCGCCTGATCGGGCGTAAACGAAGGCGGCACCCGAGGCGTCGCCGTGGGTGTTGTCGTAAGGTGCGCCGACGACGACAAATTGCCGGCTGGTCGCGACGGTTTCGCCGAAGGAACTGTAGGCGCCGGTGGCGGGAGCGAGGAGTTTGGCACTTTCGATCCACTGGCCGTCGATGCGGGCGTAGATGTAGGCGGCGCCGGCCAGTGGGGCGCTTTCGCTGTCGTCGGGGGCGCCCACCACGAGCGTGTCGGTGCCGATGGCGACGGAGGCTCCGACGCGCGTGCCGGCTTGGGCGGTGGCGGGGAGGAGGGTTTGCGAAGCGAGGGCGGAAGCGCTGGCGCAGACGGCGAGCGCGAGAACAAGGCCGTGGCGGAGCCACGACCGCAATGAGCGGGAGTTCATAGTTTGAGCGGGGTTGAAGATGCCGGAGGCGCACCGGCGAGCGGTGCGGTTGAAGCTGACGGGGGATGGGGCGCTGGAACGGGAAACGTGTGTGTCGGTGAGCCCGTGCCGTTAGGGACTGGGGACACGGACCGCGGCGTCAACGAACTGAGCGGCACCTGCATCATGAAGCGGGAATCGGCTGCACGTTTCCCTTGGGAAAATATCGCAAGCGAGTCACGTGAGCCTCTGGCGCGGTGCCGCGTCACAGATCGGTGTAAGGGGAAAACGTAGCGTTTTTTAGGCGCGGGGAGGGCGGCGATTGTGGGCTCCCCGACGCGGCGGAGCAGTCAAAGCCCGCATGGCTCCCAAAGACTACAAAGCGATTCTAAGCGCGGTGGAGCAGGCCATCGCGATCTGCGAGGGTTATGGAGACCGGATGGACGAAGCGCGGCGGAAGGTTTGCGAAGATTTGCACCGGGTTCGCGCGGAACTGCGGCGTTTGTTGCACCTCCCGTTGTCGGACGCGCCGTAGGATTCGGTGGCTGACGCCCCGGCGGCGTTGGGGGGCGAACAATTGGGCTTGCCTGCGGTCGGGCTAGGATCGCCATTTTCAACGCCCATGACCGATAACGACGCGCATCGCATCATCGACTGGCTGGACTCGGCTTTGGAGCTATTCCATGCCAACCAAGGTCATCTAACGGTGCGGGAGGTGCGCATTCTGAGCATGATCGCGGTGGCGCGGCAGGAGTTGGACGACGAAGTGAGCTCGCGGCGAGATCGCGCAACGGGCGGGGCGAATCCGGGCGAGGAGTGATCGCGGGGCGGCGTCAGCGGGCGGCTTTCCAGCGTTCGTAGCGGGCGAGGGCGTCGGACGGGGCGAGGGTATACCAGGCGTAGCCGGCGATGCGTTCGGAGGAGATTTCCGAGAGGTCGTAGTGAATGGTGCGATCGCGATCGCCGAAAATGGGCGTGGCGGTGCCGGGTTCGTAGAAGCGCGCCCAGAGGGGCGGCGCGCCGGGCGAGGGGACGGCATGGCCGCGGAAGTCCTGGGGCGCGCGGGCGATTTTCAGGTCGCTCAGAGCGGTGCGGCGAAACCAGGCGATCACGCTGTCGACGGCGGCGATGAGAGCTGGGGATGGATGGCGGACCGACATGAGGAGCTGGGCGATTGCGGCGCTTTCGCGGGCGGCGTCGGCGATGGGCTCGAAGTTGCGGGCGGCGGCGGGGCGGAGGGTGAGCGGATCGTATTGCTGGGCCCAGGCGGTGAGACGGCCTTCGGGGTCGCGAAGCTGGGTGGCGAGCACGCAGTCGAGACTGCGCGCGAAGCGGGTAGACGCTTCGTCGCGCAGCGCGGGTGGGACCCAGGCGTAGGGGTGTTTGGCGTAGGCGACGTCGCGGAGGACCTTCAAGATCTGGGCCATGGCGTCGTCGTTGTAGGTGACGCCATCGTGGTAGCCGCCGATCAGAGGATAGACCTGCGGGAATCCACCGTTTGGATACTGGGCGGCGAAGACGTAGCGCAGGCCGCGGGCGAAAGCGTCGCGCCAGGTGGAGTGGGCGGACTCGCCGGTCGCGGAGATCACGAAGGCGAGGAAGTGGAGTTCGGAGGTGGTGGCGTTGTTGTCGAAGGTGGGGCTGTCGCGGTCGCGGGTGGCGGGATCGATGGGGTGGGTGTAGTCGGTGCCTTTTTTCCACGCGCCGATTTTCATCTGGGCCTCGGCGACGTGGTCGGCGAGCGCGCGGGCTTCATCGGAGGCATACCATTCGGCGGGTGCGTCGAAGCGCAGGCCCTTGCTGTGGATGCCGCCCTTCGGGGGCGTCGACATGGGCTTGAGATTGGACGCGTCGGCGCGGGGGCGGACGGCGAGCTGTTGGAGGAGTTGTTGGGAGTTTTTCCAGTAGGTGTTCCAAGCGGGGCGTTGAGCCTCGGGAAGGGCGGCGATGCGTTCGGCGGAGAGCGGCGTGAAGGGATTGGCGGGCCAGGGGCGCGGCGGCGGGGCGGCGAAGACGGAGGTGGCCAGGCTGAGAGCGACCAGCGGGGCGAGGAAGGGCGGGCGGAGGAGCGGGTGCATGGGGCGTGGGAGTTTGACGGGGCGCCGGGGGGACGGGTTGCCGTGTGGTCGACGATGAGACGAACACTCACGGAAACAGGAGGGAGGCGGGTCGTCGGCGGAAAAGCGGGTGCAAGTCGATTAGTCTAAGATGCGAACGACATGGCGCTCGTTTTGTGCGGACTTCGGCGGCGAGTAGGCGCACTTCATCTCGAGCATGAGCAGGCCCCCACTCGTTTCCCATATTTACACGGCCGATCCTTCGGCGCACGCGTTCGACGGACGCGTCTACATTTATCCCTCGCACGATCTGGACATCGATGTGCCGGAGAACGATCTCGGCGATCATTACGCGATGACGGATTACCATGTCCTGTCGCAGGAGCATCCGGAAGGGCCGGCGACGGATCATGGCGAGGCGTTGCACGTGAAGGATGTGCCGTGGGCGTCGCGGCAGCTGTGGGCGCCGGATGCGGCGTATCGGAATGGGCGCTACTACCTTTATTTTCCGGCGAAGGACAAAGAGGAGATTTTCCGCATCGGCGTGGCGGTGAGCGACCGGCCGGAAGGGCCGTTCAAGGCGGAAGCGGAGCCGATCAAGGGAAGCTTCAGCATCGATCCGTGCGTGTTTCGGGACGACAACGGCGATCATTACATGATGTTCGGCGGAATCTGGGGCGGGCAACTGCAGCGCTGGGCGACGGGCAAGTATGTGGTGGAGGCGAAGGAACCGCAGGGCGATGCGTTGGCGCTTTGTCCGAAGGTGGCGAAGTTGACGGACGACATGCTGCAGTTCGCGACGCCGCCGCAGGACGCGGTGATTGTCGATGCGAACGGCGAGCGGCTGAAGGCGAGCGACACGGAGCGGCGGTATTTCGAAGGGCCGTGGGTGCACAAGCATCGCGGGACTTACTACCTGTCGTATTCGACGGGCGACACGCACCTGATCGTGTATGCGACGAGCGACAAGCCGACGGGGCCGTTTACGTTTCGCGGGCGGATCCTGAACCCGGTGATCGGATGGACGACGCATCACTCGATCGTGGAGTTTGGCGGACGCTGGTGGCTGTATTACCACGATGCGTCGTTGTCAGGCGGCGTTTCGGCGAAGCGCAGCGTGAAAGTGCAGGAGCTGTTTCACGAGCCCGATGGGACGATCCGCGTGATGGAGGGCTGAGGGAGCCTCGCGTGGCGGCGGACGAGTTTTTCCCGGTTCGGGGCGGCCGGGGTCGGGCGGGTTGCGCGCGATTCAGGGCGCCACGCTCGACGTGAGCGTTTTCGGCTGGGTGAGATCCGAGAGGGTGTCGGGGGAGAGGCGAACGAGTTCGTAGCGGTGGGGGACGGGGCGGTTGAGCTGGTGGAGGATGTCGTTGAGCCGGGCCAGTTCGGCGTCGATGACGTCGGTGGTGTGGCGAAGGGTGCGGTAGTCGGCGAAAAGCGGTTCGAAGTAGGCGAGGTGGGTGTTGTGCGGTGCGGCGAGGTGGCTGGCGAAAAAGGTTTCGACGGCGGTGTCGTCGGAAGGATCGAGTTTGGCGTTGCGGAGGAGCGCGCGGACGGCGGCGAGGCGGCGGAGCTGGAGTTCGAGCTGGCGGTATTCCTCGAGGGTGGTGAGGACGGCGCGGGCCTGGCGCGACTGGGGCGTGTGGGCGAGCGGGCCGAGGTTGACGCCGGCGCGAAGCTCGGCGGCGGAGAAGTCGGCGATGGTTTCGCCGTCGATGAGGAGCCGGTAGGTGGCGTCGTCGGACTTGTCGAGGGAGATGGCGAGTCGCTGGCGGTTGAGGCGGTCGTGAAGGGGAAACCAGTCGAGCGCGGCGCGGGCGGCGTCGTCGATGGGGAAAGGCAGCGCGAACTCCTCGCATTCGAAGGCGAAGCGTCCGGGCTCGGACGAGAGGAGGGTGATGCGACCGTTGAGGGCGCGGGAGACTTCGCCGTTGGAGGGGTCGAGGGCGAAGTCGGAGACGATCGACGGGACGTTTTGCGCGAGCAGGTAATGGCTGGCGATGAGAAGATGACCGGGGGCGCCGGGATGGATGCGGTCGGGGCCGACGAGGGTGGCGGTGGGCGAGGAGGATTGGAGGTCGGCGTTGAGCGCGGTGAGGGGGGCGTGAAGGTCGATGAGATCGCCGCGGTATTTGCGGGCGAGGCGGGCGAGGAGGGGGCGGGTGCGGGCGAGGGCGCGGTTGACGCCGGGGAGGCTCGGGGCGTCGAGCGAGGCGGTTTCGTCGTAGGGGGAGGAGGTGACGAAAATGAGGCGGGGATGAAGGGGGGCGAGCTGGCCGGCGAGAACGTCCATGTTCCAATGGAAGTTCTCGAGGGCCTGGGTGCGACGGGCGGGGAGATCGGGCAGGGTGGCGGCGGGGTCGTAGTAGCGGCGGCGGACGTCGTTCATGCCGAACATGAGCGAAACGACGGTGGGCTGGTGGGGGAGGACGTCCCAATCGAGGCGGCGGCGGGCGTCGCCCACGCTGTCGCCGGGCGTGCCGGTATTCACGAAACGAATGCGGCGGTCGGGGAAGCGGGTGAGGTAGAAGGCGCGGAGGTAGGCGATGAAGCGACCGTCTTCGGTGATGCTGTCACCGAGGAAGCAAACGACATCGCCGTCGCGAAATGGCGCGGGTGCGAGGTCGTGCGCGAGGGCGATGAAGCCCTGGCGGTCGAGCCAGGCGGCGAGACCGGCACCGAGGGAAAGTGCGAAGAGGAGCGTCGCCAAAAGACGGAGACGCGTGGAAGCGAGCGAACGTCGAAACACGAAGCGGGACGTGGACAGAGTTGAACCGGAAGGAGCCACAGTGGACCGCGAATTCGGAATGTGGTGCGACAACAGTGCGCCCTTCGTGCCGACGGAGGGCGGCACACGGACAGCTCAAGGCGCACAGGGCACGGGCGCCGCGGATGTTTCGCGGGCTTTTTACTCCCACTCGACGTGGCCGAAGACGGTGAGGCGGCGGCGGGGGACGATGCGGTGGCCGAAAGCGGGCGATTGCCGGGCGTGTTTCAACTCACGCATGGTGCGCTCGAAGAAGAAGTCGCGTTCGCCGAAGGCGGGGCGGAGCTGGTCGAGCCAGGTGGCTTTCTCGTCGAATCTGGCGAAGAACGGCCGGCGGACCCAGTCGGGTTCGCGGGCTTGGACGAAGCGGAGCGAGAAGACTTTTTCGCCCATGATTTCAGTGATGCCGTCGACGATGACCTTGCCGGGCGTGGCGGACATGGAAGGACCGCGCACGGTGCGTTCGAGGCCGGAGACGCGGCGGTAGGCTTTTTGGAAAATCTCGTAGCAGCGGGCGAGCGGGACTTCGAAGTAGCCTTTCGGGCCGGTGTCGCGTTCGACGAACATGTAGTAAGGGACGGCGCCGAGGCGGACTTGGAGGCGCCAGAGATCGGCCCAGGTGTCGGCGTCGTCGTTGACGTGGCGGATGAGCGGGGCCTGGCAGCGAACGACGGCGCCGGTGCTCTTGATGCGGCGGAGGGCGGCCTGGGCGGCGGGCGTCTGGAGTTCGCGGGGATGGCTGTAGTGCGCCATGATCGCGAGGTGGCGGCCGGCGGACTGGACGCTCTCCATGAGTTCGAGGAGTTCGTCGGAGTCGCTGTCGGTGACGAAGCGATGCGGCCACCAGGCGACGGATTTGGTGCCGATGCGGATGGTGGTGATGTGGTCGAGCTCGGGGGTGAGGAGCGGCTCGATGTAGCGGCGCAGCACGGCGGTGCGCATGACGAGCGGGTCGCCGCCGGTGATGAGCACGTTGGAGACCTCGGGGTGTTCCTTGAGGTAGGAGACGAGTGACTGGGCTTGGTGGCTGGCGAATTTGAGTTCGTCGAGGCCGACGAATTGCGGCCAGCGGAAGCAATAGCTGCAGTAGGTGTGGCAGGTTTGGCCGGGGCTGGGAAAGAAGAGGACGGTGTCGCGGTATTTGTGCTGCATGCCGGGCAGCGGCTGGCCGTCGAGGTAGGGGACGTTGAGCTCCATCTGGCCGGCGGGGTGGGGATTGAGGCGGCGTTGAATCTGGCGGGCGGTGCGGTCGATCGTGGCGGCGTCGGCTTCGTCGGCGATGAGGCGCATGAGCTTCTCGAGATCGGCGGGCGCGAGCATGCCGGGCTGCGGGAACGTGAGTTGGAACATCGGATCGTTGGGGACGTCGTCCCAATCGATCAGCTCTTCGACGACGTAGTGGTTGACGCGGAACGGCAAGACGGCGGCAACGGCGCGCATGGCCAGACGGTGGTCGGCAGGAAGTCCCTCGAGTTGAGGGATGCGCGGGAGGTCGTGGCGCTGGTAGACACGAAACGTGCGGGGCTGGAGGCGGGCGTGAGCGATCATGGTGTCTGCGGGCTGGAATCCGGGTTGACGGTTGCGAGGTGAACGCGCCGCGCGCACGGAGCGGCAGGTTCTATATCGGCCAGTTTGCGCTGCGGATGACGCTGGATGCGGATAACGCGAGCTGCAGTCTGGCGGGGGCAGAGGATTTCGCCGGGAAGAACGAGAGGCGTCGAGCGTAACCGTGTGAGAGATACAAAAAACTTCGCGGCGCGTGAGCGGCAGGCGAAAAAAAAGCCCGCCGGGACGGCGGGCTCCACCTGAAGGGGGCTTCAACTGACGATCGTGTCAGGTTCAGCCGAGCCAGAAGCTGAAATAGAGATAGATGCCGAGGACCATGGCGAGGACGAGGGCGGTGCCGAGGATGTCGCCGAGGCCGATGCTGGAGCGCGTCTCGGCGTGTTGTTCCTTGCTGATGGTGCCGTAGGTGAGTCCGGCGATTTGCGCCTCGGATGGTGCGGGCGCGGTGAGCGACGCGGCGATCACGACGATGACGCTGACGAGGAACAGCATGCCCGAGTAGTAGAGGAAATTGATCGTGCCGAAGGCGTAGAGCACGCCGGAGTCGCCGAGGGCGCCGCTGCCGGCGGCGGCTTGGAGGCCGAGCTTGAGGAGGCCCAAGGCGAAGCCGATCACGAGGCCGGCGAAGGCGCCGCGGGCGTTGATGCGTTTGTTGAAGAGACCGAGGAGGAACACGGCGGTGATCGGCGGCGCGAGGTAGCCTTGGACGGCCTGGAGGTATTCGTAGAGGCCGCCTTTCGAGATGAGCGGCATGACGGGAATCCAGAGGATGCCGAGAATGACGACGACCCCGGTGGCGATGCGGCCGACTTTCACGAGTTCGCGGTCGGGGCGGTTGGGGCGGAGTTTGCCGTAGATGTCGACGGTGAAGAGCGTGGCGCAGGAGTTGAAGAGCGACGCGAGCGAGCTCATGAGCGCGGAGAGCAGTCCGGCGACGACGATGCCGCGGAGGCCGGCGGGCAGGAGCGTGGCGACCATGGTGGGGAAAACGGCGTCGCCGCGGACGGAGCCGTCGGCATTGGTCGCGAGCGGCAGGAGGCCTTTTGTGTAGAGGGCGTAGCCGATCATGCCGGGTATCAGGAAAAGGAAGACGGGAAGAACCTTGAGGAAGCCGCCGAAGATGGCGCCGCGGCGGGCTTGCTGGAGATTGCGCGCGGCGAGGGTGCGTTGGACGATGTATTGGTCGGTGCACCAATACCAGATGCCGATGATGGGCGAGGCGATCATGACGCCGAGCCACGGGAAATCGGGATCGGAGAGCGGGCGCCAGAGAGCGAACTGGGAGGGGTTTTCGCCGAGGACGGCCTTGAGTTCGCCCCAGCCGCCGAGTTTGCCGAGGGCGAAGAAGGTGATGAAGACGGAGCCGCCGAGAAGCAGGAGCGTCTGTGCGACCTCGGTGTAAACGACCGCGCGGAGGCCGCCGAAGATGGTGTAGACGCCGGTGAGGACGACGGTGGTGATGGCGCCGATCCAGAAGGCGTTTTCCGGCGACCCGAAGGTGTCGGGGAGGAGTGCCTGGAAGACAACGGCGCCGGCGTAGACGGTGACGGAGACTTTGGTGAAGACGTAAGCGATCAGAGAGACGATCGAGAGCGCCCAGCGCGTGCGGGAGTTAAAGCGGCGCTCGAGAAACTCGGGCATCGTGAAGACGCCGGAGCGGTAATAGAACGGCACGAAGACCCAGCCGAGGAGAAGCATGATCCACGCGTGGAGTTCCCAGTGGGCCATCGCCATGCCGCTCGAGGCGCCGTTGCCGGCGAGGCCGACGATGTGTTCGGAGCCGATGTTGGAGGCGAGGAGGGAGCAGCCGACGACGAACCAGCCGATTTCGCGGCCCGCGAGGAAGTAGTCGGTCGAGGTGGCTTGCTTGCGCGAAGACCAGTAGACGATGCCTACGAGCAGGCAGAAGTAAGCGGCGACGATGAACCAGTCGAGTGATGCCATAGAGGGGAGGGGTGGACGGAAAGCGCGGAAGTTGAGTGGCGGTTCGGAGAATTGCGAGCGTCCACTGGCTCTCACAATTGCCGGATTAGAACCGTTCGGTCGGGGTGCGCGCGCGGGAGGGACGAGGATTTGGGCGGGCCGCGCGCTGGCGGTCGCGGCGACGATGAGCTCGATGGGGCGTGGGTGTTTCTTTGGCGGGCGTGAACTGTCCGGGAGGTTGGGTGTCGGTGAGACGGGCCGGCTTTGGCGTTCAACCACAATCGTCAGTCAACTCGAGGAGTCGTCATGAGCGTTCGCGTCAAAGTGATTTTCTACAGCCTTTACGGGCACATCTACAAAATGGCGCAGGCGGTTGCGGCCGGGGCGGGGGAGGTGTCGGGCGCGCAGGTGGAGTTGCTGCAGGTGCCGGAAACGCTGCCGGACGACGTGATCGCGAAGATGGGCGCGACGGAGGCGAAGAAGGCGATGGCGGGCGTGCCGATCGCGGACCCGAAGAAGCTGGGCGAGGCGGACGCGCTCATCTTTGGGACGGGCACGCGTTATGGCAGCGCGACGGCGCAGATGCAGGCGTTTTTCGATGCGACGGGTGGGTTGTGGAGCAGCGGCGCGTTGGTGGGAAAAGCGGGAAGCCTGTTCACGTCGAGCGGGACGCAGCACGGCGGCCAGGAGACGACGCTTTTGAGCATGATGACGTTTTTGCTGCACCAGGGCATGGTCGTGGTCGGCGTGCCGTATGCGGAGAAAGGGCTCATGTATATGGACGACATCTCGGGAGGGACGCCGTATGGGGCGTCGACGATCACGAGCGGTGACGGTTCGCGGATGCCGTCGGACAACGAACTGAAGATTGCGACGTATCAGGGGCGCCATGTCGCGGAGATCGCGGCGAAGCTGGCGCGGAAGTAGCGGAGGGCGGAAGGCGAAACGCTAAGGCGTTTCGTTACGGGGATGCGGGCGGGGCTGCACCGGCGAGCCAGCGGCGGAAGGCTTTGATCTCGGCGAGCGTGCCGGCGACGAGAACGTTGTCGCCGGGCTCGAGGCGTTCGGCGCCGGAGGGCGCGATGATCTTCTCGCCATTGCGCTCGATGCCGACGACACGCGTGCCGGTGAGTTGAGCGAGCTTGAGCTCGGCGAGGGTCTGGCCGGCGCGGGGACCGTCGGGGATGTTGAAGGTTTCGAGGATGGAGCCGCGGAATTCGTCGGCTTGATCGGCCTCGCTCGATTGCGTCTCGATCAGGAATTCGCACGCGGCGGCGAGTTGTTCCTTGCGGCCCATGAGGAGCAATTTGTCGCCGGGGTAAACGCGGAGGTCGGGGCGAACGGCGGTGATGACGTGGCCGTTGCGTTCGAGTTCGAGAATGGCGCAACCGAAGCGTGCGGGGATGGAGAGATCGGCGAGGGTGCGGCCGCCGTAAGCGGCCTTGTCGGGAACCACGCATTCGGAAAGATGAACGCTCCACTGCTGGAGGTCCTCCTGGCGTTTGCCGCGGGCGGCATCGGCGGCCGCGAAGCCGGGCCCGCGCGGGTCTTCGGCGAGGACTTCGCGCACGGACGACTGCCACTCGCTGTGCCAGTAGATGAGTTTGCGGGAGAAAATCGCGACGACGATCGTGGCGGCGACGGCGATGATGCCCCAGCCCCACAGGCCGAGTTCGTCGAACGGCACGATCGCGTAGAGCCACACGCCGAGCCCGATGGTCATGAGGCCGGTCAGGGCGTTGCGGACGACGGCGCTGGGCAGACGCGAGGCGCCGCCGACGCCTTCGGCGACGATCATGGCGATCGCCGCGAGATTGCGCCAGATGGCGACGATCGGCACGAGCGCGATGACGGCGATCACGGCCCAGAAAACCCAGGTCGTCAGTTCGCGATCGAGCCCGAAAGCCTGGCCGTTGGCGACGATCAGGCTGAGCAATTGCGGCGAGAAAAGCATCACGCCGGTGACGAACAACACTTCGACGCCGGACTGAAGGAGGCGGCCGCGCGTGAGCTTCCAGGCCATCGAGCTGGTGGGCTGCGATTGGATCTGCTGCAGCCAGCCATGGTAGGCTTCGAACGTCCGCCGGAGCCACGACGGCTCGAGGCGCTCCATCAAATTCAGGATCGGTTCGGCGCTGCGGTTGATCAGCGGCATCACGAGCACCGTGAGAATCGATACGCCGACGGCGACGGGGTAGTAGGATTCCGGCAGCACGGCGGCGGTGACACCGAGTTGCGCGATGATGAAGGAGAACTCGCCGAGGGGCGTGAGGAGCAGACTGGCGCGCCGGGCCTCGCGCGGGCGCGTGCCGCAGATGATGAGCGCGGTGCCGGTGGCGAGGGAACGCCCGACGAGCACGAACACGGTGAGCCCGAGCACCATGGGCCAGACCGGCAGGACGAGCTTCAAGTCGATCATCATGCCGATCGAAACGAAAAAGACGCTGCTGAAGAGGTCGCGCATGCCGGCGAAGGAGCGTTCG
Source organism: Verrucomicrobiota bacterium (assembly GCA_023430565.1). Lineage (GTDB taxonomy): Bacteria > Verrucomicrobiota > Verrucomicrobiia > Opitutales > Opitutaceae > Opitutus. The sequence continues at coordinate 40,924 of JAEZAD010000224.1, forward strand.
ACGGAGGTGCGTTGGGGAATCTCCGCGACGATCGCGCCGAGAAGGAACGCGCCGAGGGCGAGCGAGTAGCCTGCCTTGACGGCCGCGAGCGAGAGCAGAAAGAGCACCCCGGCGACGATGATGGTTTGGAGTTCGGGATCGGCGCGGGCTTCGAGCCGGCGGAGCAGCCGCGGGACCATGAGAAGCCCCGCGCTGACGAGCAGGACAACGAAGGCGCTCATGCCGGCGACGACGTTGCTCACGCCCGCGTCCTGGCCGCCGGCCGCGTGGGCGCTGAGGATGGTCAGCATGACCACGGCGACAATGTCCTCGAGCACGGTGATGCTCAGTGCGACCTGGGCGGAGCGTTCGTGGGTGAGGTTGAGCTCGCCGACGATCTTCGCGATCACGGCCGAGGACGAAACCATGAACATACCCGCCATGAAGGTGGATTGCGCGGGCGACCAACCCAACACCTTGCCGAGCACGTGGGTGAGCAAGAGCATGAGCACGGCGCCCACGCCGGTGGCGAGAAGGGTGGGCGCACCCATGCGGCCCATTTTGCTGATGCTGAGTCCGAGCCCGATGGCGAACATCAGGAACACGAGGCCGACCTGGGAAAGGGTTTGGATGCGATCGACGTCCTGGATGAACGAGAACGGCGGAGTAAACGGGCCGATGACGGTGCCTGCCACGAGGTAACCGACGATCACCGACAGCCCGAGGCGGCGGCAGATCGCGCCGGCGATGCCTGCGGCCAGCAGCACGATCGCTAAATCCTGGATCAGACCGATTCCATCCATGTGAGCGTTGCCGTGCGGCGGTGTGGTCGCGGCGGCGTTGCTACCATTCGATGCACGTCACCCGTGTCCAGCCTGCATCAACAATTTGCCTTCGATTTCGAAGGTTCGCGGCGGCGTCGATCTCCTTTCCGTCGCCGGGGTTTGATTTTGGCGAACGAACTGCCCGCGTGGCTTGACACGAGTGTCGGGGCGCTAAGGTATCCTTGTCACCATTACCGCCATGGAAATCCTCATCAACTACTCCCTGCTCTTCGGAGTCTTGATGCGCGCGGTCTGCCCTTTGCGGGCGGAGCTCGCTGGCTGATGGCTGCCCGCCGCCGGGTGCCCCAGCCCCGAGCTCCGGTCTGATCCCCGATCGATACGCTCCCTCGCTGAGCGTCGACTCCCTTCGCCGCGTGCGCCGCGAAAAACCTCAACCCCTGAAGCTAGCTGAAGATGAAATCGCTTATTACTCTCGACCGTCCCGTTCACCACCTGGAAACCAAGAACATTCTCTCGAAGAACGGCTATGCGTGTGCGTTGGTCTCGTTGGACGCGGGCGATGAGCTTGCGCTCGAGCGCGCCGCGCCCGGAGACGAGGGTCTGATCTTTGTGATCGCCGGCGAGATCACCGTCCGCAGCGGCGAGATCAACACGATGTTGAAAAAGGACGAGGCGCATCTCCTGCCGCTGGACCGGGATTGCACGATCGCCGCGAGCGGAGGCGGCCCGGCGAAGTTTTTACGGGTCAAGGTGCCGGCTCGTCAGGTCGTGGACGCGCCGCTCTACACCCTCGATTCCCAGCGCACCTAGCGATCACCCCTATCCCGGCTGGTCCTGGCGCAGCGTCGCCACGGTCTGCCGGAGTCGAACGCGACGGTTACCGATCGCACGACTCTGCAGGCAGTGGCGCATTGAGCGCGATGACCGGCTTCAACCCGGCCTCAACCCAACCAAAAGGAAACACCATGAACGAGCGACCCATCTACATCACCACCGAAGACCGTGCCAAACTCAGCCTGCTGCTGAGCGGGCTCGGGACGCCGGCCCGCGACAGTGCCGCGCAGAAATTGCGCGACGAACTCGAACGCGCGGTGGTGCTCGAAGCGAGCGCGACGCCTGCGAACGTGATCACGATGAACGCGGAGTTCGAGATCGAGGATCGGGAGACCGGCGAGGTGGATCGTTACACGCTGGTGTTTCCGGAGCGCGCGAACGTCGATCAGCGGATGCTCTCGGTCCTCGCGCCGATCGGCACCGCGGTGCTGGGTTATGCGGAGGGCGACGAGGTGGAATGGGCCACGCCGGGGGGCATCCGGCGGCTCCTGATTCGCCGGGTGACCCGGCCGGAATTCGCGACGACGCGCTGAGCGGCGTTTCGTCATGAAAACGAGGATACGGCCGGTGCGGATGTTGGCGCGGCCGATGGGGGACAAGCCGAAGGCGACGGTCGCGGCGTGACGGCGGCGCCCCGCTGGGCGCGAGAAGCGGCAGCGATCTTTTCCGCGCGGTAAACGTCTTGCCTGCGCATCCCCCATGAGAATCCCCGACCGCTTCCTCCGTCCGTCATTCGTGATCCTGTTCCTCGCGCCGTTCTCCGCGCTGCACGCCCAAACGCCGGGCGCGACGCCGGCGGCTGCGGTGCCGGAAGCGCCGGCGTGGGCGCAGCCGGGCTCGGCGACGCATCAGCAGGTGGCGCCGCCGGCGGATTTTCGGCGGGCGAGCACGCATTTCGACGAGCCGATCGGGATTTTCGAAGGGCAGTCGGAGATCGGCAGCGCGCTTGTGGCGGGCAGCGCGAGCTACGACGAGGCGACGAAGAGCTACACGATCAATTCGGCGGGCTACAACGTGTGGTATACGCGGGACGAGTTTCGCTATCTCTGGAAAAGAATGTCCGGCGACGTGTCACTCGCGGCGGACATCAGTTATCCGGATGTGAACGGTTACGGCGATCGCAAGGCGGTGCTGGTGATCCGGCAGGATTTGGACGACGACTCGAAGCAGGCGCTGGTGGCGCTGCACGGCGCGGGGATGATTCAGCTCGCGCAGCGGCCGGAGAAAGGAGTTCGCGTGAAGGACATGGAGTATCGCGTCGGCGGCCGCGGACGGCCGGGTGGCCGGACGCCGGACAGTCTCGTGCCGGTGATCGCGAAGCGGATCGGCATCGAGAAGCGCGGCGACACGTTTGCGCTGTGGGTGAGCATGGAGGGCGAGCCGATGCATCAATTCGGCGCGCCGATCGAGTTGAAGCTCGTGGAGCCGTTTTATGTGGGCATCGGCTTCTGCTCGCATTTGCCGACGACGGTGGACACGGCGGTGCTGTCGAACGTGGTGCTGGAAAACGCGGCGGAGAAGGTGAAGTGACGGCGCTCAGGCCTTTTTCACGAAACAGGCTTTGAGCGCGATGGGGCTGCCGTCGATCTTGCAGGCGATCTCGTGATCGCCGGCGACGAGGCGGATGTTTTTCGCCTTCGTGCCGGCTTTCAGAACCTGCGAACCTCCGCCGAGTTTGAGGTCCTTGATGAGCGCGATGGTGTCGCCCTCGGAAAGAGCGTTGCCGTGGGCGTCTTTCACGACGCGGACGGCTTCGGGCGGTGCTTCCTTGGGCCATTCGTGCCCGCAGGTCGCGCACTCCCAATGATCGGGGTGGTTGAGGACGTCTTCCATCGTGCACGCGGGACAGGCGGGATTACTCATGAAAGAGAATGAGCGGGCCGGGGGCAGGCGGACTCAAGCCGCGATGCACGATGGCAACGATCGTTGGGGTCGCGCGAAGCGGGCACTCGAGTCGAGTGGAGGCGTGCGACGGAAATTCGGTTGCCGTTGATTGCGCCCGGTGTTGGCTGGGCCGTCGCATGAAAATCACGCCGGCCGATCTCCAGTGGGCGTCGGAGCGAGGGGTGTTGTCGCCGGGACAGGCCGAGGCGTTGTGGCGGGCGTTGGAGGAGCGGCACCGGCACGCGCCGCGTTTCGATGGTGCGCATGTGGCGTATTACGCGGGTGCGCTGATCGTGATCGGCGCGATGGGGTGGCTGATCACGAAAGCTTGGGATGCGCTGCCGGGGCTGGCGCTGGCGGGTATCGCGGTCGGCTATGCGGCGGTGTTTGTGCTGGCGAGTCGGTGGCTGTGGGATCGTCTGCAATTGCGCGTGCCGGGCGGGTTGTTGCTGACGATGGCCGTATGCATGACTCCGCTGGCGATCCATGGGGTGCTGCGGCAGTTCGGGCTCTGGCCGCAGGAAGATCCCGGCGGCTACAGCGGTTTTCACGTTTGGGTGAAGGGCGGGTGGATCGCGCTGGAGCTCGGGACGATTCTCGCGGGGCTCGTGGCGCTGCGCCATCGGCGGTTCGCGTTTCTCACCGCGCCGATTGCCGTGGCGCTCTGGTATATGTCGATGGACCTGACGCCGCTGTTGTTCGGCGGCGATCGGGAATTTGGATACGAGGAACGGCGCTGGGTTTCGTTGTGGTTCGGCCTCGCGATGCTGGTGGGCGGCTACGCGGTGGATCGGCGCGGGCGCGGCGACGATTTCGCGTTCTGGCTGCATCTCTTCGGGCTGCTGGCGTTCTGGGGCGCGCTGTCGATGATGAACAGCGGGAGCGAGTGGGGGAGGTTCGCATATTTCGCGATCAACGTCGGATTGATTCTCGTGGCGTTGATGCTGCGACGGACGGTTTACGTGGTGTTTGGCGCGATCGGTTGCATGGGATATCTCGGTTATCTCGCCCATCGCGTCTTCGCGGACTCACTGCTTTTTCCGGTGGCGCTGACGGCGCTGGGGCTGTCGCTGATCGCGCTCGGCGTGATTTATCATCGCAATCGGGCGCAGATCGAAACGGCGCTGCGGGGCAGGATGCCGGCGTGGGTGATTGGCCTGCTGCCGGAGCGGGCGCGGGGGTGAGACGAGGGCGATGGGGCGGGGGCCTCGCGGGCGCTCGCAGCTACTGGCTTGAGAGGGCGGCGGGGTTGCGGGTCATCGCGAGGACGCGGTTGCGGAAAGCGGCGCTGAATTCTTCGATCGAAGGGTGGCCCATGTTGAGCTGGAGGTGCAGCTCCTTCGGCGCGGTGACGACGTTGTAGGCGGCATACATGCTGGTGACGGGGCAGGTTTCGTCGTTGTAGCCCCAGGCGAGACTGATGGGCGCGCGGAGGCGACGGGCGAAATTGACGACGTCGTAATAGGACGTCGTGCGAAGTTTGGCCTCCGTCTGATTTTCTTTGCGCGAGAGCGTGTGGGGCCAGCCGCCGGCGCGACCGTGGACGTAACCGGTCACGTCGCAATACGCGGGGTAGTTGGAAACGGTGCCGGTCACCCGACGATCGAGCGCGGACGTGACGATCGAGAGTTGTCCGCCCTGGCTGCCACCGGCGACGACGAGGTTTTGCCCGTCCCAGTTTTCATGCGACGTGAGAAAGTCGTTGGCGCGCACGCAGCCGAGATAAACGCGCAGGTAGTAATACTGCTCGGGATTATCGAGATGGTAGGCGTTGTAGCTGCGGAGCGCGCCGTTGCGGAGATCTTCGTAAACGAAATCCGGCAGGTTCACGGGGATGCCATGGATGCCGACGTCCAACACGATCAGGCCCGTGGCGGCGAGCGACGGATCGCCGCGATACGCGCGCACGCCGGCGCCGGGGACGCGGAGCAAGGCGGGATAGCGGCCTGGTTTCGTCGGTTCGGCGAGCATGCCGTAGAAGCGCGTCGTGCTGCCGTCGGGGCCCCAGGTTTGAAAGCTGACGTGATAGACGTCGGCCTCGGCGGTGGAGGCTTCGGGCACGCGGGTCTTCACGGCGCGCATCGGGATCGCGGCGAGAGCTTCGAGGTTTTTCGACCAGAAGGCGTCGAAGTCTTCGGGCTGGGTTTGCGTGGGCTGGATTTGCTCGGGCGAAAAACCGGCGGTGGCGACGGCGCGGTAGGTTTTGTGTGGCGTCTCGAATTCGACGATGCAGCGGATGAAGCCGGGTTGGTTCAACGTGCCGCCGTCGATGCGCAGGCCGTCGGCGGGGACGTCAATGGCGTCATGGGCGACTTCGAATTTCTCCGGTCCCACGCGGTATTTCACTTTTGCGCCGGGCAGCGGGTGTCCGTCGCTGCGGACGGAAACGGAAAACGTGACCGGCTCGCCGGGCGAATACGTCCAGTCGGCGCGGTCCGGCGCGACGACGATCTGTGGCGCGAGGATGCGGGCGTCGGCATGAGCGGGCGTGGGAGCGGCGGGGGCGGTTGTGGCGTGGTTCGCCGGAATCAGAAGAAGCGCGAGCAGCGCGGCGCTGAGTTGAAACGGGCGGAGGGAGCGGGGTGATTTCATGGGTTCCAAAAGGTGGGCGACAGCGAGCGGGGGTTCTCGCGGCAATGGGAGAAAGAGAACGAGAAAGAGGAAAGAGAAAGATGAATTTCGGTCGGGGAGCGCGGCGACAATGCGTGGGGCTGTTTCTGTCATACCGGTTGCCGGAGGAGGCGGATGTCCTAGTCTGCCGCGCATGAGCCCCCGACTACCCCTGGTTTCGTTTTTGTTTTCCGCTGCGTTGGTTTCCGCGGCGTGCGCGCAGCAGGATTTTTCCAAAGTGGAAATCAAGACCACGCAGGTCTCGGGGAATATTTACATGCTCGAGGGGGCGGGCGGAAACATCGGCGTGTCGGCGGGGCCGGATGGCATTTTGATTGTGGACGATCAATTCGCGCCGCTGGCCGACAAGATCTCCGCGGCGCTGCAGCAGCTCAACCCGGGCCGGTTGAAGTTCGTGTTGAACACGCATCATCACGGCGACCACACGGGTGGAAACGAAGTCTTCGGCGCGAAGGAGGCGGTGATCGTGGCGCAGAGCAATGTGCGCACGCGGCTCGGGGCGGCGAAGGCGGCGGCCGCGGCGTTGCCGGTGATCACGTTCGACGAGTCGGCGTCGGTGCATTTCAACGGCGAGGAAATCCGGCTGTTGCACGTCGGCACGGGGCACACGGATGGCGACAGCATCATCTTTTTCACGGAGGCGAATGTCGTGCACATGGGCGACCAGTATGTGAGCGCGGGTTTCCCGTATGTGGACTTCGGCAGTGGCGGGAACGTCGATGGCTACATCGCGACGCAGCAGGCGGTGTTGGCGCAGGCAAAACCCGACACGAAAATCATTCCCGGGCACGGCCCGCTCGCGACGGTGGACATGCTGCGCAACTACAACGCGATGCTGGTCGAGAGCGTGGCGCTGGTGCGGAAGGGCATGGCCGAAGGCAAGACGCTCGACCAGCTGCGGGCGGACGGACTGCCGGAAAAATGGGCGGAGTTCGGCAAAGGGTGGATCACGGCGGTGCGGTGGATCGAAACGATCTACAATCAGTCGCAGCTGGTGGCGCCGGCGGCGAACTGAGCGTAGAGCTGGCGCCGGGGGTGCGGGGAGGCGTTGAGCGCGCGGCGCTGGCGGCGATTTTTTGTGCAAGGCCGTTGGCTTTTTCGCGCGGTCTCACACCTTCGGCGGATGTTGAGACGGGCGTGTTTTGTTGTGTTCGGCTACGGTGCGTTGGCGGTTCTGTTTGTTACGCTGACGGGTGATCTCGGCGCGCGCGATTGGCGCACGGCGAGCCGCGAGCCGGCGGGGCTGGCGCCGGACCCGGCGACGACGCCAGAGGCGGTGGTGCAGGTTTACGCGGCGCGGGCCATCCGGTGGCGCGGGTATTTCGGCGTGCACACGTGGATCGCGGTGAAGCCGGCGGGCGCGAATGCGTTCACGGTTTACGAGTTGATGGGTTATCAAACGCGCCGCACCGGCAATGGCGTGCGGGCGAGCCAGCGGCATGCGGACGGGTATTGGTTCGGCAATCGTCCGCATTTGCTCGCCGACGTGCGCGGACCGGGTGTGGAACCGCTCATCGAGCGCATCGATGCGGCGGTTGCCGATTATCCGCACGCGGAGAGCTATCACATCTGGCCGGGGCCGAACTCGAACACGTTTGTCGCTCACGTGCTGCGCGCCGTGCCCGAGCTGCGCGTCGATTTGCCCGCGACGGCGGTCGGCAAGGATTATCTCGGCGCCTCGGTGCTGGCGCGGACGCCGAGCGGGACAGGGGCGCAGGTCAACCTGTTTGGCGTGCTGGGGCTGTTGGGCGGATGGGAGGAGGGAATCGAAGTCAACGTGATCGGGCTGGTCTTCGGGCTGAATCCGAAACGGCTGGCGCTCAAGCTGCCGATGCTGGGGAACGTGGGTCTGGTCGACATCGCGAAGCCGCGTGTGCTGGCGAATGGGGAGTGAGCGCGTGGCCGCGTGCGGGTTTCGCATAACTCTTCGCGAAATTCGCGCAACCGCGCCCGCTTTCGCCGTGGTTAGGGGGCGGTAGCGTTTAACCGACCCCTTCGGCGCATCCTGGCCCCGCCAGAGCGGCGACCGAAACGACAGAAACACACCCCCTCGTCACCCCATGAAGATTCATCTGCTCCTTTCGCTCGCGGCCGTGTTGGCCGCCTCGCTCGTCCGGCTCTCGGCCGACGAATATGACACGTTGCGCGCGCGTTGGGCCGAAGTGCTCAACGGCGGCACCAGCTACAACCCGGCGGATCCGGACATTGCCGCGAAGCTGACCAGCATCGCTACCGCCGTCGCGAGCAACGGCGTGTCGCGAGACACCGTCAACGGGACCGGCTATTGGGACCGGCTCAACACCGCGTCCGGCCGCACGTATCTTTGGAGCGATCTCACCAGCACGACCGAAACGGCGCACATAGTGTCCGCCTATCAGCGACTGTTCGCCATGGCGCTCGCGTGCACGGCGAATGGGGCCACGTTGCAAAACAACGCCGCGCTGCGCACCGACATCATCAACGGGTTGAACTGGATGTATACCCACCGCTACAACACGACGACCTCGGACTCCGGCAATTGGTGGGATCTCAAAATTGGCGCGCCGATCCGACTCATCGACACAGTCGTGCTGTTGTATGGCCACCTCACGGCGACGCAGCGGAGCAACTTCATGTCGACGGTGAACCATTGGACGCCCACGGCTGTGACTGGGGACAACATGACCGGAGCCAACCGCATGTGGAAGGCGCGGGTGGTGGCGACGCGCGCGATCGTGGTGAAGAGCTCCACGAAGCTTGCCGACGCTCTGGCCGGCATGAACGAATTGCTGAAATACAAGGGCATTCCGCCCGGGGACGGCTTCTACACAGACGGCTCGTTCATCCAGCACGACAAGCATCCCTACAATGGAGGCTACGGCCGTTCTCTCATCATTGACGCCACCGACATCATTTATCTGATCGACGGTTCATCGTGGGAGGTGTCGGCCGCCAAGCGCGAATTTTTGTATAACTGGCTCTACGATTCGTTCCGCCCGTGGATGCATCGCGGCGAGCTCATGGACGCGGTGCGCGGGCGGAACATCAGCCGCCACGGGGCTCCGCCGCATCCGGCGGGCCGATCGATCGCGGGGGCGTTCATCCGCGCCGCGCAGTTCGCGCCCGCCGCCGATGCGACGAACTTCAAGCGCATCGCCAAACACTGGCTGCAAACCGACTCGACGTTCAGCAGCCAGGCGGCCGGTTTTTCGCTCTACGACACCCCACTGGCGAAAGCCATCCTCGCCAATTCGGGCATCGCACCGCTGTCCACGGCAGACCTGCACGTCACCTTCTCGCGCATGGATCGTTCCGTGCATCATCGCTCCAATTACGCGGCGGCGCTTTCGATGCATTCGAGCCGCATCTACAACTACGAGTCCGTGAATGACGAAAACAAGCGCGGCTGGCACACGAGCGACGGCATGTTGTATTTGTATACGAGCGATCTGAAACAATTCAGCGAAGCCTTCTGGGCGACCATCAACCCGCGCCGCCTGCCTGGCACCACGATCGAGTCGGGCCTTTCGCCTTCGGAGCGGCGCCTCAGCAGTTCGAGCTTTGTCGGCGGCGTCGAGTCGTGGTCCGGCAAGAGCGGTCTCGCCGCGATGCAGGCGGCTCCCTTCGGCCGCTCGTTGCGGGCGAAGAAGGCGTGGTTTTTCTACGACGACGAAATCATCTGCCTTGGCGCTGACGTGACCGCCAGCGGCGGGAAAGTCGTCGAGACCATCGTGGAAAACCGGAAGCTGAAACCGGCCGGCAACAATGCCTTCAGCGTCAATGGAGCCAGCAGTCTCGCCACGCTGCAAACTGCAGCCGGCACGGCGGCAGCTCTCACCGGCGTCAACTACGCTCATCTGGCGGGCAACGTTTCGTCCGGCGACGGCATTGGTTATTATTTTCCCGGCGGCGCCAGCCTCAAAGGCGTGCGTGAGACGCGGAGCGGGAAGTGGACCGACATCAACGAGAATCCCAACTACCCCGACATCGGCACCTTCTCGCACCCATTTCTCACGCTGTGGTTCGATCACGGCGTCAATCCCACCGCCTCGAGCTATGCTTACGCCGTGCTCCCTGCCGCCACGGCCTCAGCCACGGCGAGCTATGCTGCCGCACCGGAGTTCGTGGTGCTCGAAAACACGTCTGCTGCGCAGGCGGTGAAGGAGACCACGTTCAACTCCGTCGGTGCCGTCTTCTGGCAGGACGCGACCAAGACGGTCGGCGGCGGTGTCGATGCCATCACCGTGAATAAAAAGGCGTGCGTCATGACCGCCGGGGCTTCGTCGGGCGTGCTGCAGGTGACCGTGAGCGATCCAACGCAGGCGAATACCGGAACGATCACGGTCACCTTGGGGCGCAACGCGACGAGCCTGCTCGACAAAGACGACACCATCACGGTCGTATCTTTGTCTCCGATACAATTCACCGTCAACGTGGCCGGCGCCACGGGATATACACAGCGCGTGCGGTTCGATCTGTAGTCGCTGCCGGGATGCGGCGCGCCCGCTG
>JAEZAD010000233.1 GCA_023430565.1 Verrucomicrobiota bacterium
TCGTCGACGACGACGGGGGCGAAGAAGAGCTGGTCGGCGCGGTAGCGTTGCTTGGAGACTTTGCAATCGACGAGCGGGTCGGTGAAGCCGGCGACGTGGCCGGAGGCTTCCCAGACCTTCGGGTGCATGATGATGGACGTTTCGATGCCGACGATGTCGTCGCGGCGGCGGACCATGTCGTTCCACCAGCAGTCGCGGATGTTTTTCTTCAATTCGACGCCGAGGGGGCCGTAGTCGAAGAAGCCGGTGAGGCCGCCGTAGATCTCGGACGACTGGAAAACGAAGCCGCGGCGTTTCGCGAGCGCGACGAGGTTGTCCATGGTGACTTCGGCGGAGGCGGGTTGGTCGGACATAGAGGGTGAGAGATGGGGGGCGGGCGGGGAGGGGTCAATGCTGCCGGTGGCGCGAGGGACTTACGGTGCCGAGGGCGGCCTCGTGCTCGTGAATCTTGATCGTGCTCGTGCTCGTGTTCGGTGGGCGGCGAAGGGGCGAGCGTGGGCACAAGAAGGATCACGATCACGATCATGAGCACGAGCATGAGGGAGAGCACGGGCATGAGCGCGAAGGGGGGTGACGGGTGGGGCGGCGGAAGTTTGGCTTGGAAAGGGGTGACACACAGGTGTAGGCAATTGGCATGAAGAGAATGCTGCTGGTGATGGTGGCGGGGTTGGTTGCGATGCTGCCGGGGGCGATGGGTGCGGCGGGGAAGTTGAATCTGCCCGGCACGCCGCCGCAGGCGATCAAGCGGGTAAATCCCGAGTATCCGTGGGCGCTCCGATTGAACGGCAACAAAGGGGACGTTGTGCTCGAGTTCGTCGTCGATTCGACCGGCGAGGTGAGGAATCCGTCGATCGTGCAGTCGACGCATCCGGAGTTCGAGGCGCCGGCGATCGAGGCGTTACTGAAGTGGAAATTCAAACCGGCGATCGTGGATGGGCGTCCGGTGAACACGCGGATGAGGCAGCCGATTCATTTCGATTTGCTGGGAGGACCCTCTGAAGCGGTGGACGCGTTCAGGGTCGCGGCGAGAGCACCGAAAGAATTTCCGGAGGAGTTTCGTTACGACCAAGCGCCGCGGCCAATTCTGACGAGTGCGCCGGTGTATCCGTTCGAGTTGCTGGAGAAGAATGTGAAGGGTGAGGCGAAGATCGCGTTCTTGATCGATCCGGCGGGGCGGACGCGGCGGGTGGTGGTGCACGAGGCGACGCGTCCGGAGTTTGGTGCGGCGGCGGCGGCGATGATTTTGGGGTGGGAATTCGAGCCGGCGCAGAAGGACGGGAAGCCGTCGTGGGCGATGCTGTCGATGAAGCAGGAGTTTGCGCCGGGCGACCGGGACTCGCGCCTGAGCGCGTCGGGTCGGCGGTTGTTGAAGGTGTTGAAGAAAAATCCGGAGGCGGTGCTGACGTTGAAGGATTTGGATGCGCCGCCGAAGCCGCGTTATCAGCCGAGTCCGGTGTTGTCGGAGGCGATGATCGAGGCGGGCGAGGTCGAGGAGGCGATGGTGGAGTTCATCATCGATCGCGCGGGACGGGCGCAGTTGCCGCGAGTGGTATCGGCGAGCAACGAGGAGTTTGGGTGGGCGGCGGCGACAGCGGTGGCGCGGTGGCAGTTCACGCCGCCGACGAAGGACGGGAAGCCGGTGGATGCGCGGGCGCGGCAGCCGTTGAAGTTCGATCCGGCGGTGTTGCGTGAGGCAACGACCGGAGGGTGAGCGGGGGCCGTCAGGGCCACAGCGAGGCGTTGGCGGCAGCGCTCGCGCAGGGCGTCTTTATCGGCTGTTCGCCGGTTGGAGCGTGAGGCAGCAATAGGTGGCGGTGATCACGCTCACGGTGCCGGCGGCGGCGAGTGCTACGAGGGCCAGACCTTCCAGATGAAGGACCGTTTGGGCGGTGACCGCTCCGATGAGGCCGATGCTTCCGATGGCTCCCATCAAGCGCCGGTCAAACCGGCTCTTCTTCTTGCAGGAGGTGCAGGTGTAGGCCGTGGTCGTGGCGTAGAGCGACAGTTGAAGAGGACCGACCCGGCGGCCGCAATGAGGGCATGTTTTCATGGAAAAATCTTCGCCCTCACTGCCGTGAGCGGCGGTGCAGTGGTGCTTAGGGAGTCGGAGGTTCGCGAACCGCGCGGGTCCAGAACGTGTATTTGGGCGGGGCGGAGGGGTCGGTGCCTGCGAGGAAGATGCGGCGTTCGATCACGAGTTCGCCGGCGGTGTTTTTGCGGAGGAGGACGCGGCGCAAAACGGGACCGAGGGGCTTGCCGGCGTCGAGGTCGATGGCGGTTTCGGTGAAGACGAGCGCGTCGTCGACGGATTGGACGTCGATGGTGCGGTCGATGAGCGCGCGGTCGTCGCGCATGGCGCGAAGTCGCAGGTGATGTTGGTCGGGTGCGTCGACCTCGATGGTGTAGGCGCGCATGACGCGGCTGGGTTGATCACCGAAAAAGGCGCGGGCAAAAGGGGAGCTGGCACCGCCCGGGTAGGAACCCGCGAGCATGGCGGTGGTGGTGCGCGGTTCCAACGCGGGCCAGTCGGCGGGCATCGGGGTGATGGGCCCCGCGGCGGCGGGTGGTGCGGCGGAGGTGGGCGGTGTGGCGGCGATGTCCGCCTCGCGGCGGAGCATGTCCTCGCGCTGTTTCATCAGGGTGTCGGCATTTTGCTCGAGGTAGGTGCTGAGTTTTTCGAGGCCGGCGCGGGTTTCCTTCCACTGGGAGGAGAATTTTCGTTTCGAGGTGAAATCGTTGGGCGTGTCGGCGTCCCACTTCAGCGCGCGGGCGATCTGGCGGCGATAATTGGGGATGTCGCCGCCGGCGTAGCG
>JAEZAD010000250.1 GCA_023430565.1 Verrucomicrobiota bacterium
GCGAGGGCGGCGAGCGAGCCGGTGAGGAGCGCGAGGCCGACGGCGAGGACGTCGACGAGCAGGACGGCGGGCCAGAAGAGGAGGGAGACGTCGTCGAGTTTGAAGAGCGGGACGAGCAGGAGGAGGAGGGCGAGGGGCGGGAAGAGCTGGCTCCAGAAAGTTGGTGCGGCGGCGGGGCGGAAACGTTCGAGAACGAGCGGGAACGCGGTGTGGGCGGCGGCGAAGACGAGGTAGGCGGCGAGCGCCCAGGGGAGGAGTGTGGGCGAAAGTTGTTGGGCGGTCCAGATGCTGAGGAGGACGAAGACGACGGCGCCGCCGAGGAGGTGAACGCGCGGGGCGAGATCGTCGCGCCAGGCGAGCAGGAGAAGAAAAGCGTCGGCGCCGAAAACGAAGCTGAAGAAAAGCGCGGGGCGCGCGGCGATGGAGTCGTATCCGAGCAAAAAGCACGCGAAGCCGAGTGCGACGAGCGGGAGGGCGGCGGCGGAGAAGGTGATGTGGCGCGAAGAGCGTTGCCAGCGGCGGGCAAGCTCGGGGGCGATCGCGAACAGCGCGCTGAAAGCGAGGCAGAGGGTGACGAGGAGCGGAGCGCGGGAGGCGACGAAAAATTCGTCGGTCCACGCGATCTGCATGAGGACGGTGCCGCCGGCGGCGAGCGCGACGAGGTAGTGCCAGCGGCGGTGGAGGGCGACGGCGATCAGGCCGAGGTCGAGGAGGGCGATGTAGCCGAAGAGGCCGAGCGGGTTGTCTTCGCCGGTGGAAACGAGGATCGGAGTGAGAAAGCCGCCGAAGAGTCCGAGGAGGGCGACGACCTGGGCCTGGAGGCGAACCGCGAGCAGGAAGGCGGCGGCGGTGATGAGCGCCATCAAGGCGAACGTGACGAGCGGGGTGAACGGCGCGAAGTGGTAGACCGAGTGGGAGGCGAAGGTGACGGCGTAGAGGCTGACGACGCCGGTGGCGCAGAGCACGTGGGACGTGATGCGGTATCTTTCGTGGGTGATGCGCAGGCCGGCGATGACGAGCGCGGCGGAGAGGACGAAGCCGATGGCGACGCGGATCTCGGGCGGGATGAGATCGTGTTCGAAAGAGTATTTGACGAAGAACGCGACGGCGAGGAAGGCGGTGAGGCCGCCGAGCCAGGCGAAGAGTTTGGCGCCAACGAAGTGTTCGAGGTTGAGGGCGGGTTTGCGCGGGAGCGGGGGTGCTGGCGGCGTGGATACGGGGGCGGGGGCCGCGGGGCGGGGCGGAAGCGGGGGTGGAAGTGTCGCGGCTGCCGGCGGCGAAGGAGGCGGGGCGATGACGGGCGGCGGAAGCGGAGCGGCGGGTTGGGGCGGACGCGGAGCGGCGGGAGCGGCGAGTTCGGCGGGCGGTTGGCGGCGGGTTTCGCGGAGCTCGGTTTCGAGAAACGTCAGCCGCGTGCGGAGCGCGGCGAGTTCGTCCTTCAGCGAGCTGAAACGGATGAAGACCCAGACCGGGAAGACCACGAGGACGACCACCAGGAACAGGATCAGGAAAACGGCGGCTGCCATACGGGCGGGGTTGCGGGTGTTGTGCGGTGAGGGGGCGGGGATGGCAAGGGTGGTGTCGAGGGGCGAGGGTCGGCTCGCTGGCGCTCGCCGCTACGAGGAGGGTGCCACTCGCTCACGCTCGTAGCTACGGGCCGCTTGGTGCGCGTGGCTGCGGAATCGCGGTTTGCGTTCGAAGGAAGGCGCGGTTCAGATCCGGCGAATGGCGCTGGGCGGCGATTTATCGGAGGCGTTCAGGAGTGAGACGGTGCGGGGTGTGCGCGGATTTTTTCGGGTGGGGCAGGCGCGCGAGGGGGCGTGGTGGTTGATCGATCCGGAGGGGCGGGCGTTTTTCGCGGCGGCGGTGAACGAAGTGGAGGCGGGTGAGGCGGAGCGGATGCGGCGGTGGAATTTCAACGCGCTCGGCGCGGGGGCGGCGGAGGAGTTGCGGGGCGACGGGTGGCCGTGGGTGGGGACGGTGGATTTTTGCGCGGCGGGGCCGACGATTCGCGCGGCGGGGGTGCGGTTGCCGGATGTGTTCGATCCGCAATGGCACGAACGTGCGGGGGAGCGGGCGGCGGAGGTATGTGCGCCGTGGGTGGAGGAGCGGGCGTTGATCGGGTGGCTGGCGGACGATGGAATTGCGTGGGGGCGGGCGGGGCCGACGTTGTTGCAGGTGTGTTTGAGTCTGGAGCCGGGTTTCGCGGCGTATCATGCGGCGTGGGAGTTTGTGCTCGCGTTGCATCGCGGCAGCATGGCGGGGCTGGCGAAGGCGTGGGGCGCGCCGATTGCGAACAAGGAGGTGGTGCGCGAGATGACGCGCGCGGATGAGGCGCTGGCGACGCGCGGGTATGCGCGCGACAATGCGCGTTGGACGCGGGAGTTTGCGCAGCGGTATTTCGCGACCACGGCGGCGGCGATCCGGGCGAACGATGCGAATCACCTGGTGCTGGGTGCGCGGGAGGAGCCGGGAGCGGGTGCGCACGAGGTCAACGTGAGCGAGCTGGCGGCGGCGGTGGCGGACGTGGCGTGGGTGGGGTTTCGGGATGGGGGAATGTTGCCAGCCGGGCCGGTGTGGGTGGGCGATTTTTGCTGGGCGCGGGAGGAATTTTTCGGTGCGGCGGGGGTGCGGCGGGCGGGGGGATTGACGACGGTGGAGCGCATGCTGCGCAAAGGGCGGCGGGAATTGCAGCGGACGATCGCGCATCCGGCGGTCGTGGGGTGCGCGTGGGTGCGGTGGCGGGATCGGGCGGGCGAGCGGGCGCCGTTGGGGAGTGGGCTGGTGCGGGCGGACGGGACGGAGGCGCGGGAGCATGCCGAGTTGGTTGCTGACATCCAGCGTCGCATCGGTTCACTGCGCAGCTTTTCCGCTTCATGAAAACGATCGCTGCTGTGTTGGGGGTGATGGCTGGGCTGCTGGGGTCGGGCTGCGAGCATCTGGACACGACGGTGCCGGGCCTCGGCGACCGGGTGTTGACCGGCGTGGTGACGAACGCGACGGGCGGCGGGCCGCTGCCGGACGACACCGAAGTTTGGATACAGGTGGTGGATCGCGGCGACGGCGTGCAGCGGACGGAGGTGCTGGGCGAGGCGACGATCACGAATCCGGGGCGGCTGCCGGTGCCGTTCCAGATCGAGTTTCGGGCGGAGGATCCGGTGTTGCGCGGGAGCGTGGAGGTGGAGGCGCGGATCTCGGTCCGAGGGCGGCTGACTTACATGACGAAAACGGCGCATCCGGTGACGCTGGCTAATGTGGGCCGCGAGATGACGGTGATGGTGGAAGTTCCGGCGGAACGGTGAAGGCGGCGGACGGTCGGCTTTCGGCGATGAGTCTCACAATCTGGTGCAATGCGAAACTGAAGGACGGGGCGGACGCGCGGCTGCGGGCGGAGTTGAAGGCGCGCGGGCACCGGCTGGTCGAGGCGAAGGTGGCGAGTGCGTCGGTGCTGGCGGGTGGCGAGAGCGATGCGGCGATCGCGGAGGCGGATGTGGCGTTTGGGCAGCCGGCGGTGGAGGATTGTTTTCGTTATGAGCGGTTGAAATGGGTGGCGCTGACGACGGCGGGTTACACGCGGTATGACCGGGAGGATTTCAAGGAGGCGCTGCGTAAGCGCGGGGGAGCGCTCACGAATGCGTCGGCGGTTTTTGCGGAGCCGTGCGCGCAGCACGTGCTGGCGATGATGCTGGGGTTGGGGCGGCAGTTGCCGCAGTCGCTGGAGGCGCAGCGAGGAGGGCGGACGTGGGATTATTACGAGCGGCGGGCGGCGTCGCGGTTGTTGACGGGCCAGACGGTGTTGCTGCTGGGGTTCGGCGCGATCGGGCAGCGGCTGGCGGAATTATTGGCGCCGTTTCGGATGAAGGTGGTGGCGCTGCGGCGGCAGACGCGGAGCGAGAGCGCGGTGCGGATCATTGCGATGGAGCAGTTGAGCAGCGCGCTGGGCGAGGCGGATCACGTGGTGAACATCTTGCCGGACAATGACGCGACGAAGGATTTCGTGAATGCGCGGCGGCTGGCGTGTTTCAAGCGCGGCGCGCGTTTCTACAATGTCGGGCGCGGGACGACGGTGGATCAGAAGGCGCTGATGGAGGCGCTGGAGAGCGGGCATCTGGATGCGGCGTATCTCGACGTGATGGAGCCGGAGCCTTTGCCGCCGGAGCATGCGTTGTGGACGACGCGGAATTGTTTCATCACGCCGCACACGGCGGGCGGGCGGGACGATCAGGACGAGGCGCTGGTGGCGCACTTTCTGGCGAATCTGGCGGCGTGGGGAAAGGGCGGGGAGTTGAGGAATCGGGTGGTGTGAGGCGGGTTGGCGGCGGGGTGTGGGGGCGCGGAAGAGCACGAGCACGATTACGAGCACGAGCATGGGGCGCGGGTGCGGGCGCGAGGGCGGGACAGGGTGCGAGGAGCGTCGGCTTGCTGGCGCTTGCCGTTACGAGGGAGTCAGGCTTTGACGACTTGGGTGCCGGCGATGAGGTCGTGGAGGCAGCGGCGGTCGTCGCGGAAGATCAGGCACCAGTCGGTGATGTGAAAGGCGGGGCGGAGGAGGAGCGGACCGATGATCGGAAGGAAGCTGAGGATTACGCCGCAGAACGTGATGAGCGCTTCGCGGAGGAGCCAGGCGTAGAGGAAGCCGGGTTTGGTGCCGTCGACGCGGGCGACGCGGACCTTCGTGATGATTTTGCCGATGGATTGTCCGCGGGTGCTGAGAAGGAAAACCTGGATGACGAGAAGGAGGAACCAACCGGCGAAGACGACGAGGACGCCGAGGCCGAGGCGCATCATGTCGAACTGCTCGGGGTCGGGTTCGATGCCGCGCATGCCGGCCTGGATGATTTCAACGAATTCGGGTCCGAGGATGAAAAGGCCCGGAATGCAGCAGAGAATTTCGATGATCCAGTCGATGAGGCGGGCGAGAAAGCGGGGGCCGCGCTCGGCGAGATCTGCGGTCGCGGAGGCCGGGGAAAGGAGAGAGGGCGCGACGGTGAGGGGGCTGCCGGGGATGAGGGGCGGGGTGGCGGGACCTTCGGGGTTGAACTCGGGAAAGTCGCCCAGGGTGCGCCACTCGTCGGTGCCGGCGAGTTTGGCGCGGGTCTCGAGGTTGGCGCGGCCGGCGGCGATCCAGGAACGGATTTGTTCGATGCTGGCGGGGCCGTATTCTTTTCCGTCGCCGCCGAGGATGGTGAACATGACGGGAACGAAGCGAAGGGAGGGCGTGGCGTCAATTGGCGGGGTGGTTGATCGGCTTGCTGCCCGACACTTCGGGACGGGCTGTTCGCCGCTACGGAGGCCACCGAGGTGACGGGCTACGCAGAATTGCGTAGGGGCGGTGGCTTGCGGCCGGTGGACGAGTGGAGCAGACGGGAGGGCGTCCGCTTTTCCCTCCCATGAAAACTCATTTGTTCCGCCGGCTGGCGGGTGTCGTGTGCGTTGGCCTGTGTGTGTTGAGTGCGGCGGCGGTGGCGCAGGAGGAGGACGTGTCGTGGCCGACGCTGGCGGAGTTGCGGGCGAAGGCGGAGGGTGGCGACGTGCGGGCGATGGTGGACGTGGCGCACCGGTATGACTGGGGAAACGACGGTGAGGCGGCGCAGGATTTTGCGGAGGCGCGGGCGTGGTATGAGAAGGCGGCGGCGAAGGGGGATGGCTATGCGGCGTATCAGATCGCGGGCATGTTCAGGGAAGGGCGTGGCGTGGAGATGGAGGCAGCGAAGGCGTTTGCATGGATGCAGCGGGCGGCGGAGGCGGGGCTGGGGGTGGCGCAGGTGGGGCTCGCGGAGATGCACGAGCGTGCGGAAGGGACGAGGAAGAATCTGGTCGAGGCGCTGAAATGGTATGAGAAGGCGGCGGAGCAGCACGAAGCCGAGGCGATGTATCGCGCGGGGCTGGCGTATGCGGAAGGGCGCGGGACGAAGAAAGATCACGTGGCGGCGGCGAAGTGGCTGCTGCGGGCGTCGCAGAACTGGAACGAGGACGCGGGCGCGAAGCTCTGGGAATTGAGGAACGCCGATCCGGAATTGGGGGCGAAGATGCTGGCGGCGGGGGGGGCGGAGTTGCAGCAGTTGCTGGCGCGCGCCAATGCGGGCGACGCGAAGGCGCAAGTGGCGCTGGCGGAGAAGCTGCAGGACGGGGACAGTGAAATTTTTGCGGACGACGCGGCGGCGGCGGGGTGGTGGGCGAAAGCGGCGGAGCTGGGCGAGCCGACGGCGCTGAGGGAGATGGGGCGGCGGTATCTTTCGGGGGAAGGCGTGGAGAGGAATTTCGCGACGGCGGAAAGATTCTTGAATCGCGCGGTGGAGCGGGGCGATGTGGCCGCGTATTTCTGGCTGGGAGCGGCGCGGGACGATTATGGCGAGGAGTCCAATCCGGAGGAAGCGGCGAAGTATTACCGGCTCGCTGCGGAACGGGGGGATGTGACAGCGCAGCGCCGGCTGGCCGAGAACCTCGAGTCGGGCCGCGGCGTGGCCAAAGGCGCGAGGGAAGCGTTGAAATGGTATGGGAAGGCGGCCGAGCAGGGCGATGTGACGGCGATGATGCAGGCGGCCATGCTGGCATCGTCAGCGCAGGCGGGCGTGCAGGACTTTGCGCTGGCGCGAAGGTGGTTGTTGGAGGCGAGAAAACACAATCATCCGGATACGGATTTGCTGCTCGAGAACCTCGAGCGGGATGAGGCGGCGGCCCGATTGGCGAAAGACGTGCCGGCGCACGTGCCGGCGGCGTTGCGGGAAATGTTCGTGGCGGCGCTGCGCGGCGACAGTTGGGCGCAGTGGCAGATCGCGACGCGGTATTCAAAAGGCGAGGACGGGATGCCGCGGGATGAGGTGGCGTTCGAAATGTGGCGGGGCCGTGCGGCGGAAAGCGGGCGGTTGGAAGCGCAGGAGAGTTTGGGGCTGGCGTTGACGGAACGAAACGCGCCGCAGCGCAACGTGGCGGAAGGCGTAAAGCAGCTCGAGCAAGCGGCGGCCGCGGGTCTGAGTGCGGCGCGTTTTCGGCTGGCGGAGCTGCTGGCGACGGGCGACGGCGTGGAGAAGAACGAGAGCCGGGCGGTGGAACTGTTCGAACACGAGGCGCGTGCGAATCATCGCGAGGCGATGTGGCGGCTGCGGCAGATGCATGCGCAAGGGATCGCGGGCGCGGCGCCCGACGAAAAGAAAGCGGGCGAGTGGCTGATGCGGGCGGCGCTGGCGGGACATCCGGAGGCGAAAGCGGAGGAGGCGAAGCTGGCGGCGGCGAAAGCAGCGGGGGTGAAGGCGGTGGGCAACACGAAGTTGGCGGAGGCAGAGCGGACACTGGACCTTGAGTTTGCCGCCGCGCTGAGTCGGGGCGGTCGGGAAGCGGCGGTGAAAGCGTTTTCGCGGGCGATCGTGGCGGCTGGAAAGGAGAGGCGTTGGACGTTGGCGCAGACGTGCGAGCGGGTGTTGCAGACGCTGTTGCCGAAGATGCAGCAGATGCCCGGCGAGGCGGGGGCGTATGTGCTGGCGCTGGACAGCCAGGCGTATGATCCGGCGGTCGTGCAGCGGGTGTTGCCGGCGAATGTGATGGCGGCGGTGCGGACGTATGCGCAGCAGGTGTCGAGTCAGTTTCAGGCGAAGCAGGCGGCGCTGGGGCCGATCCAGTCGTTGATTCCCGGAGCGGAGTCGGGCGATGTGGCGAAGCAGATGCAGGTCGCGAAGTATTTCCTGCAGAACCATGCGGCGCACGATGTGGAGACGGCGTTGCGCTGGTATAAGCGGGCGGCGGATGCGGGGCATGCGCCGGCGCGGGAGCAGATCAAACTGGCGACGGCGCAACTGATGGAGCGGGCGCGGGCCTCGTGGCAGGCGGGCCGCGGGGAGGAAGCGATCGTGTTGGCGAAGAAAGTGGCGGAGTGGGGGGACGCGGAGGCGATGCTGTTTCTCGGGGCGGCGTATTTGGAGGGCGGTGCGATCCCGAAGAATTTCGACGAAGCGAAGATCTGGTTGACGAAGGCGAAAGCGGCGGGAAGCGAGGCGGCGCAGGATGGGTTGGATTTCATTGCACGCGGAGGAGAACCGGGGGCGCCCGACCTTTTCGTCCGCGGGATGGCGGCGTATCGGGAAAAGCGTTTTTCAGACGCTCTGGCGGCGTGGGAGCAGGCGGCGGAGGCGGGGCATCCGGAAGCGCTGTTCAATATCGGGGTCCTGCATGAACTCGGGGAAGGTGTGCCGAAGGACAATGCGAAGGCGCTCGCCTGGTTCGAGCGGGCGGCGGCGAAGCAGGCGAAGAATGCAGCGGCGGCGGTCGCGCGAGTGAAGGTCAACGTGACGTTCGAGCGGGCGTATGTGGCGTATCAGGAAAAGAACTTCACGGCGGCGGCGGCGGCGTGGACGGAGGCGGCGGCGGCGGGCAGTGCGGGGGCGATGTATAATCTCGGCGTGCTGCACGAGAAAGGGGAAGGCGTGCCGTTCGATTTGCCGCTGGCGATGACGTGGTTTGAGAAGGCGGCGGCGAACGGATACAAGGACGCGCAGGCGTCGGTGGCGCGGTTGAAGCCGAAGCTCATCGCGTGGGACGATTACCAGAAGGGCAAGAAAGCGGAGGACGCCGGCGACTACGAGGAGGCGTTGACGTGGTATGAGAAAACCGCAGCGCAGGGCAGCACGGCGGCGATGATGGCGCTCGGAGGGTTTTATGAAGAAGGGCTCGGGGTGGACGAGAATCCGCGGACCGCGATCGAGTGGTATAAAAAGGCGGCGGAGAAGGGGGAGCCGGCGGGGACGTTGATGGCGCAGATGCTCGAGGAAACGCTGCCGATGTATGACCTGATGGCGTCGCAGCGGGAGATGAAGAGGCTGCGCGATCAGATCGACGGGGTTGCGAGCGGGGCGGCGACGGGGGTGGCGGCGACGGGCGCGAGCGCGGGGAAGACGACGAAGGAATTGCGGAAGAACCGGCCGTGGACGGCGGAGGAGGTGCGGGCGGCGTTGAAGGATGGCGCGGATCAGCGGGCTTTGTCGCAGGCGATCAAGGCGGACAAGCTCGAGAAGACGTTCACGGATTTGGAATTGAAGCGGCTGTTGAACACGCCGGAGGGAAGGCTCGTGGAGGATTTCAGTCCGTTGAGCCAGACGTTGCACGAGCATGTTTACCCCGGCGCGGGGGCGTGGACGTTTGAAATGGCGAAGGCGGCGATCGAGGCGCGGCGGGCGCAGGTCGGGCGGGTGGTGAAGGTGGTGGATTCGCCGGAGTTGCGGGCGAAAGCGGCGGCGGGGGATGCGGCGGCGCTGTTGGAGCTTTATTTGATGCCGGAGGAGCAGCGGACGCAGGGAGCGGCGGGCGTTCTGGATCGGCTCGAGATCGCACGGAAGATCGAGGAGCAGAAGTATGTGCGCGGTTACTGGCTGGTGGCGGATACGCTTCGGAATAATCCGGACAAGACGAAGAACGATCCGGTGCGCCGCGCGGAGTTGTTGTTCCAAGGAGCGGAGGGGGGCGATCCGCGGGCGATGCGGGAGCTGGCGATGGAGTTCATTGCGTCGAGCGACACGGCCGTCGCGACGAATTATGCGGAGGCGGAATACTGGATGATCGAGGCGGCGGCGCGCGCGCCGGAGGGGACGATGGAGGACGCGTATGTCAATCCGGGTC
This sequence comes from Verrucomicrobiota bacterium, assembly GCA_023430565.1. GTDB lineage: Bacteria > Verrucomicrobiota > Verrucomicrobiia > Opitutales > Opitutaceae > Opitutus. The sequence continues at coordinate 9,607 of JAEZAD010000250.1, forward strand.
GCGACGTGGCGTTCTTCTATAGCTTCGGCAAGACGACGGGCGGGCCGGTGGCGTGGCCGATGAGCAACGCGGACGAGGCGACGTTAAGGTGGGCGCGAGAGCTGATTCGTCGCGGGGGAAAATTGGCGGATGTGGCGAACGTGCACCTGGACGCGTTCGAGCTGGAGCCTCGGTCGAAAGATGCGCGCGCGAAGATGGCGGCGCTGCCGCCGGAAGTGCCGCTATGGAGTGCGGCGGAGTTGTCGAAGCTCGAGGCGGCGGCGAAGGCGGGCGACGCGGCGGCGGCGGTGAAGTTGGGAGATGGATACGCGACGGGGCGCGGTGTGCGGCAGTGGGATGGGAAGGCGATTGGCTACTATGAAATGGCGGCGGCGAAAGGGAGCGTGCCGGTGATGCGGGCGCTGGCGGAGCATTATTTCAAGGGCCGCGGCGTGAAGAAGGATGGGGCGAAGCGAGTGGCGTGGCTGGAGAAGGCGGGCGAGGCGGGGGATGCGTCGGCGTGGAAGGCAGCGGGAGACTTGCTGCATTACGGCGTGCAGGATCCGAAGACGGAGCAGGATTTTCCGCAGGCGATCGCGTTGTATCAAAAAGCGGTGGCGAAGGGCCACGGGCCGGCGATGCACGCGCTCGGCGTGATGCACGAACTCGGGCGCGGCGGGCCGAAGGACCTGGCGAAGGCGGCGGAGTGGTTTCGCAAGGCGGCGGACGCGGGGGAGCGTTTTTCGATGGCGAAGCTGGGCCATCTGGCGAAGGAGGAGAAAAAGTATGCGGACGCGGCGGAGTGGTATGGAAAGGCGGCGGAGGCGGGCGAGGAGCACGGGCGTTTCTGGCAGGCGCAGATGTGGGGGGCGGCGGGCGACCGGGTGCGGGCGATTCCGTTGTTGCGGGACGTGGTGGCAAAGACGCCGGGCAATTCGACGGCGTGGCTTGAACTGGGCGGAGCGTTGCACGATTCGAACGAGGCGGCGGGTGCGAAAGAGGCTTACCGGAAGGTGATCGAGCTCGTCGGCGAGGACCACAGTCAGGGCGCCCTCGCGAAGGAGCTGCTGGGTGAATTGGAGGCGGCGGTGCCGGCGGCCCCGAGCACCGCAGCCGTAGTGGCGACCTTGAAGGAGAATCAGAATGCGGACGAGTTGTTGCAGTCGGCGCAGACCTTTGCGGCGCTGCAGGCGCGAGCGGAAGCAGAGAAGGCGCTGCACCAGGCGGCGGCGATCGCTGAGACGGGGACGCCGGAAACGCAGTATCGGCTGGCCGGGATGATCATGCAGGGAACGTTTGGGATTCCGAAGGACGAGGCGCGCGGGCGGGCGTTGTTGCAATCGGCGGCGGAAGGTGGGTTCGCGAGTGCGAAGCTCGATTATGCGTCGGCGTTGATGCAGGGAGCGCTGGGGTTTGCGGCGGAGCCGGAGCGCGGGCGGACGTTGTTGAACGAAGTGGTGGCCGATGCGGAGAACGCGAATCCCGACGCGAAATTTCAGATCGGGATGCTGCTGTATCAGGGCACGGTGGTGTCGCTCGACAAAGCGCGAGGCATCGCGCTGATCGAGTCGGCGGCGAATGCGAATGTGCCGGCGGCGCTGTTCGAATTCGGGCGGGCGTTGATGACGGGGTTGCCCGAGGTGCCGGCGAATCCGGGACGCGGCGTGCAGTTTTTGAAGCGGGCGGCCGAGCGCGGGTTGCCGCAGGCGGCGGCGGTTTTGGGGCAGATTTATGAGAAAGGCATGCCGTTGCCGGCGAAGTCAGCGGAGAAGGCGACGGGGGTGACGGCGGACCTGCGCGCGGCATTGAAGTGGTATGAGCAGGCGCTGAACGGCGGCGTGCAGCAGGTGAAGCCGGCGGTGGAGCGGTTGCAGCTCGAGTTGAGCGGCAAGGGGCCGCGGCCGGCGGGGAAGTGACGGGGCGGGAGATCGTTCTCTTTCTCGTTATCGTTAATCGTTCCTTCGGCTGGGGCTGGATCGGAGAGAACGAGAACGAGAACGATTAGGGAGAGGGGAGGGCGATGGAGCGCTCTTTGGGGTCGGGGTGCTGGCGGTAAAAGAGGGCGGTGTGGCCGACGGCGCCGAGGCAGAGGCAACGGCCTTCGTCGGCGATCTGTTCGCAAAGGGCTGCGCGTTCGTGTCGGTCGAGGCCGAGGAAGCGGAGTTTCACGAGCTCGCGGGCGCGGAGAAGGTGTTGGAGTTCGGTGAAGAAAGCGGGCGTGAGGCCGGCCTGGCCGAGTTTCAAGGCGGGCTCGAGGGTTTGGCCGAGGCCGCGCAGGCGGGATTTTTGCGCGCCGGTGAGCGGCAGGTCATACATGGTGGGGAAGGTTGCGGCGCGGGGGCCGACGGCAAGGTCGGAATGGGGAAGGTCGCGGGAGGGCGGGCGCAAGTGATGCGTCGCTTTTGGCAACCGATGCGAAGGGCGCGGGCGACGGTGTGCCTATATTAAGGCATGGTCAGGAACTCTCCTGCAGCCGCCGTCGAAGAACCCCCTTCTGCGCCACCGAAACCGCGCCGGATCGTGCCGGCGGTGAGCACGGTGCATTACAGTGCGAAGCGTCGGTCGTTGCTGACGTTGTGGGTGGCGATTGGCGTTTCGACGGCGTTTCACGTGGTGGTGTTGTTCGGTTTCAATCGGAAGGCGCCGCCGCAGAAGCATGTGGTGGTGGACGATTCGATCGCGGTGGTGTTTCAGATGCCGGACTTGAAGGACTTGGAGGAGCCCGACCCCGTGCCGACGGAGGGGGATGAGGCGCCGGTGGAGGCGGGCTTGTCGGTGCCGATGCTGGCGGACGTGCCGACGATGGTGGATCTCTCGACGGCGTTTGTGCAGGAGATCGATTATTCGAGCTTGGTGCCGCAGCAGGATCTGGCGATGGCGTCGTCGTTGACGATTCCAACGAACATCAATCGCGGCGGAAAGATCGGCGAAGGGATGGGAAAGATTTTCGATCTGAAAGATCTGGATCGTCCGCCGGAGCCGACGGTGACGATCGCGCCGGTGGTGCCGGTGTCGATGCGCGACGCCGGGCTGCGCGTGACGGTGGCGGTGGGCTTCATCGTCGATTCGCAGGGGCGGGTGGTGAACGCCTATATCGCGCAGACGACGGATCGGCGGCTCGATGAGGCGGCGCTGGTGGCGATTGGGAAGTGGAAGTTCCGGCCGGGGACGAAGGGCGGACGAAAGGTGAATGTGCGGATGATGCAGCCTTTCATCGTGACGGTGAGCGACGACTGAGCGCCGCGGCGGGAAGGGAGGCGCGGCGGAAAAAAAAAGCCGCGGGCGGGAAGGCGGGTTGAAGGCGAAAATTGTCACGTAATGCGTGACAAAGGCGCGGGATAATCAGGGAACGTTTGTAACGTAATGTATTACAATGGCGCGGGGGTGGAGGTGGGGGAGAAGAGGTTGAGGGGGAGTTCGCGCCAGGAGCCGGGGGGGAGGTCGGGGGGGAGGGTGAGGGGGCCGAAGGTGGTGCGGTGGAGGGTGAGGACGGTGGCGCCGGTGGTGGCGAACATGCGGCGGACCTGGTGGTAGCGGCCTTCGGTGAGGGTGAGATTGGCTTCGCGGGCGGAGAGGAGTTCGAGGATCGCGGGGGCGCAGGGGGTGTCTTCGTCGTCGAGCTTGAGCGTGCCGCTGGCGAAAAGCGGGATGAGCTCGGGGGACAGATCGCGGTCGAGGGTGGCGCGGTAGGTTTTGGGGACTTTGTGTTTGGGCGAGGTGAGGCGGTGGACGAGTTGGGATTGGTCGGTGAGGAGGAGGAGACCGGAGGTGTCCTTGTCGAGGCGGCCGATGGAGGTGATTTGCGGGTTGCGGCGGCGCCAGCGGTCGGGGAGGAGCGAGTAGATATTGGGGCCTTCGCGTTCGTCGTGGGAGCAGACGAGACCGAGGGGTTTGTGGAGGAGGAGAAGAAGGCCGTCGGGGTGATCGAGCGGCTGGCCGTCGACGAGGACGTCGGCGGGCGCGGCTTTTTGGGAGACGTTGCGGGCAGGTTCGCCGCGGAGCGTGACGGCACCGGAGGCGACCCAGTCGCGGGCTTCGCTGCGGGTGCAGTAGCCGAGGCTGGAGAGGAGTTGGTCGAGGCGGCGCATTTTGGGGGGAGGATTGGATGGGCGCAAAAAGGCGCAGGAGGCGCAAAGAGGAAAGCGGGGTTTGTGGCCCGCGAAACACGCGAAAGGTCGCGAAAGGAAGCCGATGACAGGCGGGGTGGAGAAAGGTGTGGCGCAGAGGCGCGTGGTTTGCGGCGATGGCGGGATGGTGTGCTGGAGTTTGCTTTTGTTCGCGATTGGCTTGGCGGGGGTGGGGCTGTTGACGTGGGTGCGGGTGCCGGATGGGGTGCCGTGGCGGATCGCGGTGGCGGCGGGCGTATATGGGCATGGGCTGGCGCTGGTGGCGGTGGTGATCGGATTGGGAGCTTGGTGGCTGCGCGGCGGGAATGAAGCGGTGGCGATGGTGACGGT
>JAEZAD010000331.1 GCA_023430565.1 Verrucomicrobiota bacterium
CACGCTGCAAATCCCGCTCGCGAGTGGCCGGTTGTTCCCCGCCGACCTTCGCCCCGACTCGCCCCCAGGCGTCATCATCAACGAATTCATGGCCCGCCAGCTCTGGCCCGGCGAGGACCCCATCGGCAAACGCATCGGCACCTCTGATCGCACCACAACGTGGGAAGAGGTCATCGGCATTGTTCGCGACGTCGGCTATGCCGCCTACGCCGGCGCGCCCGACAGCCCCATGCATTTCTATCGACCGCACGTTCGCGAACCTTGGGGCTATCTCACCTTCATCGTGCGCGCCTCCGCGCCCCAATCGCTCGCCGAACCGCTCCGCCGCCTCGTGTCCGGACTCGATCCCGACCTCGCCGTCACCGATCTGCGCACCGTGCGCGAAGCCGTCGATCAGCGCCAGAACAGCTTCTATGTGATCAACCGCGTCCTCGGCGGCTTCGCGGTCCTCGGCCTCGCGCTCTCCGCCATCGGGCTCTACGGCGTCATCGCCGGCTTCGTCGTGCAGCGCCTGCCCGAATTCGGCATCCGCCTCGCGCTCGGCGCCACCCCGCACAGCGTCCTGCACCTGATCCTCGGCAAGGGCCTTCGCCTCACGCTCCTCGGCGCCGCCCTCGGCGTCGCGGCGAGTTTTGCCCTCGTCCACACCTTGCACACCTTGCTCCCGGATTTCCCCGGCCACGATGCCGCCACCCTCGTTTTCAACGTCGTGCTCCTCCTCGTCGTCGCCGCGCTCGCTTCCTGGCTCCCCGCCAGACGGGCAACCCGCGTCGACCCCATGACCGCGCTCCGCTCGGAATAAAAAAATCGTTCTCGTTCTTCGTTCTCTTTCTCGTTCTCGACCCATGACGCCGACGCCTCGCACCGGACCACGAGAACGATAACGAGAAAGAGAACGATCTCCTGACCTTCTTCTTGCGCGCTCCACATGAAACACACCCTCCGTTCCCTCGCCAAATCCCCCGGCTTCACCGCCGTCGCCGCGCTCACGCTCGCGCTCGGGATCGGTGCCAACACCACGTTCTTCAGTGTGCTCTACGGCGTCGTCCTCCGGGGCCTGCCGTTTCCCGCCGCCAGCGAACTCGTCGAACTGCGCAACCTCGGCCGCGCCTTCGGCAGCAACGACGGCCGCATCTCCATTCCCGAGCTGCATGACTACCGCGAACGCCTGAACAGCTTCGCCGGCCTCGGCGTCTACTCCATCGGCCGCACCACGCTGAACCTCGCCGACGGCGCCGAGCGCGTCATTCAGGTTCGGGTCAGCGCCAATCTCTTTCCGCTCCTCCGCGTCCCGCCCGCTCTCGGCCGCCATTTCACCGCATCGGAGGAACGCCTGGGCCACGACAACGTCGTCCTCGTCAGCCACGACTTCTGGCAGACGCATCTCGCCGCCACCCGCGACGTTCTCGGTCGCACCATCCGCCTCAACGGCGTCGAACACACCGTCGTCGGCGTCATGCCCGCCGGCCTCGTGTTCCCGTTGGGCGAACCCGGCACCGCCCTCTGGAAACCGCTCGATCTATCCTCCCGCGATCCCGCCCTTCGCGGTCAACGCTTCCTGTCCACCGTCGCCCGCCTCACACCCGGCATCCCGCTTCACCGCGCCCGCGCCGATGTCGAACGCGCCGCCCGCCAGCTCGAGGCCGACTTCCCCGCCGCGTATCCCGCCGACGCCCAGTGGAGCCTCGGCCTCACTCCCCTGCGCGAAAGCCAGTTCGGCCGCCTGCTCGCGCCCCTCGGCGTGCTCATGGCCGCCGCCGCCGCCGTGCTCCTGATCGCGTGCGTCAACGTCTCGATCATGTTTCTCCTCCGCGCCGCCGCGCGCCGCCGCGAAATCATGATCCGCCTCGCGCTCGGCGCCTCCCGCTGGCACATTGTCCGCCAGCTCCTCGCCGAAAGCGCCGTCATCTGCGTGCTCGGCACCGCGGGCGGTCTCGTCCTCGCGACCTTCGGTCTCGAGCTCTTGAAAACATTTCCGCCGGCCGACATCCCGCGTCTTGGCGACGTGGCGATCGACGGCCCCGTCGCCGCGTTCACCGCGGGTATCCTGTGTTTGGTTACGGCCCTCGTCGCCCTCGCCCCCGCCGCTACGATTTTCAAGGCCCGCGTCTCCGAGGACCTCACGCACGCCGCCCGCACCACCGAAAACCGCTCCGCCGTCCGGTTGCGCGAGGCGCTGACCGTCCTCGAGATCGCGCTCGCCGTCACCCTGCTCGTCGGCGGCGGCCTCGCCCTGCGCAGCCTGCAACAGCTCCTGCACGACGAGGTCGGCTTCGGCACCACTCAGCTTTTCACCTTCAAAACCAATCTCACGCCCGACGCCTATCCCGACCTCGCCCGCGCCAACGCTTTCTACGACCAGCTCACCGCGCGTCTCGCCACGCTGCCCGGCGTCGCCTCCGTTTCTGCCGTTTCTTATCTTCCCCTCAGCGGAGAATCGCAATTCACCGCCGCCGCTCCCGATGCCACGACCCCACCCGCCACCACCGCCTGGCGCGTTGTCCGCGGCCCGTATTTCAGCGCCATGGAAGCGACGCTTCTGCGCGGACGTTACTTCGATGAAACCGACCACGCCAACGCTCCGCCCGTCGCCCTCGTCGACGACGCCTTCGCTCGGCGTTTCTGGCCCGACGTCGCCGACGCCATCGGCCAGCCCGTGCGTTTCGGCACCGAGAACCTGCAGGTGCGCACGATCGTCGGCATCATCCGCCACGTGAAACACGCCGGCCCCGGCCAGGACTCCCTGCCCGAAGCCTACGTGCCGCACGCCCAGTTCTACCAACGCGGCATGTATACCGTCGTGAAGACCGCAAACGCCGCCAGCCTCGCCCCCCTCATCCGCGCGCAGCTCGCCGAAGTCGATCCGCGCGTGCCGATGTATTTCGTCGAAACCATGCAAGGTCGCTATGCCGGCGCCCTTGCCATGCCGCGCTTCACCGCCGGTCTCGTCGGCGCCTTTTCCGCGCTCGCACTGGTTCTCGCCGGCGTCGGCATCTTCGGCGTCACCGCCTACATGGTCGCGCAGCGTTCGCGCGAATTCGGCATCCGCTTCGCGCTCGGCGCGCAACGCTCCCACGTCGTCGCGCTCGTCCTCGGCCGCGTCGGCCGGCTCGCGCTGCTCGGCGGCGCGATCGGCGGCGTCGCCGCCCATGAACTCGCCGCGCTCATGCGCAGTGTGCTCTTTGGCGTCGAGCCCACCGACACGCCGACCCTCGTTGCCACCGCCGGCATCGTCGCCCTGACCGCCCTCGCCGCCAGCCTCGTTCCCCTCGCCCGCGCCCTCCGCGTCAACCCCGCCGAAGCCCTCCGCTCCGAATAAAAATCGTTCTCATTCTTCGTTCTCTTTCTCCCGGCCGGCGCCGCCCCCGTTCTGCGTGCTCGTGCTCCTAATCGTGCTCCTGCTCGTGCTCCCCGCCCCCTCTTCAGCCTAAACTGGCGCAGCCCACCCCGCCGTTTTCGCGCTCGTCCTTCGCCTCCGCCGACGCTACTTTCGCCCCTGCATTCACGCACACCCCTCTTCTCCTGGCCGCGCCCCAGATGAAGACTCCCCCCGTCGTCGACGAAACCGCTGCGTTCCCCGATTCCTCCCGCGAACCGACCGATCGCGATCTCAAATCCGCCCTCGGCTCCGCGTTCCCCGCCATTGACGAAATCCTCGCCCAGCTCCGCCTCGACTGCCCCGACGCCACCTCCGCCTGGCAATACTCCAACAAGGTCGGCTGGTATCGCGTCGCCCTCCTGAAAAAACGCCGCCTCGTTTATCTCGTTCCCCAACGCGGCGACTTCCGCCTCTCGCTCCTTCTCGGCGCCAAGGCCATCGCTTCCCTCCAGGCCAGCGCCCACGCCGCCCGCCTCGCCCCGCTCCTCGCCGCCGCTAAACGCTACCTCGAAGGGACGGCCTTCACCTTCGACCGCAGCTCCTGCGACGCCGCCCTCGTCCACGCCTTGCTCCAGGCAAAACTCGCCCACTGACCCGCTCCGATGGAGACGCGGTGTCCTCACCGCGCACTCCTTTCGCACGTCGCCGTCGCATCGTCCCAATCGCGGGACGCCAGCGTTTCGTTTCCGAGCGCCCCAGCGCTCCCGTGCGCCGCCCGGATAATTTTATCGGTCTCACTTTCACCGACTTACCTAGCGCTCCCACGCCCCGGGCACGCCCTGTGCAATCCCCTCACACATCCCCCGCCGCCCATGTTCAACGACGTTCGCTACGCCTTCCGCCAAATCGCGAAATTCCCCGGCTACAC
>JAEZAD010000111.1 GCA_023430565.1 Verrucomicrobiota bacterium
CGCCAACGCGCCCGATCAAGCCGCCGCCATCGCCACGTCCGCCGCCCTCGCCGCCCCCACGCAAGCCGTCGCCGTCGCCGCCGCCGCCGCGCAAGCCGCGCCCGCCCAAGCCGCCCAAATCGCCTCCGCCGTCACGCAAACGTTCGTTCAAACCGACTCCTCCGGCAACGTCACCCCCGCCTCGATTCAAAACGCCGCCGCCGTCGCCGCCGCCGTCACGACCTCCGTTCCCAACCAGGCCGCACCCGTCGCCGCCGCGGTCATGCAGGCGCTCGCACAATCCGCGCCGCTCACCCCGCCGCTCATCAACTCGCAAATCGCCGCGACCATCGCCTCCACCGTCACTCGCGCCGCTCCCGACCAGGCCGTGCCCGTCGCCGCGACCATGATGCGCACGCTCACGCAGACGCAGACGTTCTCCGAAGCCAGTCCGCAAATCGTCGCGCAGACCGCCGCCACGCTCGCGTCCGCCGTCACCGTTGTCGTCCCGCCGCAAGCCCAGGAAGTTGCCACCGCCGTGATGCAACTGCTCGTGCAGGCCAACCCCGGCGCCACCCCCGCCGCCCTCACTCAGGCCGCCGGCCTCATCGCCGCCGCCGTTTCCCAAGCCGCGCCCGGTCAGGCCGCCGGCATCGCGCAAGGCGTCGCCTCCGCCGCCAACCAGCCACTTTCCGCCGTGCAATCCAGCGCGGCCCAATCCTCCCAACTCGTCGCTCAAATCACCCAGCAAGTGGGCCAGATCACCCAGGTTGCCAACACGGCCTCCCAGCAAAGCAACAGCGCCACGTCGTCGTTCGCCAGCTCCACCGCCGGCACGCCCGGCAGCGGCAACGGCGGCAACAACGCCTCGGCCGGCAACGCCTCTTCCACCGCGCAAAACACCAATGCCGGCCAGGCCAGCGGCGCCGCTCCGCCCGCCAACAACAACGACACACCCGGCTCGGGCGACGGCGGCAACAGCTCCACGTCGATCATCATCACCCAGTTCGATCCCAACGAGGTCTCCGACCTCACCGCCAGCCTCGAAGCCGCCCAGGCCGCCCAGGCCGGCGTGCAGTTCGCCCCGTCGAACGGCGGCCCCGGCGGCCCCGCCACCGGAAACAACTCTTCGCCCATCGGTGGCAGCCCCGGCACCGTCGAGCCCATTCCCACCGCGCCGTCCATTCCCGCCGTGGATCAAACCGTCAGCGCGTCCAACGCGCCTCAATCGTGATGATCTCGAGCCTCCGCTCCTAGCGACCCCGTCTCGATGTCCTTCCGCGCCCGCATCGCCTGCTGCCTCCTCCTTACCTCCGCACTACTCCCGCAGGCTCGCGCACTCCTGAACTTCAACGAAGGCAAAGACCTGGTATTCGTGACCGCCACCTACAGCATCGGCCTCGATACGAACGTGTTCACCCGCAAGCAGGCGAACAGCTCCACCACACACACCCTCGCGGTGTCGGCGGACTACACGCGCAATGCGGGCCTCATCAGCGTCGCCGCCAACGTCAGCGCCTCCGCCGGCCGTTTCGACGATGTCCCCGGCCAGGATTTTTCGGATCCCAAGTTCGCCGTCTCTTTCCGCAAACGCTATGGCCGCACCACCGGCATCCTCGGATTCACCGGCGGCCGCGAAAGCCAGCCCGATCCCGACGCCGGCCAGCGCACGCGCTCCTGGAGCACCAACAGCAACCTCAACCTCCGCTATCCCGTCAACGACCGCTACTACCTCACCAACACGTTCGCCGCCAGCACCCGGATTTACGACAACAGTAACGCCTTCAGCAATCTGTGGAATTACTCCGAAGCCTTCGCCGTCAACTACGTTTACTCCTCCAAACTCGACCTCAACGGCGGCTATACCGTCGCCCTCAGCGAGACTTCGCGTAACACCACCGCCTGGGACCAAAGCCTCACCGTCGGCGCGAGCGGCGGCATCCTGCCCAAGCTCAGCGGCTCGGTCCGCGCCGGACTTCAACGCCGCGACAGCGAATCGACCATCGGCGGCGACGAAGCGTTCTACTCCTTCACGTCCGGCACCACGCTCAAGTGGCTTTACTCGCGGAAAATGTCGTTCAACGCCGACTTCAACCAGGACTTCTCCACCACCTCGACCGACATTTCCGTCAATCGCGCCAGTGCCGGCTTGAACGCCACATTTTCCCTCAGTAGCAAATATATCGCGAACGCCGGCGTGAGCTACACCCTCAGCGACTATCTCGGGCGGGCCGGCGAAATCCCGGGCCCCAACGGCTCCACCGGCATCAACCGCAAGGACTACATGTTCTCCTTCAATGCCAGCATCGGCGCCGCCCTCACCACTCACATCCGCACCAGCCTCGCCTACTCCTACACGCTGAACACTTCCAATCTCTCCAGCGCCTCGTTCGAACGCCAGAGCCTCGCCCTCACGATCGTCGCCACCTACTGATCGCCCGTCATGACCACGTCGATACACCGCTTTTTCCGCCTCCTCGCGCTCGCCCTCGTCTCGCTCACCGCCGCCCTCGACGTCGGCGCCCAGGCCGCCGCGCAGCCGGAACACACCGAAAAGCCCGACTACGTCTACCGCCTCAGCATCACCGACCGCATCCGCGTTTCCATCTTTCAGGAAGACGACCTCACCGACATCCTCCGCGTCGACGCCCGCGGCAACGTCAACCTCAAGCTCGTCGGCGAGCTCCGCGTCGTCGGTCTGACCGTCGCCGAAGCCCAGCGCGCCGTCGAGCAGGCCTACCGCGACGGCCGCTTCCTCCGCAATCCCCAGGCCTCCATCACCATCGAGGACTACGCCCTCCGCGACGTCGCCATCGAGGGCCAGGTCAAGGCTCCCGGCCGCTACGTCCTCCCCGTCGAGTCCACCTACTCCATCGTCGAACTCGTCACCAAAGCCGGCGGTCTCACCGATATCGCCAAAGGCAGCGCCGTCGTCATCACCCGCCAATCCCCCGACGGCAAACGCACCACCATCACCGTCGATGTCGACGCGCTCATTCGCGGTCGCAAAAGCAACATCCCCGGCAACTCCGCCGTCCTGCTCGAACCCGGCGACGTCGTCTACGTCCCCGAGCGCATCATCTAATTCCATGCCGATCGCCGATCCTCCTCTGAAGCCAGCTCACGTCTCCGGCGCCCGGGACGACGACTCGGTCGTCGAACGTCGCACGATCCGCGACTACTACATCATCCTGCGCGAACGCCTCTGGATCGCTCTCCCCCTCGCCCTGCTCGTCGCCGTCCCCATGGGCTACTTCAAGGCTCGCGAGACCCCGATGTATGCCAGCACGGCCACGATGCAGTTCGAGAAACCCGAGACCGTCGTCACCTCGCAGGCCGTCATCGACCCCGCCGTCCGCAGCGAAATCGAGCTCAACACCAACATTCAGATTCTCAATTCCGGCCGCCTTCGCAGCCGCGTCGTCGAGTCCTTCACGCCGGACGAGGTGAAGATCCTCCAGCGCCCGTTCCTCCGCGATCTCCCCCCCGGCACGCCGCCGCCCACCGCCGCCGGCGCCCTCGGCGCCGTCTCCATCGAGCCCGCGCGCAACAGCCTCCTCATCGGCATCACCGCACGCCATCCCGACCCCGAGGCCGCCGCCCTCGTCGCCAACCGCTACGTGCGCGAGTTCATGAATTTCCTCATCGAACGCGTCGGCGGCGTCAACGAAAGCGCCGTCGAGTTCCTCAAGACCCGCGGCGACCAGCTTCGCAAGGAATCCGAGGAGGCCGAACAACGCCTCAACTCCTACATGAAGACGCACAACCTCGTCTCCCTCGACAAATCGAAGGACATCGTCGGCGACCGTCTCAAAACCATCAGCGGCACCCTCACCAACGCCCAGCTCGTCCGCCTCAATTTCGAAAACCAGCAAAACCTCGTCGAAACCTACCGCCGCGAGGGTCGCAATCTCGTCGAGATCCAATACATCGCCAACCACGGCACCGTCCCTTCGCTCAACAGCCAGCTCGCCGGCCTCCTTCAGAGCCAGGTCGTCCTCTCCGAGCGCTACTTCGAGCGCCACCCGCGCATGATCGATCTCGCCAACCAGATCGCCATCGTCCGCGAACAGCTCGCCAAGGCCATCGACCTCGCCGTCGCCGATCTCGCCACCCGCCTCAACGAGGCCCGCGAATCCGAAAAATCCCTCGAAACCGAATTCGCCAAAGCCGAAAAAGACTCCCTCCAACTCGGCGACATCGCCATCGAGTATCGCTCGCTCGAGAGCAATGCCCAGATCGCCAAGTCCAACTACCTCCAGATCCTCGACCGTCTCAGCCAGACCACCACTACGAAAAACCTGGAGAAGATTCCGCTCCACCTCCTCGACCGCGCCGTCCCCTCCGGCGCTCCCTACGCGCCCAACCTCCGCGCCATCATCCGCAGCTGCGTCGGCATCGGCGTCCTCGTCTTCTTCGGCGTCGCCATCGGCCTCAGCTTCATCGACGACCGCATCAAGAGCGCCTGGGACGTCGAATCGTTCATCGGCGCCAACCTTCTCGGCATCATCCCGGATCTCTCCGCGATGAAGGACGAGGAGAAATACTCGCTCCTCCTCGGCAACAAACAGGCGCCCGGCGTCGAGGCCTTCCTCAGCGTCTACAGCTCCGTCAAAATCCACTCGAAGCTCGATTTCCCCAAATCCGTCCTCGTCACCAGCACCATCCCCGGCGAGGGCAAGACACTCATCTCGTGCAATCTCGCCGGCAGCTTCGCCCGCCACGGCAAGAACACGCTGCTCGTCGACTGCGACCTTCGCCGCCCGATGCTGCACCGCCACTTCAAGCAGCAAAACACCACCGGCCTCATCACCTGGTTCGAGGGCGGCGCGCCGCTCGACAGCGAACTGTCGACGAATCCCACGCTCGGTATCATCAAGATCAGCGACAACCTCTCGCTCCTCTGCTCCGGGGGCCGCTCGAAGAGCCCCACCGAGGTCCTCGAGAATCCCCTCTTCGGCCAGCTGCTCGAGAAGTTGAAACGTGAATACGATCTCGTGATCATCGACTCGCCCCCGCTCGGCGCCGTCACCGACAGCCTCCTCATCGCCGAGCGCACCGACGAGGTCATCTACGTCTGCCGCTTCAACCGCGCTTTCCGTAAGCACATTCGCCTCTACATGAAGGCGCTTCGCAACGGCAAGAACGAGGTCCTCGGCGTCGTCCTCAACGGCCTCTCACCCCGCCGCATCGAGTATTACTCGAACTACCGCTACTACCGGAGCTACAAAAAATACTACGGCTCCCAGTCCTAAAACCTGAAAAGCTGAGACGCTGAAAAGCTGAAACAGACCTCGCGTTCCGCCCTGCGGCGAACGCAGCTCGCCAATTTCAGCTTTTCAGTCTTTCAGCTTTTCAGCTTTTTCCGCCGTGCTCTCCGCTTTCCTGCCGCCGAACTTTGACCCGCGCCGCCCACTCGCGCTCATCGCCGGTCAGGGACTTTATCCGCAACTCGTCGCCGCCGCCGCCCGCCGCGCCGGGCTCACGGTAAAACTCATCGCCTTCGACGAGGAAACCCGCCCCGAACTCGTCGCCACGTTTCCCGAATCCGACCGCCGCACGCTCCTCGTCGGCCAGCTCGGCAAAATGCTCAAAACCCTCCGCGAATTCGACGCCGGCTACGCACTTATGGCCGGACAAATCTCGCCGCGCCGCCTCTTCAAAGGCCTCCACCCCGACCTCAAAGCCGTTCGCATCCTCGCCTCGCTCAAACGCCGCAACGCCGAAACCATCTTCGGCGCCATCGCCAGCGAAATCGAAGCCCTCGGCATCACGCTCCTCGACGCCCGCGCCTTCCTCGACGACCAGCTCGCCACCGCCGGCTGCATGACCGGCCGCAACTTTCCGATTGAATCCGACTACGTCGATCACGGCATCCACATCGCCCGCGAATGCGCCCGCCTCGACATCGGCCAGGGCTGCGTCGTCCGCAAAGGCACCGTGCTCGCCGTCGAAGCCTACGAGGGCACCGACGACATGCTCCGCCGCGCCGGCGGATTCAAAACCGACGCCGCTCTCTTCGTGAAAACCGTCAAAGCCGCGCAGGACTATCGCTTCGACGTCCCCTGCTTCGGCCTGCGCACGCTCGAAACCATGCGCGAAGCCGGCATCGCCGCCGCCGCCCTCGAAACCAACCGCGTCATCCTCCTCGACCGCCCCGCCGTCCTCGCCCAAGCCAAAACCTGGGGCATTCACCTCCTCGGCTTCGAGTAGGCCGCGAGCTTGCTCGCGCTCGCTCGCCCATTTCTCCGAGCACCCGCCCACCGTCTCACCACCCGCCACCCGACTTGCGCTTTCCCCTCCTCGCGCCCATTTCTTCCGCATGCAGAACGATGCCGTCCCGGTCTCCGTCAAAGGGGTGATGCCCACCGCCAACGGCTGCGCCGTCTTCCTCGGCAACGACGAAAAAACCTTCGTCATCTACGTCGACCATTCCGTCGGCAACGCGATTCAGATGACCCTGAACGGCGTCAAAAAAGACCGCCCGCTCACGCACGACCTCATCGGCAGCATCCTCCTCGGCTTGGGCGCCCAACTCGATCACGTGATCGTCAACGACGCCCGCGAAGGCACTTTCTTCGCCCGCATTCTCCTGCGGATGGAAAACGAAATCGGGAAAAAGATCGTCGAGATCGACGCCCGCCCCAGCGACTCCATCGTCCTCGCCCTCCAACAAAAACGCCCGCTGTTCGTCGCCCGCGCCGTCCTCGATTCCGCCGAGGACATGTCCGAAATCCTCGACCGCGTCCGCCAGCAGCAAGCCGAGGAATCCGACGAGGAAGACCAGCCCTGACTCCTTCTCAGGTAGCGGCGAGCGCCAGCGAGCCGACACTCCGCGCACCTTCATGGCTTCGCTCCCTGCTCCTTTGCTCCCCCGCCAGCCCCTCACCGCGCTGGCGCCGATGCAGGACGTCACCGATCTCGCCTTCATGCGCGTCATCGCGCACTACGGCGCGCCCGACTACTTCTTCACCGAGTTCTTCCGCGTCCACGCCCAGTCCCGCCCGGAAAAACACATCCTCCGCTCGATCGACGAAAACACCACCGGCCGCCCCGTTTTCGCCCAGCTCATCGGCGAAGATCTGCACCATCTCACCCGCACCGCGAGCGAACTCCTCCAGCATCCCGTCGCCGGCATCGACCTCAACCTCGGCTGCCCC
The DNA here is from genome assembly GCA_023430565.1 of Verrucomicrobiota bacterium. Taxonomy (GTDB): domain Bacteria; phylum Verrucomicrobiota; class Verrucomicrobiia; order Opitutales; family Opitutaceae; genus Opitutus. The sequence goes on from JAEZAD010000111.1 coordinate 7,140, forward strand.
GCCCCCAAGGTTTACAAGAAGAACGTCGGCGGCGGCCTCCTCCGCGATCTCGACCGCGTCGACCAGATCCTCGCCACGCTCCGCGCCGCCGTCCCCGGCCTCTTCACCGTGAAGATGCGCATCGGTTTTGAGGATACATCGCCGTTCGAACGCCTCCTCGATCTCGTCAACACCCACCGCGTCGACCTCCTCAGCGTTCACGGCCGCACCGTGAAGGAAATGTATCGCAGCGAGGTCCACTACGACTTCATCGCCCGCGCCGTCGAACGCGTCCGCTGCCCCGTCCTCGCCAACGGCAACATCGTCTCCGCCGACCGCGCCACCGACGTCCTCGCGCAAACCCGCGCCGCCGGCGTCATGATCGGCCGCCACGCCATCCGCAACCCGTGGATCTTCCGCCAGTGCCGCGAGCGTTTCACGAACTCGCCCGTGTTCGCCCCCACGCTCGCCGACGTCCGAGAGTATATCGAGCGCCTCTACCGCGAGACCCAGACGCCCGGCATCCCCGAGCGTTTTCACGTCAACAAGATGAAGAAATACCTCAACTTCGTCGGCCAGTCCGTCGATCCCGCCGGCGCCTTTCTTCACGACATGCGCCGCACGGAATCCGAAGCCCAACTCTTCGAAGTTTGCGACCGCCACCTCCTCGCCAACCCCGAGCACCCCTTCTCGTCCGAGCCCTACCCAGGCATCGTCGCCCGCCCCAACTGCGAAACCCCCACCGCCGACAGCTGCTCCCTCGAAACCATCATCGCCTGACTCCAAAAGTAGCCACGAGCGTGAGCGAGTGGACGCACGTTAATCACGTCTCGTAGCTGCGAGCGCCAGCGAGCGGTCTTCCTCGTGGCTACGAGCGTGAGCGAGTGGCCCCTCACTCCAACCCCAACGCCAGCCGCCCCTCCGCCGAAATCATCTGCGGCGTCCAGATCGGATCCCACACGATGTGCACCTTCGCTTCGTCCACGTGAGGCAGCGCCGCAATCTTCTGCCGCGCATCCTCCGCAATCACCGGCCCCATCCCGCAACCTGGCGCCGTCAGCGTCATCTTCACGTCGACCTTGTAGCCGCCGCGCTCCGTTTTCTCGCTCGCCAGATCATACACGAGCCCGAGATCCACAATGTTCACCGGAATCTCCGGATCGAAACACGTCTTCAAAACCGCCCACACGCCTTTCTCGCTGAACTCTCCCGGCGCCGCCTCCGCCTTCATCTCGGCCGCCGCCGGCACGTAGCCTTCGATCGCGCCCGCATCCGCATTCGCGATACGAAACAGCCCGCGATCCGTCCGCACCGTCACGTTGCCGCCCAGTGTCTGCGTGATGAAAACGTCCGTGCCCGCGGCCAACGTCACCGGGTCGCCCGCCGGAATCGCCGTCGCCGGCGTGTCTTTCGAAAGATTGTGATTCGACATGATGAATTCTTTTCTCTCGTTCACTCGACGTTCAGATTCAGCGGCAAACGCGCATACAATCCCCGCGCATCGTTGAACGTCCGCAGCACCTTCACTTCCTGCTCGATCCGTTGCGCGACTTGCCCCGCCAACCCCTGCGCCCGCGCACTGTTCGGCATGTAGCGCTCCAATGCCTCCTGCAGCGCCTCCGCAAACTCCTTCTTCCGCGGATACTCGACAAGCCGGTAGCTCTTCAATCCCGCCGCGCCCGCCGCATGCTTGATCGCCGCGTCCAACCCGCCGATCTCGTCCACCAATCCTAGATTCTTCGCCTCCGTCCCCGACCACACGCGGCCCTGCGCGATCTCCTCGACAAACTCCCGCTCGAGTCCGCGCCCGTCCACCACGCGATCGATGAACTCCCCATAAATCCGGTCCACCAGCCGCTGAAACACCGCCATTTCCTCCGGCGTTTTCGGCCGCGTCACCGTCAACATGTCCGCGAGTTTTCCCGTCTTCACCACGTCGAACGTCAGCCCGAAATCGTTCGCGAGCTTCTTCACGTCGAATTGCACCCCGAACACCCCGATTGATCCCGTGATCGTCGTCGGCTCCGCGAAAATCCGGTCGCCATGCGTCGAAATCCAATAGCCGCCCGACGCCGCATACGAGCCCATCGACACGATCACCGGCTTCACCGCCGTCGCCAGCCGCACTTCGCGCTGAATCGCTTCGGACGCCGACGCCGTTCCGCCGGGGCTGTTCACGCGCAGCACGATCGCGCTCACGCTGTCATCCTGCCGCAACTCCCGCAGCTCGCGCGCAAACCGCGTCCCGCCGATCTCCCCCGGCTCCTCGCCTTCGCCATCGACCAGATCGCCCTCCGCATAGACCACCGCCACTTTTCCTGACCCGCTGCTTTCCTGCCCTTCGACTTTCGCCGGCGCCGGCAATATGTCCTTCGCGATCTTCGAATAGTCCGCGATCGTGATCTGCTTGAACGTCTCCCCGTCGTCGGCGTCGCCCGTCAACTCGCGCATCCCGTCGATCACTTCGTCGCGATACGCGACGCGATCGACCAGTTTCGCCTCGAGCGCCGCCTGCGGGTGAATGATCCCCTCGCTGTCCACCGCCGTCTGCACCTGCGTCGCATCCAGCTGCCGCGCGCCCGCCATGTCGCCCACCAGCTCCGTCCACAAATCGTCCAGCAGCTTCTGCATCTGCTCACGGCTCTCCGGGCTCATGTTCTCCCGCGTGAACGGCTCGATCGCGGACTTGTATTTCCCCACCCGCGTCACCTGCACGCCGATCCCGTATTTCTCGAACGCATTCGCCAGAAACATCGGCTGCGTCGACAACCCCGGCATCAAAATCAATCCATACGGATCCAGCGTCAGTTCGTCCGCCGCCGATGCGAGATAGTAGTTCTTCGTCGTCGCATACGTGAGATACCCCTTCACCGGCTTGCCCGATTCCTTGAACCGCTCCAGCGCCGCGCGCACTTCCTTCAACGTCGCATACCCCGGCCCAAATCCCGCCGGCGGAATATCGCCTTTGATGAACACCCCCGCGATCCGCTCATCCGTCGCCGCCGCGCGCAAGGTCCGCGTCACCGTCCGCAACTGCAGCGTCGGCGTCCGGTCCGCACTCAACCGAAAATCGAACACCGGCGGCGCATCCGTGATCGCCGACGACAGGTCCAGCACGAGATACGATCCGCTCGCCACCGGCACCTTCTTCTCGCCGCCCATCGCCGCCAGGGCCGCGATAAAACCCACGAACAACACCGCCCCGCCCACCGTGAAGACGATCAGCGCC
>JAEZAD010000119.1 GCA_023430565.1 Verrucomicrobiota bacterium
AGAGCAACACCCCCGCCTCAAAATCCATCGTCATCTCCCTCCGCCCCTCCGCCATCCAGCGCCCCGTGTAAGCTGGCGCCTTGCTGGCGACACGCCGCTCACCGCCCCGCCGGAATCGCCACATCCACCGGCGAAAATCGCTGCGACAACGCGATCACGCCGAATTCCAGCAGCCCAAACGCCACGTGCGGCAACCAGGTCCGCTCCGAAAATCCGAACAACCACGGCGAGCTCGCCAGCACGACCGCGTGCGCCACGTCGAGCGCAAGATGCGTCCGAAACGGCACCACCCGCAACAGCCCCATTTCGTAACGCGTGAGCAGGCTGTAAACCAACGCCGCCACGCCGAGCAGCACGAGGATGCGCGACTCCCACCCGGCTCCGAGCCCGAGCAGGTTCGGCGCGAAGATCAACAGCACACCGACAATGTAGTCCATCCAGCCGTGAACCTGTGAAGTGATAAGGCGCATGAGAAAAAGGGTGCTCGCGCGACGTGGACTTCCGTCCGCCGCGACTCGGCGAAAAACCATGAACACTACCGTTCTGGCCGCGCCGCTCCAGCGGGCCTTCGCCCCAGTCTCCCGGCAAAATCTCGCGGTCCCACCGCATCGCGCGAAACCCTGAGGGTCACATGGGAGATTGCCCCGCGCGCCGGATTTGAACTGCCGCGCACGCGCCGGGTCGTTGAAACACACTCGCCCCGGTGGCGCCCCAACCATGCTCACGCGCACCGCCTCGATTTTCTTCCTCGTGGCCCTCGCTTCACTCGCGGCGCTCGTCGCGTCCTGCCGCAAGGACCTGCCGCCTTCGCCCCCGCTGCGCACCGTTCGCGTGTGGTTTCAGGAAAGCAGCGAAGCCGAGGTGCGCGCACTCCGCGCCATCGCCACGTCGTTCAATCTCGCCCACGAGCACCGCGGCGCGCGCGTGATATTGGAGTTCATTCCCGAGCAGGACTACGCCCGCGAGCTCGCCACGGCCTTCTCCACCGCAACCGGCCCCGACGCTCTCACGCTCGATGGCGCACTCGTCGCCCGCTACGCCCAGACCGGATTTATCACGCCACTCGATTCCTGGTTCGACCGCAACGAACTCGAAGACTTCCTCCCCACCGTTCGCGAACAGGGCACCGTCGGCGGTCGCCTCTATTCCTTGGCCTCCCTCGAAAGCGCCGCCGCCCTTTATTATGATCGCGAGATGCTCTCGCGCGCCGACGTCGTCGCTCCACCCGAGGGTCGCGCCTGGACCTGGCCGCAATTTCTCGCCGCCTGCGAACGTCTCCGCGCCGCCGGCGTGGCTCCCGTTGCCCTTCACCTCGACGCGAGCGACGACGCCGTGCTCAGCGCGTTCTCGCCGGTGATCTGGTCCGGTGGCGGTGAACTCGTCGCCGGCGGAGGGCGCCGCGTGCGCGGCATCATCGCCGGCCCCGAAAACGTCGCCAGCCTCGAGGCTTGGCAAACGCTGTTCGAAAAGAATTACGCCGTTGTGGCCGAGCCTGACAGCGATCCGTTTGCGGAAGGACTCGTGGCCATGGATTGGAACAACCACTTCGCCGCGCGTTCGCACCTCCGCCGCAAAGGCGACACCCTCGGCGCCATGCTCCTCCCGCGACTCGGCACGCGCTCCGTCGCCCCCTGCGGCGGCTGGGGCTGGGCCATCTCGAAGCGCGCCCGCGATCCCGAAGCCGCCGCCCTCTGGATCAAATGGGTCACCGACCTCCGCCACGGCGTCGAACCACTCGTGCGCGCCACCGGCGGCGTGCCGGCCCGTCGTTCCGCCTTCGCGCTTTTCCCCGAATACTCGCGCCCGCCCTACCGCCTCTTTCGCGACCAGCTCGAGCTCGCCGGTCGACCGCGGCCCCACACGCCGCACCTCGACGTCATCGCCGAAGGTTTCGCCGCCGCTTTGCGCGACATCGCCCGCGGCGCCGAAGTCGGCCCGCGCCTCCGCTCCGCCGAGGACGAAATCGCCGCCGCCATCGAGCGCGTCTCCCCCCGTATCGCCGAATAGCCCTATCGCCTCGCCCGTCGCGGACCGCGCGCACTCGCCCGCTAACGCCACGCGCAAGCGTTTCGTCCCCGATCCGCTCCACGCCGGAGTTTCCCCGATGCATTTCCCTGAGCCGCTCTGCAAGCTCCCGACTACCGCGAGATTGACGCGAAAATCGCCCCGGCGTTTCCTGTCCCGCCATGGAAGATAGACCGGCTCTGGATCCCAACGTGAAATACAAGCGCATCGTGCTCAAGCTGAGCGGCGAAGTGCTCCGGGGCGGAAAATCCGGCGATCCCATCGATGCCGTCACGCTCGAGCGAATCTGCGGCCAGGTGAAAGAAATCCACGACCTCGGCGTCGAGATCTGCGTCATCATCGGCGGCGGAAATATCTTCCGCGGTCTCAGCGGCACCCAGCGCGGCGTCGACCGCACCACCGGCGACTACATGGGCATGCTCGCCACCGTCATCAACGGCCTCGCGATCATGGACTGCCTCGAAAAAATGGGCGTCCGCACCCGCGTCCAAAGCGCCATCCCCATGAACCAGCTCGCCGAGCCGTTCATCCTCCGCCGCGCCATGCGCCATCTCGAGAAAGGCCGCGTCGTCATCTTCGTCGCCGGCACCGGCAACCCCTACTTCACCACCGACACCACCGCCGCCCTCCGCGCCTCCGAAATGCACGCCGACATCATCATGAAGGCCACCAAGGTCGACGGCATTTACGACAAGGACCCAAAGAAGCACGCCGACGCCGTCAAATACGACCACATCACTTTCATCGACGCGCTGAAACAGCGGCTCAACGTCATGGACTCGACCGCGTTCTCGCTCTGCCTCGACAACAACGTCCCCATCCTCGTCTTCGACCTCGGCGACGAACACGCCATCCGCAAAGCCGTCCTCGGCGAAAAAATCGGCACCCTCGTGCATGGCTGAACGCACACCGACAAGTTGAGAGTTGAGAGATGAGAGTTGAGAGTCGGTCAGTCCGGCTCAGCTCTCGCCTCGCCGGCGAATCTTCTCTCAACTCTCAACTCCAAACTCTCAACTCCACGCTCCCCATGTCCCACCCCCTCCTCACCGACGCCCAGGCCAAGATGAAAAAAGCCGTCGATCACACGCTGCACGAGTTCAGCGCGATCCACACCGGCAAAGCCACGCCCACCATGGTCGAAAGCGTCATGGTCGAAGCCTACGGTTCGATGATGCGCCTGAAGGACTGCTCCGCCATCTCCACGCCTGACGCCCGCCTCATTCAAATCCAGCCGTGGGACGCCGGCCTCGTGAAATCCATCGTGAAGGCAATCCAGGAGGCCAACCTCGGCTTCAATCCCATTCCCGACGGCAAAGTCATCCGCATCCCGCTCCCCGAAATGAGCCGCGAGCGCCGCCAGGAGTTCGTGAAAAACGCCCACCGCCTCGCCGAGGAAGGCCGCGTCCACGTCCGCAACGTCCGCCGCGATTCCCTCGAAGCCGTCAAAAAAGCCAAGCTCCCCGAAGACGAAGCCAAGCGCGTCGAAAAAGACATCCAGACCGCGACCGACAAATCCATCGCCGACATCAACACCCACCTCGCCCACAAGGAAAAGGACCTCCTCACCGTCTAGCACGCCGGCACGTGCTCGCTCTCAGCTCGAGGCGCAAAGCTGTAAGCTTGGGATCGGAGCTTACCGCTTACCGCTTAAAGCTTACTGCTTATCGCTTATAGCCTATAGCTCATCGCTTACAGCTTCCCGCTTAAAGCTGCCCATGGCCCACAGCTTACCGCTTTCCGCCGGTTCGAATCCCAAGCGCGTCGTCATCAAACTCGGCACCGGCGTCCTCACCACGGGTATCGGCCAACTCGATACCGCCCGCATCGACGCCGTTTGCGCCCAGGTCGCCGCGCTCCGCGCCCGCGGCACCGAGGTCATCCTCGTCAGCTCTGGCGCCGTCGGCCTCGGCATGGGCGCGCTCCAGCTCGGAAAGCGCCCCAAGGTCGTATCCAAAAAACAAGCCTGCGCCGCCATCGGCCAGTCGTTGCTGATGCAACACTGGCAAACCGGCTTCGCCCCTCACGGACTTACCGTCGCCCAGGTCCTCCTCACGCACGAAGACCTCCGCGCCCGCGCCCGCTACCTCGGAGTCCGCGAAACCCTCCGCCAGCTCGTCGCCTACAACACCATTCCGGTCATCAACGAAAACGACGCCGTCAGCGCGGCCGAGATCAAGTTCGGCGACAACGACACGCTCTCCGCGATGGTCGCCAGCCTCGTCGCCGCCCAATACCTCATCATCCTCTCCACCGCGCCCGGCCTCGTCGACCTGCGGGGCACGAAGCAAATCGTGCCCGTCGTCGACCGCATCACGCCCGAGATCGAGGCGATGGCCGGCGGCACCACCAGCGAGACCGCCGTCGGCGGCATGGTCTCGAAAATCTCCGCCGCGAAACTCGCCACCCGCTCCGGCTGCGGCGTCTTCATCGCCAGCGGCGCCGAACCCGACATCGTCGCCCGCCTCCTTGCCGGCCGCGGCCCCGGCACGTTCTTCGTTCCCCACGGCCTGCCCCTCGAAGCGAAAAAACGCTGGCTCGCTTACTTCCAGCGCCCCGCCGGCACCGTCCTCGTCAACGCCTGCGCCGTCCCCGTCCTCCGCGAACAGGGCCGCAGCCTCCTAGCCGTCGGCATCACCGGCGTCCACGGCGAATTCGCCGCCGGCGACATCGTCAACATCGCCGGCCCCGATTCGGCCATTTTCGCGCGCGGTAAAGTGAGCTTTTCGTCGGACGAAATTCCCGCGCTCGCCGGTCGGAAAGGCGACGAGGTCGCCATCCTTCACCCCACGCGCAAGCGCCTCGAAGTCGTCCACCGCAACGATCTCGTGCTGCTTTGAGCCGCGCTCCGCTCCGCCGGTTTCGCTTCCGTCCTGTCCGCTCCGCTTCATGCCTCCGTTCACGCTTCGTCCGGCGACCGACGCCGACTACGACTGGCTTTGGAATGTGAAGCGCGAAACGATGCGCCCCTACGTCGAGCAAACCTGGGGCACTTGGGATGATCGCGCCCAGGAGCGCTTTTTCCGGCAACATTTCACGCCCGCAAGCATCGACGTCATCCTCGTCGACGGCACTCGCGCCGGCTTGCTCAACGTCGAACGCGAGCCCGACGCCCTCTTCCTGGCGAATATCCAAATCCACGCGGATTTTCAAAACCAGGGACTCGGCGCCGCCGTGGTTCGCACTGTCCTCGACTCCGGCGCCGCGCTCGATCTTCCGGTGCGCCTCCAGGTCCTGAAGGCCAATGTGCGTGCCCGCGATTTTTATCTCCGGCTCGGCTTCGTCCTTTCTGGAGAAACACTCACTCATTTCCTGATGCGGCACCCCGCCCCCCTGAGGTAAGTCCACCCCGCCGCGCCGCCTTCTCGCTTCCTCGTGCTCGTGCTCGTGCTCGTAACCGTGCTCGTGCTCGCGTCCTTTCGATCACGAGAAAGAGCACGAGCAAGAGCATGCGCTGGGCAGCACGCCCGCCCCCCTAATGCTTTCCCCGACCCCCCGTTAGGGGCCTGCTATGTTTCCCGTTCGTAACACCACCTGTAAAGTCACCTGTCTGTCACGCTTCCGTCACCGAATCGTTCCAGCACCATGCGGGTTGGCATCTACTACCGACATTCATTCCACGAGGCGATCTTTCGATCGACCCTCGCCGCGCTCGAAGGGCGCCATCAATGCCTGCCCACGTCCGACACGGGCGAGCTCACCCGTTTCCGTCCGCACGTCATCGTCGCCGCCGAAGACCTGACTTACCTGCACCTTCGCGCGCACCTGCCATTCTCGCGCTTCATCCACACCCGCCACGGCCTCGCCAATAAAGGCATTCCCGCGCGCTCGTTTCGCGCCGCCGATTACGTCTGTCTCACCAGCGAGTCGATGCGCGAGGATTTCCTCGCGCAGGGCATCCGGCCACGCCGTGAGTATTGGATTACTGGCTACGTCCAGATGGACAACCTGTTCGCCGCTCCGCGCCCGCCGCAAATCCCCGCCGGCCGCAAGGTCGTCCTTTACGCCCCCACCTGGCACCACGGCCTCACTTCCCTGCCGCTCCTCGGCCGGCGCGTCGTCGACTTGTTGCGCGGGGGCCGCAGCGACGTGTTCGTCGTCATCAAGCCTCACCCGCTCGTCCTGCAGCGCGAGGACCTTTCCGACTGGGCTAACACCCTTCGCGAAGCCGTTGCCGGCCGCGACGACACCCTCCTCCTCGAAAACCGCGGCGAAGACATCATGCCCTGGCTCAAGGCCGCCGACGTCCTCGTCAGCGACGCCTCCAGCGTCCAGCTCGAATACCTCGCCGTCGATCGCCCCCTCGTCCTCATCGACAACCCGGAGCACATGACGTCCGAGCACTACGACGCCAACGGCCTCGAGTGGAAATGGCGCGACATGGGCACGCGCATCACCAGCGCCGACGCACTGCCGGGCGCGATCACCGACGCCCTCGGCAACCCCGCCCTCGGCGCCGATCGCCGCGCGGTCTATCGCGAAAGACTCTTCGGCCATCTGCTCGACGGCCGCAGCGGCGAACGCCTCGCCGAACGCATCGACGGCCTCGTCCCCGAGGTCGCTTCCGAAGCCAAACTCCTCGCGGCCAGCCCCGTCGGGCGCGCCGTCTACACCTCCCTCCCCTATCTGCGCAATGCATCACGAGCCTTCAAACGATTGCTGCGGTCGGCCTGAGGTCACCGCTCTCATCCTCGCGGCCGGTAGCGGCACGCGCCTCGGCGGCATCGCCAAGGCCACTCTCGAATACAAGGGCGGCTCGCTGCTCCAGCACGCCATCACCCTCGTCGCCCCGTTCGCCCAACACATCGTCGTCGGCGTGCGCGACTGCGATCTCGACTGGGCGCAGGAACAATGCGCCGGCCTCGCGCCCGAGTGCGACATCGTCTGCGTCACCGGCGGCGCCACGCGCCAGGAATCGCTCCAGCGTCTCCTCGACGCCGCCCACACGCCTTACGTGCTCGTGCACGAGGTCGCCCGGCCTTGGGTCGAACCCGAAACGTTTCAACAACTCCTCACCGCCGTCCGTCACCACAGCGCCGTCGCCGTCTACACTCCCCTGCCCGTGCGCGACAGCCTCGTCCTCATGCACGAGGGCGAACTGCGCGAAAGTCTCCCGCGCTCGAACGTGGTTTCCGTGCAAACCCCGCACGCCTACCGCCTCGAGGCCCTCCAACGCGCCTACACTCTCGCCCGGGAAAACGGTTGGGAGGAGGAAAGCACGATCGCCCTCATGTCGCGCGCCAAGCACACAGTCCGCCTCATCGAGGGTTCGCCTCAGAACATCAAGGTCACCTACCCCGAAGACCTCGCGCCCCTGCGCACCTACGCCTCCGCCGATCGCCCGCGCCGCCACGCCAGCGGCTGACCGCCGTTGGCCGCGCCGATCGCGGAGATCGCCGTCCCTTTCCGCCGCGTTCCCACCCGACCGCGATTTGGCGCAAATTTCCGGAAATCCACCCAGCGCGCGCTGGGGCGGCTCCGCGGCACTTCCCGCGTGAGCTCGCACGCATTCCGCTTCACGGTTGGTCCAAATGACCGACCGCTTTGCATCCAAAATTTCACGACGCCGCGTCGATGTCGCGTTCTGTTGCGACGAGGGCTACCTGCAGCCTCTCACCGTCGCCATCACCTCCGTGCTCGCCACGGCCCGTGATCCTTCCCGCCTCCGTCTCTGGCTCCTCACGCGCACGCTCGAGGGCGCCGCCGTCGCCGATCTCTCCCGGCTCGTCACCCGCACCGGCGCCGAGTTCAACCCCGTGACCCTTGATCGCGCGCGCGACACGTTTGCCGGCGCGCCTCTCTCCGAGCATCTCACGGAGGCCACCTACTATCGCCTGCTGCTGCCCGACGCCCTGCCAGGCGAGGTCGTTCGCGTCGTCTATCTCGATTGCGACGTCGTCGTTCGCCGCCCCATCGAAGATCTCTGGAACACCGACCTCGGTCCCGCGCCCACCGGCGCCGTCGTAAATCCGCGCCCCGTGGGCGCCCGTCAGCTCGGCCTCGCGCACGACCGCGATTACTTCAACGCCGGCGTTCTCCTCATCGATCTCGCACGATGGCGCCGCGAGCGCCTGCACCGCCGCGCCATCGAGTTCATCCGCAGTTGCGGCCGGCCGCTGCCTTTCCTCGATCAGGATGCGCTCAACCACGTCCACGCCGGCGCCTGGCATCGCCTCGATCTCCGCTGGAACCAGCAGTTCAAGTTCTTCAAACACCCCGCCCACTACCTGCGTGTCTCCTCGTCGGCGCTTCGCCGCGCCCGGCGCGAACCGTTCATCGTCCACTACTCGACGACCACGAAACCGTGGCATTACGCCAACGACCATCCCTGGCGCGGCGCTTATTTTCGGCACCTCGATCGCACCCATTATCGCGGTTGGCGCCCGCAGCCGCGCAATCTGCACGAACGCGTGCGCCGCACCATGTGGAGCGTCGTCCCGCATCGCTGGCGGCCCGACGTTATCCGCCTTAATGTCCCCCCGCGCGTCCGCGCCCTCAAACGCCTGCTCCGCCCATCGCCCTGATCACCGCGCCCCCTGCCATCTCGCGCCGCCCACCAGCGGGGCAATCGGTCCGCCCTATTCGAATCGCAAATTCCCCCATCAGTTTTCCGCACACCCGTCTTCGTCGCCTCAAGAACACTCCCCGCAGTCCGATGGAGAGTCATCAGCCCTTTCATCGAGCTGCAGTCTTTTTCCCGCAGGCCGCGACGTTTCGTCCGCCGCCTGCGCGGCCTCGCGTGCGGATCGCTCGCATCGCTCCTCATGGGCATCGGCACCCCCGCCGCGACGGCGATGCCCTCCGCCCCCGAGGGCCAGGTTGAGGCCGGGCCTCCCGGTTTCGTCGTCCTCGGCCCCGAGGCGCTCGGCCTCAGCACCACGCCCACGGATCTCCATCTTCTGCCCGACGCGCGCATTCTGGTCGTCGCCCAACATGAGCTCTCGTTCGGCGACGGCGCACGCTGGGAGACGTTTCGCGGCACGTCCGATCAACCCAATCTCCTCCAACACGTCGCCGTGACGCCCACCGGCGAAATCTTCGCCGGCACCCTCGGAGGTGTCTCGCGCATCGACTTGATCGCCGGCGAACGATGGCAGTTCTCGCCCGCCGTAAGTTTTCCCACGCCCGCCGCCGAACAACTCGTCGGTTTCGCCGCCACTTTCGGAGATCGCTGGTTCTGGTATGGCGGCGGCGATCCCGTCGTGAGCTGGCGGCCGGGGCAGCCCGCGACCATCGCCGGGCTTTTTGGCACCGTCGACCGGATCTTCGCGCTGGACGACAACGTCTTCCTCAGCGCCGCCTCCGGCCGGCTGTTTCGGCTCGCGCCGGACGGCGCCGTGGCCGAAGTCGCCGCCGCCCCGGGGCTGGTCAGCGAGATGGTCACCTGTGCCGCCCCGTTCTCGCCGGGCGTCATGCTCGTCGGCACCGTCTCGATGGGCCTGCGCCTTTTCGACGGCGAAAACTTCCGTCCGTTCGTCACCTCCGGATGGCTGGGCGGCGCCCGCCGCATCACCGATCTCCAGCCGGCCGGCGACGGCTACTTCGCCGCGGCCGTCGACACTTTCGGCATCGTCTTCTTCGATCGCCAGGGACGCATCGTCCAGGCCCTCGACCGCTCGCTCGATCACCGGCTGGCGCGCCCGCTGCGACTGGTCTACTCGCCGGCCGGCGTCCTCTGGGCGCTCCTCAACGGCGGCGTCGCCCGCATCGCTTTCCCATCTCAACTTTCCCACTACGAACCGCTGCTGACGAGCGGCCTCGATTATCCCCTGCCGCTGCGCCACGCGGGCGGCTTGTGGGTCCTCGGCGACGGCCGGGCGATGCGCGCCGTCTACGACGCCGACCGCCGCCTCGAGCGCTTCATCGACGAAACTCCGCCAGGCCGGTATCTGTTCACCCTCGACGACATCGACGGGCGCCTGTTCGGCACCAACGACACCGGCATCTTCCTCCATGGCGAAGAGGGCTGGACTTCGATTCTCCCCGGCATCGTCAACGCCCGCCTCGTCGCCGATCCCCGCTCCCGCGAGCGCATCCATTTCGTCGCCCGCGGCGAATACGGCACGATCGAGCACACCAGCGAGGGTTTCGTCGCGCATCGCACGCCGATGCCGGAACTGCGCGAAAGCTACGGCTCCGTCACCGACGCCGCCGGCGTGGCTTGGTTCGAACTCGGTTCCGGCATCGTCGGGCAATTCGACCTCCGCGGCGCGCAACCCGTCATGCGGATCCTCGGCGCCTCCGCGGGCCTCATTCCGGACTGGGTGGAAATCTATGTGCTGGAGGGCGTCGCGCGTTTCCACCTGCGGCATCTGCACCTGCGCTACGACGAGGCCCGACAGCAGTTCGTCGACGACCGCCAGCTCATCGAACGCTGGCCCCAACTCGCCAACGCCGGCGGCCGCCCGCTGATCGATTCCCTCGGCCGGCTCTGGTATACCGCCGACGGCGCGCCGCACGCCGTGGACGCCACGTCGCCGGGCGCCCCGCGCGAGATTCCGCTGCCCGCCATCGACTTCTTCCCCACCCGCTACGTCGTCGAGGACAACGGCGTCGCCTGGATGTCCGACCGCCGCCGGCTGGTCCGTCTCGACCATCGCCTCCCGCCCCCGCCGGACACCCCGGTTCGCACGCTGATTACCTCCATCATCTTTCCCTTCGGCAATCGGCAGATCTTCACCCCCGAGTCCTCGCTCCCGCCGATCTCCTATTCCGACAATTCCCTCGTCTTTCACTTCGCCGCCCCCGCCAATCCGTTTCACCGCCCCCTCACTTTCGAGGTCCTGCTCGAGGGCGCCGACTCCCGCTGGGTTTCGACCGGCACCGTCGGCCGCGCCGTCTTCAACGGGCTCAAGGAAGGCGCCTACGTCTTCCGCGTTCGCCCGGTTCAGCCCGACGGCAGCCGCGGAGACGAAGCCCGCACCGCCTTTCGCATTCCCCCGCCCTGGTATCGCACGCGGCTCGCCTGGCTCATCTACGCCTTCTCCGCCGCCGGTTTCGTCGCCGCCGCCGCCTGGTTCTCCGCCTTCCTGCAGCGCCGCGAAAACGACCGACTCGAACGCCTCGTCACCATCCGCACGAGCGAACTCCACGAAACCAATCGCCAGCTCGAACGCCAGATCGCCGCCACTTCCGAAAAATCCGCCGCACTCGCCGCCAGCGAGGAACGCTATCGCACGCTCAACGCCGAACTCGAACAGCGCGTCGCCACCCGCACCTCCGAGCTCTCCCATTCGTATCAGGAACTCCAGCACCGCGAATCCCTTTTCCGCCTCGTCCTCGAACACGCGCCCGTCGGCATCGCCTGGCAGCGCGCCGATCTGGACGAGATCGTCCACTTCAACCCCGCCTTCCTTCACATCCTCGGCCTCGATCCCGAGGCGCCATTCGACCGTGAACGCCTCTTCGCGATGGTGCACCCCGAAGACAGTCCGCGGCTGATCGAGTTGTCCCAACGCGTCGAACGCGGCGCCGCCGACATGTATCAGCTCGAAGCCCGCTTCCTCCGGCCCGATCGCAACATCGTCTGGGCCTCGCTCTCCTTCGCCGTCGTGCGGCAATCCGACGGACAGATCGTTCAACACATCGGCATTCTCGAGGACATCAGCGATCGCAAAACTGCCGAGCAGGAACTCGCCGCCACCTACAAACGCCTGGTCTCCACCTCGCGCGTCGCCGGCATGGCCGAGGTCGCCACCGGCGTGCTCCACAACGTCGGCAACGTCCTCACCAGCCTCAACGTCTCCGCCAACACCCTCGGCGACCGCGTCCGCGAATCGAAGGCGACGCTCCTCCAGCGGCTCTCCACGCTCCTCGACGAGCATGCGTCCGACCTCGGCAGCTTCCTCACGCGCGACGACCGCGGCCGCGTCATCCCCGAGATGGTTCGCGCGCTCGCCCAGGACGCCCAGCAACACCGGGTTTTCCTCCTCGAGGAAATCGCCGCGCTGCAAAACGGCATCGATCACATCAAGGAAATCGTCGCCATGCAGCAGAGCTACGCGCGCATGGCCGGCATCATCGAGGTCCTCGACGCGCCGACGCTGATGGACGACGCCGTCCGCATCAACGAATCCGCCCTCCAGGGGCGGCAGATCGAGCTCGTGCGCGACTACCACTCCGTCCCGCCGATTGCCGTCGAAAAGGGCAAGGTCCTGCAAATCCTGGTCAATCTCATCCGCAACGCCGCCGACGCCTGCCAGGACGCCGGCGAGTCCCACCGCCGCCTCGTGACCGTCACCGTCGGTCCCACCGAAAACGGCCGCGTCGCGTTCAGCGTTCGCGACAACGGCATCGGCATCGCTCCCGAAAACCTCGCGCGCATCTTTTCCTACGGTTTCACCACCCGCGCCCGCGGCCACGGCTTCGGGCTGCATTCCAGCGCCCTCGCCGCCGTCGAGATGAAGGGTTCGCTGAAAGCTTTCAGCGACGGCCGCGGCCACGGCGCCACCTTCGTGCTCGAACTTCCCCTTGCCCCCGCCTCCACCGACGCCTCCTTCCGCGAACGCACGTTTCCCGAAGCGTCGCACCGGCGTCACGATCCAGGCTCGTCGCCACGAGCCTGAGCGGGTGGAGATCCGCGTTCACGACGCGCCGAGCGAAGTCCCCGCGCCCTCACTCCCGCCCGTCCGCCACCACGGCTGCCACCGGCAGCTCCGCCAACAGATCGGCCAGCGCCACCGAACCGTCCGCCAGCAATTCGCGTCCGGTGAGCACATCCTTCCACCGCGCCCCGCCGACCGGCATCACCACCGCCGTGTCGTCCCACACCAGCCCCAGCGGCGGGCAACCCAGCGCACTTGTCAGCCGCGGCACCACCACCACCAGCCGGCGTCCGTCTCCATTTCTTGCATACGCGATCACGTTCTCCGCAAAGCGCCCTCGCACCTCGAGCGGCTGGTAATCTCCGCTGCGGAAGAGCT
Organism: Verrucomicrobiota bacterium; assembly: GCA_023430565.1. Taxonomy (GTDB): domain Bacteria; phylum Verrucomicrobiota; class Verrucomicrobiia; order Opitutales; family Opitutaceae; genus Opitutus. Next base: position 12,945 of record JAEZAD010000119.1, read on the forward strand.
CCGCCTGCGCCGCGCGAAACTTCAGCAGCGTGCGCGTCAGCCGCAGCTTGATCGCGCCGTCCTCCCACTCCGCCAGCAGCGTCCGCCAGCTCATCCGCTCCGACTCTTCCGCGAGCCGCTCCCGCAGCGCGAAATCCACCGGCCGTCGGTTGTCCGGATCGACCAGGCTGAAATCCCACAGCTCCGTGCCTTGATAAAAATCCGGCACGCCGGGCGACGTGATTTTCAACGTCACCTGCGCCAGCGCATTCACCATTCCGAGGCGCGCCAGCCACCGCGCTTTCGGTCGAAAGCTCTCCAAAAACTGCCGCCCGCTCGCCGGCGTCAAAATCGCCTCCAGAAACCGCTCGCCCGCCTCGAGCCACGGCTCGTTCGGATAAACCCACGAGGTGTTGCGCTTCGCCTCGTTCACCGCCTTCCGCCAGTGCTCCTTCATCCGCCCCCGAAACGTCTCGTCCGGCTCCGCGTCGTCCGCCGGCCATGCGCCGAGCAGCACCTGATACAACCGATACTCCTCGTTCGCATCGGGCGCCGCGCGCCCGTCGACGATCGTCTTGTGCACGCGGTTCAGCTCCGACCACTCGGCCAGCCAGTCGCGCCACGCATGCGGCATCTCCGAGAGTGCATACAGCCGCGCGCGCACGTCCTCGGCCACCTTCGTGTCGTGCGTCGACGACGCCAGCATCGCGTGCGGCGACCCCCGCAGGCGCTCCGCATTCTTCGCGTGAAACTCGCCCACGCTTCCGCCGAATTGTCCGGGACTCCCGCCCACCTCGTTCAGCGCGATAAACCGGCTGTAGGTGTAAAACGCCGTGTCCTCGACCGACTTCGCCATCACCGCCCCCGTGTATTGCTGGAAGTTCATCACCCAGCCCGTGAGCCCCCGCTGCAGCCGCGCCGGCGCGCTCGGCCCCGGATACGCGCCGACCAACACATCCCGCACGAGTTCGAAGGGCCCGGTTTCGTGCCGCCGGTTGCGCGCGATCGCCGCCGCACACGCCCGCTCCACCACCGCCTTGTCCTGCTCGCTCATCGGTTCGCCCACGCGCCGATACGTGCGATACACCGGAAATGCCGCCATGATCTCGCGCACCGCGACCGTCAGCTCGTTGCGCGTCACGTCGCGCCAGAGCCGGTCCGTCTGCAGGTGTTCCGTCAGGTCGTGCGCGAGCCGCGTCATCGCATTCGCGAACATCTCCTCGAGCACGACGCGTTTCTTCGTATACACCACGTCCTCGTAGCTCGCGCCCTCGCCGCAAAACTGCGCATACGTCTCCGTGAAACGCCGCTCCGCCCGCGCATCGACGAACACCCCGGCGAGCTGCTCGATGAACTCGTAGCCCGTCGTCCCATGCATCGCCCAGTCGCCCGGCAGCCGCTCCTCCGACTCGAGGATCTTTTCCACGAGCACGTAAAGCGGCTTCACCGGCTTCCCGGCATCGCCCAACGCGAAACTCTGCAGCCGGTCGAGGTATTGCCGCGGATCGCGCAACCCGTCGACGTGGTCGATCCGCAGCCCCGTCACGATCCGCTCCCGCACCAGCTCCGCGAGCAGCGTGTGACACTCGTGAAACACCGCCGGGTTCTCCATCCGCAGCCCGATCAGCGTGTCGATCGCGAAGAACCGCCGGTAATTCGTCTCGTGCACTCCCGCCTTCCAGAACGCCAGCCGGTAATGCTGCCGCTGGATGATCTCGTCGAGCCGGTCGAACGACGCCGGCTCGCCCGCCTGGCCGTTGATCGCCGCGAGTCGCGCCTCCAGCCGCGCGCGCACCTGCTCGTCGCGCGCCATCAGCCCGCGCAGCCGCTTCTTCAACCCGGCAAACCGCGTCGTCCGCGCCGTCGCGCCCTCGACATCCTCGCTCGCGTCGGGCGACGGCAGCGCGCCGATCACGTCGCTCAACTCCGCCAGGTCCACGCCATCGCCCTCGCCGCGCAACACGGCCGGATAGCTGTGCGGGCTCAACGGAAAACGCATGTCGTAATACGCGATGTTCAGCCCATCGTCCTCGATCGCGAGCGACAGCTTGCCCGCCTCCAGCACCCGGCCGTAGTGATCCTCCAGGATCGGCACCAGCACCTGCGAACGCCCGTGGTGCATCCCCGCGTTCCAATCGATGTCGAAGAACTGCGCATACGCCGAGTGCTCCCCGTGCTCCAGCACGTCGCGCCACCAGGTATTCAAAAGCCCGGGACCATTGATCCCCATGTGATTCGGCACGAAGTCCAGCAGCATGCCCATGCCACGCTCCCGCAGCCGCCCGTGCAGGCGGTCCAGCTCCTTGCGCCCGCCGAGGTCCGGGTTCACCCGCCGGTAGTCGTTCACGTCGTAGCCGTGCGAGCTGCCGGGCGTGGACAGAAAAACCGGCGAACAATAGAAATCGCTCACGCCCAGCTCCGCCGCGTAGGGCACGAGCTTCGCCACGTCGGCAAACGGAAACTCCCGCCGGAGTTGCAGCCGGTAGGTCGCGAGCGGAATGCGTTGGGCGTTCGCGAGCGGCATCGGGCTCAAACCGTCCTCCGGCGCGCCACGAGCAACACCGTCGTCGGCGTATCCAAAACCAGCGCACGCACCGCCGGTCGCGCCGCCTCGGGCAGGTTCGGCCCGTCCGTGCCGTGATACCACGCATCGTTGCTTTCGAACTCCAGCCGCCACTCGAAACCCTCCGGCGCCGCCAGCGCGCCGTCCACCAGCGACAGCCGCGCCTCGCCGCTCGGCGCCCAGACCACCAGGCGTTCGGTGTCCGCGCGATAGCGGATCGCCAGCGCTTTCTCCAACGCCACCACGTCCCAGCGCCGGCGATCGTTCGCGATCGCCTGCAGCCAGGCCGCGCGCTGGCGCAGGCACTCGCGATACAACTCCAGCACCGTCGCGTGCGGATACAGCCGCAGCTCGTCCCATGCGAGTTTCGACGCCTTGAAGGTTTCCTCCGCCTGCGGATCCGGCACCTCGTCCGCCGCAATCTCCTGGTTCAGCCCCGCGCTTGCGAATTCCTTGCGCCGGCCTTCGGACACCAGTCGCCCAAGATCGCCCGCATGGTCCGTGAAAAACCGGAACGGCGTGCTCGCCGCCCATTCCTGGCCCATCCAGATCAGCGGCGCATACGGACTCAGGCACAACAGCGCCGACGCCGCGCGAAACGCCCCGAGTCCCACCAGATGCTCCAGCCGCTCGCCCTTCGCGCGATTGCCTACCTGGTCGTGATTCTCGATGCACGTCACAAACGCCGACGGCGCCAGGTGCGCGCACGGCTCGCCGCGCGGTTTTCCCTTCCACTGCGGAAACGGCTGGCCGCGATAAAACCACCCATGCTCCAGCGTGTCCGCGAGATCCTTCGCCGATCCGCCGTAACTCGCGAAATAAGATTCCTGCACCCCCGTCAGCGCCACCCGCACCTGATGGTGAAAGTCGTCCGCCCACGCGGCATCGAGGCCCCAGCCGCCCCCCTCCGCCTCGCGCAACACGTCGCACGAATTTCGATCGTCCTCGGCGATCAGAAACGCCCCGCGTTCATGCGCCGCCGCCGCCACGTCGGCCAGCAGATGCCGGGGCGAGGGGTCGACGATCGCGTGCGTCGCGTCGAGTCGCAGCCCGTCGATACGAAACTCGTCGAGCCAGTAACAGGCGTTCGACACGAAATAGTCCCGCACCGGCTGGCTGTCCTCACCCGCCAGATGAAACGCCTGCCCCCACGGCGTGTGCCGCACCGGGTCGAAATACTCCTTCGCATAACGCGAGAGATAATTCCCGTCCGGCCCGAGGTGGTTGTAGACGACGTCGAGAATCACCGCCAGCCCGCGCTCGTGCGCCGCATCCACCAGCGCGCGCAAATCGTCCGGCCGCCCATAACATCGCGCCGGCGCAAACAGCGCCACGCCGTCATAACCCCAGTTTCTCCCACCGGGAAAATCCGCCACCGGCATGATCTCGATCGCACCGACGCCGAGGCTCGCGATGTGATCCAGCCGGTCGATCGCCGCGCGAAACGTTCCCCGCTGCGTAAACGTCCCCACGTGCAACTCGTAAATCGACTGCCCCTCCCACGCCGGCCGCCGCCACGTGTCGCAGCGCCACCGATACGCGCGCGGATCGACGCACTCGGACAGCCCATGCACGCCTTCCGGCTGATAACGCGACGCCGGATCCGGCAGCACCACGCCATCCGGAAACATGAAACCGTAACGATCCCCCGCGCGGCCTTTCGGATCGTGCGCCCGAAAATATCCGCGTCCCCGCGCGTCCATCCGCAACGTCGCCTCGTCCCCGCTCACGCGACGGACTCGCACCCCCAGTTCGCGATGATCGGGCGCCCACACGGTGTAGCGCACGCCATCGTCGTTCACCTCCGCGCCACAGCGCTTCGGTTCGACGCGGGTTTGATGTTCGAAAGTCGTAGGTGCCATGATGGTCGAGCCGGCGCGCATAGTGGTTGCCGCGTCGTCGCGGTTCCGGGCGCCCGGGCCCTTTTCGGCCCGCCTGATCCTCCGCTGTCGCATGAGTGCGCCTCCCGTAGCGACCCACCGGAGGTTTCCCGCGTCGACCCCGCTTGCACGCCCGCCGTTGCTGTCGGATTGGTGCGCATGACTCCCTACACGAACACGCTCCGCGATCGCGTCGCCTTCGTCACCGGTGTCGGCTCCGGCATCGGCCAGGCCGCCGCGCTCCTCCTCGGTCAGGCCGGCGCGCGCGTCGCCGGTCTCACCCGCAAACTCGAGGAAGCGGAAAACACCTGCGCCGAAATCCGCCGTGCCGGCGGCGAGGCGCTCGCCCTCACCGGCGATGTTTCCTCCTCCGCCGATCTCCAAAACGCCCTCCGCCAAACCGAGGAAAAATTCGGCCGCCTCGACATCGTCGTCGCCAACGCCGGCATCAACGGCACCTGGGCTCCGCTCGACGAACTCGAGGAATCCGACTGGGACAAGACCCTCGAGGTAAACCTCAAGGGCACCTTCCTGACGTTGAAGCACGCGCTCCCGCTGCTCAAAAAACGCGGTGGCGCCGTCGTGATCGTTTCCTCGGTCAACGGCACGCGCATGTTCTCGAATTCCGGCGCGTCCGCCTACTCCAGCTCGAAGGCCGCGCAGGTCGCCTTCGGCCGCATGACCGCGCTCGAGCTCGCGAAACACCGCATTCGCGTCAACACGGTCTGCCCCGGCGCGATCGACACGAGCATCGACGAGAACACAAACCCGCAGAACCTCGAAAAAGCGCGCGAGCCCGTGAAATTTCCCGACGGGCAGGTCCCGCTCACCGACGGCAAGCCGGGCTCCTCCGAACAAGTCGCGCGGCTGATCTGGTTTCTCGTCTCCGACCTCTCCGACCACATCACCGGCACCGAAGTCTACATCGACGGCGCCCAATCCCTCCTCCAGGGCTGAGTTCGACCGGTGAAACCAACGCCCACCGTTAGGTTGTTCGCAGCATAGCGGAGTCGCCGGCACGCTCTTTCGCGCCACACCTCCTGAGCACTTGCCAACCCGCGCGACCCTCCCAACGTTGGCCATCCTATGCATTTCGACAACCTTCAGCCCGGACTCTCCGCCACCGTTCCGCGTTTCGACGACGACGATGATGACGACGACGAGACCGAAGAGTTCCAGTCGAAAAAGGGCAGCGCCCCCATCGGCCACGTCATCCAAAAGAAATTCCTCGAACAGCGGAAAATCTTTCTCTGGGGCGCCGTGACCGACGCGACCGCGAAGGACCTGACCGAAAAACTTCTCTACCTCGAAGCCACCGCCCCCGGGAAGGAAATCACCTTCTACATCAATTCCCCCGGCGGCTCCATCACCGCCGGCATGGCCGTCTTCGACACGATGAAGCTCGTCACTTCGCCCATCACCGTCGTCGTCACCGGCATGGCCGCTTCGATGGGTTCGATCCTCCTCTCCGGCGCCCCGAAAGGCCGCCGCCTCCTCTACCCGCACGCGCGCGTCCTCATCCACCAGCCGCTGATTTCCGGCCGCATGGTCGGCCCCGCGAGCGACATCAACATTCAGGCGCAGGAAATGGAAAAACTCCGCCAGGAGCTGAACCAGATCCTCGCCGACGCCTCCGGCCAGCCACTCGATCGCATCAACCAGGACACCGATCGCGACTTCTACCTCAACGCCCAGGAAGCCATCGCCTACGGCCTCGCCGATCGGATCGTCGACAAAGTCTAGCCGTTTCACGTCCGGGAGGCCTTCCACCTGCCCTCCGCAAGCGACGCACCCGGGCAACCGGTGCGTCGCTATTTTTTCTCCTGCAGAATCTCCTCGTTGATCTTCGCGAGCTCTTTCCGCCAGGCGTCCGCCTGTCGACTGTCCCGCGCCGCGAGCGCCACGTTGATGGCGTCCGGCAACCAAGTCCGCCGCAGCCCCCGCGGAATCCCGCGCGCGCGTAATAGATTCCGATAAACGCGCACGCCCTCAGCCGCTTTCCCGCCCGCGCTCAACAATTCCGCCGCCTGCTGGGCAAGCCCCCATTCGTCCGTCGGCAGACTCTCCAGATGCGGAAAAAATCCCAGCGCGTCCGCCGCCGCCTTCATATCTCCCGCTGCCTGCAACCGCTGCGCCAGCGCCAACCCCACCACCACGCTTGGCTGCTCCCGCTGCGCCGCCCGCGCCACCGCCAGCGCTTCGTCCGCTTTTCCTTCCGCCTCCAGTTCACGCATGCGCCGCACGACGACATGCCCCCCCAGCCTCAGCGGCAGATTCGCCCGATTCGCCCACTGCTTCTCGAACGTCACCGCAAATGGCCGATACAGCGGATCGCCCACCGCGATCGACTGCCAGCTCACCACCCGCAACGCATAAAACGCCGCGTCGCCAAACGTGCCCCCCCGCGCCAGCGCCCGCAGCAGAAAATCGGGCCGGTGCGTGAGCTCCAGATACGGCTCGAACACGTTTCCCACCGTCGCCGTCGCCCCGCGCGCCAACAGCGGCCCGACCCAGTTGTTTTTGTCCGAACGCACCGTCGCCGCCGAATAACTATGGATGTGCATCGCCACCGCCCCCGGCGGAAAACGAAATCCCGGCAGCGCAAACGGCCCATCCGCCCGCCCGCTATACCATCCGAAATACAACACCGGCGAATCGAACCGCGCCGACGCCGGAAACGTCTTGCGATCCCGATCCACGTCCACGTCGAAGCCGGCCTCGTCGAGCCGCTTCGCCACCGCCTCCATCCATTGATCGCCGCTCGCATGCACTCCGCCAATGTCCACATACGCCCGTCCCAGTAGCCCCGTTCGCTCCGCGCTCACCGCCTGATCGATCATCCGGGTCACCTGCTCGAACGAGGGCCCATCCAGCCGCGTCACTTTCACGAGCTGCCGCAGCTCCATCTCCGTCGGCCGCTCGTCGCGAAACAGCGGATTGTTCACAAACGCATTCACCGGATAGTTCGGCTTCACCAGCAGCGTCAGCTCCGTGTCGACCGCGCCTTCGTTCGTTCGAAAAATGCTCCGCTCCGTCAGCGGCGGCACCGCCGCATAATGCTTCGGATCGTGCAACACCCGCAGCGGCACGCCGCGGCACGTCACCAGATACGAAATCCGGTGACCGGACACCGCATACTTCGTCCGGCCCATCGAATCCTTCAAATCCATGCCGATCGCATCGATCCACGTCCGCTTCACCAGCTCCGCCATCAACGGCTCCCAGATCGTCGCGATAAACTCGTTCCACGTGATCGTCTCCGCCCGCGACATTTTCAGCGCGATGATATTCTCCCGCGGCACCCCGCGCGCCTCCGCATAATGCTCCGCCACCCGCACCGAGTCGCGATCGTCCCGATTCGCCAGCAGCACCACCCGGGCGGCGAGATCGTTGTCCGCCGCGAACGAACTCGCCCACCCCAGCAGAAAAAGACACCACCCGCCCCACGTTCCGCGCGCCCCCATTCGCCCCCGCCTCATTTTCCCAACCTCCACCCCATCCACGTCGCCGCCAGACACAGCACCACCGAAAGCACCACATTCGCCGCCGCCGCGCCCCAGCTCCCTTTCTGCATCTGCTCCACCGTTTGCCAGCTGAACGACGAAAACGTCGTAAACCCGCCGCACACCCCCACCACCCAAAAACCCTGCATCCGCACGCCGCTCGCGGACAGCGGCTCGACCCGCGCCAGGAGCCAGCCGATCGCCAGCGAGCCCACCACATTCACGAGCAGCGTCGCCCACGGCAGCCGGCCCGCCGGTATCAACATTCCCACGACGCCCCGCGCGACCGAGCCCAGCGCCCCGCCGAGTGCGATCCAGACCAGTGCGCCCGCGTTGATCACTTTTTCTCCGCCCCCGCCGCCGCGCCACCCTGCCGCTTCGCCAATTGCGCGCGCAGATAAACATCCGGCCCCGCATTCCGCCACGCCGTCACCCATAGCGAGCCCAGCATCTGTCCGCCCGCGAGTAGCTGCTTCTCGATGAACGCCCGTCCTGCAGCGTGATCCGCCGCCTCGGCGCTGAACCTCCCCTCCTTCTCCATCCGATACAGCGGCTCCACCTGCGCGTGCTGCGTGAGCACATAGTCCATGACCGCCACAAACACCGGATCGCGTCCGTCGTTGCGCGGCTCGACCGCAAGCATCTTCGCCGGCTCCACCCGCGATCCAATATCCGGATACGCGATCCCCGTCAGCCCCATGAAACCGCCGTCGATCCAGCTATGGATCCCGCGCGCCGTGGTATAGCCCTTTGGGTTCTCCCCCACCCAGCCGTTGTGATGATCCGTCGTATGCAGCGGTTGCGCGAGATCGCCGACGTAGTGCCCCATCACCCCCATCGCGTAGACCGCATTCGCCTTCGCGTTGGCGATTTCCTCCGGCGTCCCCGCCTCCTCGAACGCCTTCAAATACGAAAACGCCGACTTCAGTTTCGCGTAATACTCCGTGATCGCCCATGGCGCGAAACCCGGCCACTCGCTCGTGTGATCCTTGTTCTTCTCCGGATCGATCGCCGGAAACTTGTCCGCGTGCAGCGCCCGCCCCACCGCGAACGACACGATGAAATCGTAGCGAAACGACGTCACCGTCTGCGGATCGATCCCCGCCTTCGGCAATTGCTCGAGGTCGATGAAATGATCCGACCAACTCCCGCCCGATTGCTTCATGATGCTCTCGGAAACGTTCCGCCAGCGATCCGGCTCGCCCGACAAAAACATGATCCGCTCCGCCACCGCCGGCTCCCGCACGAAATCCGGAAACTCCCTCGGCAACGAGTCGAGCGCCGCCCGGTTCACCATCCGGTGCCCCGCATAATCCCACGCCTGCGCCACGCCGCTCACCGCCACGAGCGCCACCCACAGCAACATCCGTTTAGCCATGCGCGCAGTTAGAACAGAATCCGCCCGAGCGTAAAGCAGCCTGCCCGGACAAACCCGGATAAGCTTTCCGCCTTCCGTCCGGCGCCGGCGCCCCTCACCGCTTCGCGTTCAACGTCCGCACCACGCTCGCATACCACTCCACCCCGTCCGCCAGCGCCGCCGCAATCTGCTGACGATACTCGGGCGTCGAAATGCGTTTCGCTTCCGCGTCATTCGACAAAAACCCCGACTCCACCAGCACGCCCGGACAATTCAGCCCGCGCAGCATTCCCAGATGTTTCGTCTTCTGTCCCCGATCCGGCAACTTCAGCGATTTCAGCGTCGCCCGATGCACCGCATCGCCGAGCAACACGCTCCATGCATCGTGCCGGTTCACCGGCGCCGCGTCCTGTTCCGTATCGTCCGGCTGACCCGCGCCGCGCGACTGATCCGACCGCTGCCCCGCTCGCGTAAACGTGAACACCTCCGCCCCTGAGGTCTTTGTATCCGGAAAGAGCGAGTTGAAATGCACGCTGATGAACAGATCCGCGCCCGCTCGATTCGCGATGATCGCCCGGCTCTGCAGCTCCACCCTCTCATCCTTCTCGCGCGTCAGCACCACCTCGTAGCCCCGCGACTCGAGCAACCGCTTCAACCGCTGCGCCACATCGAGCGTGAACACCTTTTCCTTCAACCCGAGCCGCGGATTCTGTGTGCCCTGATCGACGCCGCCATGCCCCGGATCGATCGCAATCACCTTCGGCGGTCGCGGCACCTGCTGCAGCAACGCCGGCCGCAACAACGGCACGAGACACGTCTCGTAATCCGTCCGGCTCACCTGCGGCTTTCCTTTCAGCAGCGTCACCGGGTCGCCCAAAAAGAAACGCAGCCCGTCGATCCGCGCCTCGCGGCTGTCCGCCTCGACTTCGAAACGATGCCCGTTGTCCGCCAGCACGAAATTTCGCCCGTCCTTCGCCGTGAGCGTCATCCCCAGCCGCTTCGCCACCTCCGCAAGCGCGAGCCTCTCAACCTTCGCCGCCGCCTTTTGCGCGGCCGGCTTCTTCCCCGGACTCGCCGCCTTCGCCGCCGGTGTCGCCACCGACGACTTCGCCGCGCCGGAGGCCGCCGGTTTGGCACTGCCCGGATTTGGCGCGCTCGCAGGTTTTGCCGCCCCCGGTCGCGTCGGCGCGGCACGCGGCGGAGCCTCCGCCGCGGTCAACCGCAGGATTGCGATCAGCGCGAGCGTCGTGCCGAGGAGCAAGCGTGGCGCCGCTGGACGCATCGCCGCCGCACCCTCAAGCGCTGCCGTTGGGTCCGATCGAGGACTCGTCGCCCTCGACCTCGCCCTCCGCTTCGTCCTTCACATGAAATTTCAGCTTCCGCTTGTTCGCCGGCAGCGGCGTCAGCATCACGTGAATATTGCGCCCGATCAGCTTCGGATCCGCATCCGGATGCCCCATGCTCGCGAGCTCCACCACCGCGCGCTTCATCACGTTGAAGCCGATATCCGTGTGCGCCATCTCGCGCCCGCGAAACTTCAGCCGCAGCTTCACCTTGTTGCCGTGATCGAGGAATTCCTCCGCATGGCGCAGCTTCGTGAAGAAATCGTTTTCCGCGATGCGCGCGCTGAACTCGATCTCCTTGATCTTGCTCGCCGTCGCCTTCGAGTGCGTGTGCTTCTTCTGCTCCTCGTAAACGTATTTGCCGAAATCCATGATGCGGCACACCGGCGGCGTGGCATTCGGCGCGACCTCGACCAGATCCAGGCCCACTTCCAGCGCGAGGTTCACGGCTTTCGCCGTATCCAAAACGCCGAGTTGTTTGCCTTCGGGCGAGATCACCCGGACTTGCGGGACCTTGATGCGATGGTTGCGGCGGATGCCCGCGTAAGGGTCGACCGTTCGACCGCGATAAGAAGAGCCGGAGCGGTAACCGCCTCCGGCCGAAGGAAACGAAGTAGCCATCAAATAGATCGGATGTGAGGTGTCTGAGTCGTCGGCGTTCTCGCCGGGAAGCCTGGCGATGACAACAACTAATTCGCCAAGGCGTTCCCGATGATAAGCTCGGGCTCCCGCTTATACGCTAAAGCTTTCCCCGCAGGAGCAACTGGCTTTCGCATTCGGATTCGAAAACTTGAACCCGCCCGCCACCATCGCCGACGAATAATCGAGGTGCGTGCCCTTCAAATACAAAGCGCTCTTGCTGTCCACCACCACGTCCGTCCCCGCCGTCCGCACCACAATGTCCCCCCGCCGCGGCTCCGGCACGAACTTCATCTTGTAGCTCAAACCGTTACAACCGCCTCCGGAGATCGCGATCCGCAGAAATTCCCCTTGTTTCTCCCGCTCCTGCAACGCCGCCACTTTCGCCCCCGCCGCCGGCGTGAGTTTCACCAGATTCTCGTTCCCCGCCCGCACCCCCTCCGGCCAGGTCGGCAAACTCGTCACAACAGAAGCAGTCGCATCGGTCATCATCTCAGGCCCGCAGTAAGGCCACCCCCCTCGGCCGTTGCAACTCCCCTCCCGACTTCGGTGCTTTGAATACGTGTGAATTCCCGACCATTCGCGGTTTCCAAACGCCTGCCCCTACGACCGCCGCGCCTTCTCCTCCCGCAACAACTCCACGCTCCGCTTCGGATTGATCCGGTTCATCCGCCCATCCTCCGCCTTGTCACAGCCGCGCTGGATAAACTCGATCACCGCCTCCACCGGCAGCGACGGCTCGATCGTCAGCAGCTTCGCCGCGAGATTTGCCACATTCGGCGACGCCATCGAGGTCCCCGAATACTTCATCAACTCCCCGCCCGGCAGCGTGCTCTCCACCTCGAATCCACTCGCATGCACGTCGACATTGCTCCCGAAACTCGTGAACGACGTCTCCTCGCCCGCCTGATCCACCGCCCCCACCGTCAACACATTCGGCAGATCGATCCCCGACGGAATAAACTCCGCAAACGCCGCATCGTTGTCGCTGTTGCCCGCCGCGCAAACGAACAGGATCTCCGGCGCCTCGCGCATCGCCTCCGTCAACGCCACCCGCGACAACTCGAAAAACTCCCGCGCCGTCTTCTTCCGCTCCTCCGGCGTCCCGCCCGCCCCGTTCGCCTCGAACGCCGCCTCGATGTCCTGCGGCGAACCGCCCCAGCTCATGTTCACCACGCGCACGCGGTGACGCCGGAAATAATTCACCACCTCGCGCATCGCCTTCGCCTCCCGCTCCGCCCGCTCCAGCGTCGGCAGCAGCGGAATCATCCGATGATCGAACGTGATCCGCGCGCCCATCAGGCGCACCGCCGGATTCCCCGCCGCCGCGATCCCCGCCACGTGCGTCCCATGCGTGTAATTCCCAAAAAGACTGATCCCTTCGATGAACGCTTTCACCTCCCCCGGCTGCAGCGCCGCCATTCGCTTCTTCAGCTCCGCCGCCTCTGGCGAATCGATCGCCGCCTGCACGTCCAACAACCCTTTCGTGAGTTTCCGCATCGCCGGATAATCCGCCCGCTGCTCCTCGCTCAACGGCAACAATAACTCCGCCGCCCGCCGCGACTCGATGTCGTAGGCAATCCCATGCACGTCGTCCACGTAACCGTTCCCGTCGTCATCGCGCCCATTCGGCTCCTCCGATTCATTCCGCCACTGCCGCCCCGCAAACACCGGCATGTCCACGCCGCTGTCCCAAATCGCCACCACCACCGGCGTCAACCCCGCCTCGCCCGATAAATCCACACTCCGCGCGGCCCAGATATCGTCCTTCACCTTTTCGTTCGCCTTCACATACGCCGTCAACGCCTCCACCCGCTCCGGCCGCAGCGGCAGGAAATGCGCGACGTTCATCCGCTGCGCCACCAGCATCTGCGCCACCTCGCCGCTCACCGCCCCCGTCTTGTCCACCCCCGGCTGCAACTGGCTCGCGAGATTTCCCAGCACCAGCGCCTCCGTCACGATCTCCGAGTTGCCTTTGATCTGCTTGATCAAATCGCCGACGACGTCCCACGGCAGCGCCGCCAGCTTTTCCTCATACGCCTTCGCAAACGCCGCCCGAAACGTCCGCTCCTCCGCAAACCCCGCGCTCCGCCGCGCCGCGATATAGCTCTCCGCCAGCAATCCCGTCGTCAGCTTCACCGCCGGCTTTTCCTCCAGCGCACGTATTTTTTGGATACGCTCCACCGCCGCGTCGAACCGCCCCGCCTCCAGATCGATCGCCAACAGCGTGCTCATCACGTCCTGCAACGTCGTCCGATCCGCGATCTCGTAGTCGTTGAGCAGCTTTTCCAAATCCGCCCGCACCGCTTCCGCCAGCTCCCGATACGCCGCTTCGTCCGTCAGCACCTTCGTCACATCACCCGTCAGCGCATAGCTGAACCGCGGCAACTGGTCCTGCGACGTGATCCTCGGCTTCTCCGCCGTGAACGCCGTCGCAATCAATGCCCATGAAATCAACGCGCAGGAAACGAATTTCATCCCGCCTGCCTACCGCTCCGCCGCCCCCTTCGCAAGCCGCCCCGCGCCCCTTTCGTCACCCGCGCCCCCGCGGGCGCCGGCTCGTAATCGTGCTCGTGCTCCTGCTCCTCCCGCCCCCGCGCTCCCAACTCACCCGCTCCCCACCCGACGCGCCATCAACCGCCGCGCCACCGTCACCGCATTCGCAAAACTCGTCCCGCGCGCCACGCCCTTCCCCGCAATCCCAAACGCCGTCCCGTGATCCGGACTCGTCCGCACGTGCGGCAATCCGAGCGTCACATTCACCGCCTCGTCGAAATCGACCGCCTTCAGCGGCGCCAATCCCTGGTCATGATACATCGCCACGATCACGTCGAACTCTCCGCGCAGCGCCCGCGCGAACAACGTGTCCCCCGGCTCGCATTTCGAGACACCCGGAAAATCCGCCCGCAACTGCTCCAGCGCCGGATTCAACAACACCTTCTCCTCGTTCCCCAACAACCCGCCTTCCCCCGCATGCGGATTCAACCCGCACACCCCTATCCGCGGCACCTCCACGCCGTCCGCCCGCGCCAACTCCGCCGCCGCCGCGATCGTTCTTCGCAGCAAATTCGGCCCGAGCAAACGCGGCACTTCGTGATGCGGCACATGCCACGTCGCCAGCACCACGCGCAGCTTCCCGCCGCAAAACCCCATCACCGGCTCCCCGCCCCACCGATCGGCAAAAAACTCCGTCTGCCCCGGAAACGGATAACCCACCCGCGCCAGCCACTCCTTGCTCACCGGCCCCGTCACCACGCCCGAAAATTCTCCCCCCGCGCACCCCATCGCCGCCCGCTCCATCGCCGTCCACGCGATTCGCGCCCCCGCCTCGCTCGGCTTCCCCAATTCCGCTTCAAACCCCTCATCGCCCACCGCGATCTTCTCCGCCTCCGTATTCAATTTCTGAAGCCACCGCGCCGCACCCAGCACCGCCACATCCGCCGCCTCGTCCGCATGCGTCCTTAGCCAACCTTCGATGATCTCCGGCCCCACGCCCGCCGGATCGCCACACGTGATCGCCAACTTCACGCCCCGTCCTCCGGTCCGCCCACCGCACCGCCCGCCCGCCGCGCCCGCGCGAAGCTCCGCTTCCCTTCCGCGAAAAACTCCAGAAAACGCTTCGCCTCCGCCGTTGTATACAATCCCGACGCCAGCGCCGCCGCCGCCAGCCCGCGAATATTTCCCGACTGAAGAAACACCGCCTGAAACGCCTGCTTCAGCTCCGCGATCGCCGGCCGGCTCACGCCGCGCCGCCGCAACCCCACCGCGTTGAACCCCACGATGTCGTCCCGCTCCGCCACCATCGTGAAATGCGCCACGTCGCGCGTGATCGCCGCCAGCCCCGCCACCATCACGCCTTCGCCAATCCGGCAAAACTGATGAATCGCGCAATTCCCTCCGAGAAAACTGTAGTCCCCCACCGTCACATGCCCCGCCAGCAACGCCGCGTTCGCCATCACCACCTGGCTTCCCACCACGCAGTCATGCGCTACGTGACTCGCCGCCATCAAAAAACAATTTTCCCCCACCACCGTATGACCGCCCTCCGAAATCGACCGGTTCACCGTCACGTGTTCACGAATCACCGTGCCCGCGCCGATCCTCACCCCCGACGCCGTCGCGCGATCGAATTTCAAATACTGCGGATCGCCCCCGATCACCGCAAACGGATGCACCACGACGCGATCTCCCAGCACACAATGCTTCGTCACGATCGCATGCGCCTGAATCTCGCAGTCGACTCCCAATTGCGCCCCTTCTTCGACAATTGCCGTCGGATGAATCACGGCAGAAAGCTCCAAGCTCCCAGCCCCAAGCTCCAGAGAATTCTCAATTTCCCAAAACCCAAACTTTCCCGCCGCCGTTTTGGTGATTCTCCCATTGGAGCTTCAATGGAGCTTGGATCTTGGTCCTTGGAGCTTTCCTCACGTCCGCTTCGCGCGTGAGGTCAGCAGGTCAAGCTGCGTATCCTTCACCAGATCGTAGTTCTTCAAAATCCGCAGCACCTGCAGCGTGTCGCTCTTCGTATAGTTCTGGTTGATCTCCACCTTCTCCAGCAGGTCGAGCAGCATCGCCCGAAACGAGATGATCGCGTCGACGCCGGCCTGCTTCAGTAACTCCACGCTCTGCGACCGAAACGGCTCCGCCGTCGGCAGACTCGGCAGCACCAGAATCTTCGTCAGCTCCCCCTCGCCCTCCGCCCCCGCTCCCGCCGGAAACAGCTTCGTCGCCTCCTTCAACACGTTCTCCTCCAGAAACCGAAAAATCTCCGGACTGCTCTTCAAGATCGCCGGCGAAAACACATTCGTGTGCCACGGCTTCACCGACACCACCGCCCGCTGGATGAACGGCAGCTCCGTCGAAAAGAGAAAAAAATCCGGCTTCCGCGTCCCCCGCTCCCACCCCGGATTGTAGACGATCAAATCGATCTCCTCCTCCGCATGCTTCCGCCGCGCGGCCACCTGATACTTCCGCGCCTGCCGAACGAGAAACCCGTTCTGTTCGAAATATTCCCGGACAATTCCTTCGTCGATCGCAGACATGGTTGGGGCGGCTGCCCCGATCTGAACTCACAAATCCAAAATCTTAAATCCTAATTTCCCAACCCCACCCCGCTAACGCGGGGAAAGCTCCAAGGACCAAGATCCAAGCGCCAGAGAAGCTTCAAATTCCAAGCACGCACCGAACGTCACGAATACTTCGCGGCGGCGCCATCGTCCCGTAGGTTGCGCGCTTGCCGCGCAACCCGCCCCCCTTTGGAGCTTGGCGATTGGAGCCTCCCTGGAGCTTGGATCTTGGTCCTTGGAGCTTCTCACCCCGCTCCCACCTCCCGAAAGCTCTCCTCCGCCAGCGCACGCGGCACCTCGTCCTGCGTCGCCGCCTCGCCGAGCCGCTTCAACACCACAAACCGCAACGCCCCGCCGCGCACCTTCTTGTCCCGCGCCATCGCCGCGAACAACGCCTCGATCCCCAGCGGCGCGCGCAACCTCACCGGCAGCCCGTGCGCCGCCACCACGTTTTCCACGCGCGCCACCTCGGCTCCGCCGATGTATCCCAATTTCTGCGACAACCGCGCCGCCGCACAAAGTCCGATCGCCACCGCCTCCCCGTGCAAATAGGCGCCATACCCCGCCACCTGCTCGACCGCGTGCCCAAAGGTATGCCCGAGATTCAAGAGCGCCCGCCCTCCCTCCTTCGCCAGCTCCCGCTCATCCGCCGCCACGATCGCCGCCTTCATCTCGCAACAGCGCCGGATCACTTCCCCGAGATTCGCGCTGTTCAACGTCAACGGCGCCCGCTCCAGCTCCGCGAATAACGCCCCATCGCCCAGCAGCCCGTATTTCAAAATCTCCGCCGCCCCCGCCGCAAACTCCCGCGCCGGCAGCGTCGCCAGCAAATCCGTTCCAATGAACACCCCCTTCGGTTGGTGAAACGCCCCCACCAGATTCTTCCCCGCCGCCAGATTGATCCCCGTCTTCCCGCCCACCGAACTGTCGACCATCGCGAGCAACGTCGTCGGCACCTGATATAAATCGATTCCGCGCAGCCACGCCGCCGCCGCAAACCCACCCAAATCCCCCACCACTCCCCCGCCCACCGCCCATAAACTTCCGCCCCGATCCACCCGGTTCTCCGCCAAAAAATCCAGCACGCGTCCAAACTCGCTCAGCGACTTCGCCCCCTCTCCAGGCACGACAGCCCACACCGGCGCTCCCTCTCCAAACATCCGCTCCAACGCCGACGCCTGCGTCTTCGCCACCGTCTCATCTGTCAACACCGCCACTTTCCGCCCGGTGCCTCGAAGCGCCACCACCTTCTGCCGCACCGCTGAGGTCACATCCCGTTCAATGACGATGGGATAACTCCGTTCACCGAGCGCAACATCCAGGCGAGACATGCCTCGTTAAGGCCCCGATCGCCGCCTCGGTCAAATCGTCATTGTTATTGAGACTGAGATACCATCTCAATTTTTCGCTTGTTTTGAGATCGGGTCTCTACTTCAACTGCGGCGTCGGGCCAAAAGGCCACCACTCACACCGTCCTCCCGTGAACACCGCCAACCTTCCCAAACTGGATTTCTCCACGCTCCAGCCTGGCCTCACCGCCCTCGCTGCCTTCGCCGCTGCCAGCAGCGCTCACGGCGCCGAAGCTCCGGCCGACGACGCCACCGCCGAAATCCTCCCCGAACTCGCCGTCCAGGCCCAAAAGCAACGCGAGGTCGCCTCCCCCAAGTTCACCGCCCCGCTCGTCGATACCCCTCAGACGATCTCCATCATCCCGAAAGAGGTCTTCAACCAACAGGGCGCCGCCTCCCTCGCCGATGTCCTCGGCAACACCCCCGGCATCACCTTCCTCGCCGGCGAGGGTGGACACGTCTCCGGCGCGAATAGCTTCGTCATGCGCGGCTTCGATGTCTCCGGCAACATCTTCATCGATGGCGTCCGCGACAACGGCAACTACGGCCGCGACATCTACAACCTCGACCAGGTCGAAATCGTCAAAGGCCCCGCCGGCGACAACGGCCGCGGCGCCGCCTCCGGCTACCTCAACCTCGTCACCAAAACTCCCCTGCCGGAAAACCTCGCCAACGCCACCGCCAGCTACGGCTTCGACGAATACGCCTCCATCGAGCGCCAGCGCACCACGATCGACGTCAACCGCGTCATCACCGACAACGGCACCGCCGCCGCCTTCCGCCTCAACGCCCTCTGGCAGGACGGCGGCGTCGCCGGCCGCGACGTCGCCGAAAAGAAAACCTGGGGCATCGCGCCGTCCCTCGCCCTCAATCTCAGCCCCGCCACGCGCGTCGCCGTCACTTACCAGCACGACGAACAACACGACCGCCCCGAATACGGCGCGCTCGCCGGCACCCTCGAAGGCACCGCCACCGCCAACCGCCCCGCGCTTCCCGTCGACCGCAGCCGCTTCTACGGCCTGCTCAGCGACTACGACGACGTCACCATCGACATCGCCAGCCTCCGCTTCGAGCACGACCTCACCCCGACGATTCGGCTCACCAACTTCTCCCGCTACAGCAACACCGACCGCGACGCCCTCTACACCGTCCTCGGCGCCCTCGACCTGCGCCCCGACATGAACGACGGCAGCGTCACCGAACTCGTCACCACCAACCGCCAGGCCTTCGCCCGCGAGATCGAAACCCTCGTCAACCAAACCAACATCGCCTCCCAGTTCACCACTGGCCGGTTCGACCACTCCTTCGCCGGCGGCGTCGAACTCATCCGCGAAAATGGCGAAACCCTCCGCGACTGGACCGGCTTGGGCACCGTCGGCGAACGCACGAAAACCGTCAACGTGAACAACAACGGCGCCCCCATCGAGCCCACCGTCGTCGTCGGCACCAACCCCTATCACCCCAATCCTGCCCGCCCCATCACCGGCTTCGCGCCGACGTATCGGTTTATCGACGACATCCGCATCGATACCGTCGCGCTCTACGCCTACGACACCATCCGCCTCAGCGAGCGCTGGCAGGCCACCGGCGGCGCGCGCCTCGAATACTACGAGGTCGACTACGACATCTTCGACCGCACCACCAACACGCACGCGCCGTTCAGCACCGACGACCTCGTCTTCACCGGCAAACTCGGCCTCGTCTTCAAACCCGCCCGTAACGGCTCCTATTACATCTCCTGGGGCGTCGCCGCGCAGCCGCCCGGCACCAGCAACCTCTCCAACGACAACGGCTCCCGCGTCAACGGCACGCCCGGCACCACCGGCCAGAACTCGCCCAACGCCAAGCCTCAGGAATCCTACAACACCGAGCTCGGCACCAAGTGGGATCTCTTCAACCGCAAGCTCACCACCTCGCTCGCCATCTTCCGCAGCGAACGCACCAACATCTCCGTCGCGACCGACACCAACGGCGTCCCCACCCTCTACGGCGACCAGACCGTTCAGGGCGTCGAAGCCGGCGTCTCCGGCCGCATCACCAATAATTGGATACTCTTCGGCGGCCTCTCCTACCTCGACAGCGAAAACTCCAACGCCGCCAACCCCGTCCAAAACGGCTCCGAGCTGAACTGGACGCCCACCTGGTCCGGCAATCTCTGGACCACCTACCGCCTCCCCTTCGGCCTCACGATCGGCGGCGGCACCCAATACACCGGCACCTCGCGCGTCTCGCTCAATAACACCAACGCCGCCGAACTCCCCTCCCACTGGATCGTCAACGCCGTCCTCTCCTACGACGTCACCAAAAATTTCGGCGTCCGCCTCAACATCACGAACATCACCGACGAGCACTACGCCCGCGCGATCAACAACAACTCCAACCGCGCCTACTTCGGCGACCCCCGCACCTATACCCTCAGCGCCGACCTCCGCTTCTGAAAAATCGTTCTCGTTCTCGTAATCGTTCTCTCCGCCTGAGCATTTCGAGAAAGAGAAAGAGAACGAAGAACGAGAACGATCTGCGTCCTCTCAACCCTCATCTCTCAACTCGGCTCGCCGTGCTCCTCGCCATCCCCCACGTCCTCTCCCCCGCCCAAGTCGCCGAATCCCGCGCCTTGCTCGACTCCGCCGAGTGGATCGACGGCAAGGCGACCGCCGGTCACCAAGGCGCACGCGTCAAAGACAACCAGCAGCTCGCGACCGACCACCCCGTTGCGAAACAGGTCGGCGCCACCATCCTCCGCGCCCTCAGCGCGAACCCGCTCTTCCTGTCCGCCGCGCTGCCGCTGCACATCCTCCCCCCGATGTTCAACCGCTACTCCGGCGGACAAACCTTCGGCACGCACGTCGACGGCTCCATCCGCATCGTCCCCGGCACCGGCCACCGCATTCGCACGGACCTCTCCTGCACGCTCTTCTTCGCCAACCCCGACGAATACGACGGCGGCGAGCTCATCGTCGAGGACACCTACGGCTCCAAATCCGTGAAACTCCCCGCCGGCCACATGATCCTCTACCCGTCGACAAGCCTCCACTCCGTCACGCCCGTCACCCGCGGCACGCGGCTCTGCTCCTTCTTCTGGCTTCAATCGATGATCCGCAACGACGGCCACCGCTCCATGCTCTTCGAAATGGACGTCGCGATCCAACGCCTCGGCGCCGAAAAGCCCGACCACCCCTCCGTCGTCCAGCTCACCGGCGTCTACCACAACCTCCTCCGCACCTGGGCCGAAATGTAACAACTCGTGGCTACGAGCGTGAGCGAGTGGCCGGGCCGCCCCCCGAGAGAAACCGCGAAAAACACCGTGCGCAAACGTCTCTGGCAACTCCACTCCTGGCTCGGCCTCGTCGCCGGTCTCGCACTTCTGGTGATCGGTCTCACCGGCAGTGTCCTGGTGTTTCACGAGGAACTCTCCGCCCTGCTCTGGCCCAATAAATATGCGGTCACCCCGACCGACGCCGGCCGTCTCCCGCTCGACACGCTCCTCCGCCACGCCGAACGCCAGCTCCCCGATTACGAAGTCACCGGCTGGCACGTGCAGCAGGAGCGTCCGCATTACGCCGACAACCTCTACCTCATCCGTCGCAACACCAACGTCTGGCTCACCGCCACCCTCGATCCGTTCACCGGCCGCGTCCTCACCCAGCCGCACGCCTACAACGAAGCGCTCCGCGGCTGGATGCTCGAACTCCACCAGCAATTCTTCGCCGGCGATATCGGCCTCGCCATCTCCGGCCTCTTCGGCGTCCTCCTCCTCCTGCTCGGTCTCTCTGGCGTCTACCTCTACCGCGAATTCTGGAAACACCTCTTTACGTTCCGCTGGGGCCGCGGCGCCCGCATCCTGTTCTCGGATACGCATAAGTTCACCGGCATCTGCTCCGTCGGTTTCAACCTCATCTTCGGCTTCACCGGCGCCTACTGGAATCTCACCCACACCGTTGAGCACGTCACCAAGCCCGAATTCGAACAACCCGTCCTCGAACGTCGCCTATATCCGGATACACTTTCGCTCGACGCGCTGGTCTCCGACTCCGCCTCGCGCCTCCCCGGCTTCCGCGCCAACTTCATCTCACTTCCCAGCGTTCCCGCCGCTCCCGGCGTGATTCTCTGGGGCGCCGTCGAACCGCGCTTCTTCC
Organism: Verrucomicrobiota bacterium; assembly: GCA_023430565.1. Lineage (GTDB taxonomy): Bacteria > Verrucomicrobiota > Verrucomicrobiia > Opitutales > Opitutaceae > Opitutus. Next base: position 34,760 of record JAEZAD010000119.1, read on the forward strand.
TGACCAACGCCTTCGGCAGCACGATCGCCTACGATCCGAACACCGGCGCCCACACCGCCACGACCGACCTTCGCACCGCCGGTTGGTGGACTCGCGTCGCCGACACTTTCGAGGCCCTCCACTTCGGCAACTTCGCCGGCCTCACCGTCAAAATCCTCTGGTCCCTCGCCGGCCTCACCCCCGGCATCCTCGGCGTCACCGGCTTCAGCATCTGGCTGCTTCGCCGCCGCGCCGCCACCGCCCGCTCTTCCGCGCCCGCCCCTGCGCTCTCTTTCGCGCATGAACAATAGTCCTCTTCACCTCCGCGCCTCTCTCGCGGTCCTGACCCTTCTCTCGGCGTCGCTCGCCGCCCAAACCGCCGACGAGCCCGCAACCGAGCTCCCGCTGCTCAATATCACGGCCTCCGCCGACGCCTCCGCCGCCGGCCTCTCCGAAGCCTACGCCGGCGACCAGGTCGCCACCGGCGGCCGCATCGGCCTCTTCGGCTCGCAGGACTACATGGGCACGCCATTCAACTTCACCGCCTACACGCGCGAACTCATCGAAAACCAGCAGGCCGCCAGCATCGGCGACGTTCTTCTCAACGACCCCGCCGTCCGCGTCGCCCGCGGCTTCGGCAACTTTCAACAACTCTACCTCGTCCGCGGCCTGCCCATCTACTCCGACGACATGGCCTACAACGGCCTCTACGGCCTCCTCCCGCGCCAATACCTCGCCGCCGAACTCGTTGAGCGCGTCGAAGTCCTCCGCGGAGCCAACGCCTTCCTCAACGGCGCCGCCCCCGGCGGCAGCGGCCTCGGCGGCGCCGTCAACGTGATGCCCAAGCGCGCGCCCAACACGCCGCTCACCCAGCTCACCACCGGCGTCCAATCCGGCGGACAATACCTCGCCTCCGCCGAGGTCGCCCGCCGCTTCTCCAACAACCGCGCCGGTGCCCGCCTCATTCTCGCCCACCGCGATGGCGACACCGCCGTTGACGGCGAAAACTCCTCGCTCGGCCTCGCCGCCCTCGGCCTCGATTTCCGCACCGACGCCTTTCGCCTCTCCGCCGACCTCGGCTACCAGGATTTTAAGAAGAACGCCTCGCAACCGAGCATCACCA
>JAEZAD010000191.1 GCA_023430565.1 Verrucomicrobiota bacterium
CAAAAACTTGAACAAACGGAGCGGCGGACGTTTGTTCAAGCCCGCGTTCGCCGAACGCGATGCACCCCATGGAAACCCTCGCAAGTGTCGCGCAAATGCGGTCGTTGGCCGCGCAGTGGAAAACGGAGAAGAAAACGATCGCGCTGGTGGCGACGCAGGGGGCGCTGCACGCGGGGCAGGAGGCGCTGATCCGCGCGGCGAAGGAGCGGGCGGACGTCGTGGTGGTGTCGGTGTTCGTGAACCCGCTGCAATTCGGGCCGAACGAGCTGACGGCGAATTATCCGCGAAGCTTTGAAGCGGATGTGGCGTTGTGTGAGCGGTGCGGGGCGAGCGTGGTGTTCGCGCCGGGTGCGGAGGAGATTTATCCGCGAGGTTTTTCGACCTATGTGACGGAGGAGGTGACGAGCCGGTTGTTGTGCGGGCCGTCGCGGCCGACGCATTTCCGGGGGGTGACAACGTTCATGGCGAAGTTGTTCAACATCGTGCAGCCGGACGTGGCGTTTTTCGGACAGAAGTCGGTGCAGCGGGCGGCGGTGGTGAAGAAGATGGCGGCGGATCTGAGTTATGGGGTGGAGATCGTGGTGGTGCCGACGGTGCGGGAGGCGGATGGGCTGGCGGCGGGCGTGCGGAACGCGGAGTTCACGTCGAACATGCGGCAGGAGGCGCTGGCGATTCCGACGGCGCTGAAGCGCGCACAGGAAATGGCGGCGGCGGGGGTGCGTAGTCCGGACCGGATCGTGGCGGAGGCGACGCACATTCTGGGCGAGCGACGGCGGGTGCGGGTTATATATATTTGTGTGGTGGACCGCGAAACGATGGAGCCGATGCGAGAGGTGGTGCAGGGGAAGTCGATGCTGGCGATCGCGGCGTGGGTGGATGAGGTGCGGGTGATTGATAATGCGGTGTTGTGACGTAGCGAGAAGGAGGTGCGGCTCGAGCTGTGAGCTTCCGGCGCGACCGCCCGGTATTGCGAGCTGCCCGGTTGCGGTTCGGATAGGCGAGAAATTCTAACGCAATCGCCTCGAATATGCTTTTCAGTCACGGGTTTTTCAGGCTGATTGCACGCGGTTTGCTTGGTTTCCGTCCCTCCAGCTCGTTCAATGCATCATCAATTTCGGTCTGTGGTTTGTGGGCGTCTTGTTGCCGCATGGATTCTCGCGACGTGCTGTGTCACGGTCGGCTCAGCGAATCCGCGTTATGTGTTTTCTCATTTGGCTGGGCCGGTTGGTCGTGAGGCCGCCGTTCGAAAAGACGGTGGTGCTGAAGAAGCGCGGTTTCTAAGCCCAAGGGGGGTCGCGACCGATTCCGCGGGCAACATATATGTCGCCGAAGTAACCTGCGTCCGTAAAATAGATGCGGATGGTAATGTTTCGACTCTAGCTGGCTCATCTGTGCAAAGTTCTTTAGACGGAGCAGGCGCGGGGGCCACGTTTACTTTTATCTGCGCAATAGTAAGCGATTCATCAGGGAACCTGCATGTGATGGACGACGGCTGTATTAGAAGCATAACCACTGCAGGGGTGGTCACGACCATCGCCGGTGTGCAAGGACAGTATGGCGCCGCCGACGGACAAGGGGTGGAAGCGCGTTTCGGGAGTGAACTGGGCGCGTTGGCTCTGGACGCAGAAGGCAACATTCTAGCAGGACATAACTCAGTCATTCGCAAGATCTCACCAACAGGGAAAGTAACTACTATCGCGGGGGAATTTGGCACCTATAGCCATGTCGACGGGCCTGTGGCGGAGGCCAGGTTTGACGGAGTTAGAGGCCTCGTATTCGACAGCAAGGGCAATTTGATTGTGGCTTCATGGACTGCAATCCGAAAGCTCAGTCCTGACCGTGTGGTAAGCACGATTGCGGGCGCCCAATACAGGCACGAAAATATCGATGGGAATGGAACGAATGCAGGTTTTATAGAGATTATGGGCATGGCGATCGATCCGAGTGATAATCTATATATCGTAGACCGTTATGGCGTGATCAGAAAGATCGATGCCGAAAATAATGTGACCACGCTTGCCGGTTTTCCGTGGGGGGATGGCTTTGTAGACGCAATCGGCGACGAGGCTAGATTCTACGAACCTTGGGGGGTTGCCGTGCGGAAGGATGGCAGCATAATCATCGCCGACCTGGGAAACCGAAGCATCCGTAAGTTGCAGCTGAGTAGCCGGCTTGTTCAAACCGTGGCCGGGCGTCCTGGCTTGTGGGGTGTTGCGGACGGAAATGGTAGTCGAGCCAGATTCATGTGGCCGCAGGGCGTAGCGGTTGTCGCGTCGGGCACAGTATTCGTTGCCGATTCAGGTAACCACACCATACGGAAGATCACCCCTGAAGGAGAGGTGAGCACCTTCGCGGGGCGGGCGGGAACGCCGGGAGATGTCGATGGCCACCGGCTCACGGCTCGTTTCGATCAGCCTCGTCATCTCAAGTTAGACGGGTTGGGGAACCTATATGTTTTCGATTGGAAAAGGCAACGGATACGTATGATTTCACCGGAAGGCGTGGTTTCGACGATTCCAACACCAGGAGTAGGGGGACTGCGGGATTTTGCTGTGGATGGGTCAGGGAACATTTTTCTGGTTACGGTCGATCGTTTGTTTAAGCGCTCAAGCGGGGGCGAGATCACGCTACTCGCAGGAAGCGACACGCTCGGAGTGAAAGACGGTAGAGGGGCGGACGCGTGGCTCGATGTTCCAACCGTCGCGGCGGTGGACAAGGAGGGGAATATTTATCTCGGCGAGACGTATCGCATACGCAAGGTGACACCAGAGGGAGATGTGACGGTGCTTGCTGGATCGCGAGGGTTCTGGGTATTGGGCACGAATGACGGCAGTGCCGAGGCGAGATTCAGGTATATCCAGGATATAGTCGTCGACCGGGATAACAGCCTGATTGTCGCGGATGGACCGCTTCTACGACGGGTGCTACCCGACGGAACGGTGAGCACTCTAGCGGGCGATCCAGCAATCTATAGCATTGTAAACGGTCCGGCAGATAAGGCTCGGTTCGCCGGCCCTACCGCCCTTGCTATGGATGAAAGTAGAAACATATACCTCACCGAGGTCAGCCTTCATGGGGTTCGGCGAGGCGTGCTTACAGTAGGCTTGGGGGATCCTGGCGTCAGGTGGAAAACGCCGACTTCGATAAACTATGGACAGGCGTTGACGCGTGATAAGCTCAACGCGGATGCGGGGGTGGAGGGGACTTTTAGCTACACCCCCCCCGCCGACACGATTTTGTCCGCAGGAGCACAAGCCTTAAACGTCACGTTCACTCCCACGGACGAGGAGTCTTTTTCCAGCAAAACAATCACGACTACGATCACCGTAAATAAAGCAGAACTGAGTGTCGCAGCCGAGAACAAGACGCGGAAGCAGGGGCAGGAGAATCCGACCCTCACATTGCTCTATTCAGGGTTCGTCAATGGAGATACAGCCGCGGCGATCGATCAGGTGCCAGCAATGGCGACGACCGCAACCATCGCTAGCGATCCTGGAACATATCCGATCAGGTTAAGCGGTGGTAGCGACGATAATTATACTTTTGCATTCACCAATGGCGCACTGACGGTCCTCCCTGCGCAATCGCTAGCCGGGGCTTACTTTGGGGTATTGGCCGGCGGACGAGGGAATTGGGCGTTGCGTGTTGAGGAGAACCGACGCGCTGTTTTTATAGCGTTCTTGAAGGAGCGAAAGACCGCGATCGTGACGAATCTGACGATTTCTGAGGGGGGATTATTTACGACAACTGGAACGTCGCTCTCGGAAAACGTGGCTGGTAGTAGGCTCGTGCGAGCGATGAGTTCGGACGCAGGAGAAAGCAGCAGCTCTCGCGCGGCGGTTGCGTTTGCGCTTTCGGGAACGATTGCCGACGGAGCTGTGACCGGACAAATCTCTGGCCTGGAGGAGTCGTTTACCGGGAGCATCGACGAAGGCGGAGGTGCGGCGCCGAGTGGCTTCTATTCTGCCGCTGCGGTCGGATCGACTGGCTCGAGTTATGCAATCGTGGCGCCCAGCGGGCAGGCGTTGATCGTTGTTTCGATTCCGGGACGGTTGGATGCCGCGAGTGGAGTGATAGGAAGCGGTGGACAGGTGACCATGAGCACGGTTTCGGGCGGGCAGCTGATGATGACGGTTCGTGCGGACGCCGCCACGATGGCAGTGACGCTGACGCCGGCAGGAAGCGCTACGCCGATTTTGTTCGGAGATGCTGCGACGCAGGTGCCGGGGGGAACTCCGGAGCCGGAACCGCCACCGGTAAACAACGGGCAAACAGGCACGCGGCTTGTCGCCCTGGCGGCGCGGGCGGCGGCGGGGAGTGGGGATCAGACGTTGATCATGGGGTTTGTGTTGCAGGGGAACAAGCAGGTGCTGGTGCAGGGAGTGGGGCCGGGGATCGCGGGGAGCGTGCCGACGGCTTTGACGGATCCGCAGTTGAAAGTTTATCGGCTGTCCGGTGGATCGTGGACGCAGCAGGCGGAGAATAACGATTGGGTAAACGGCGCGGAGATTTTGCAGGCGAGGAGTAGGTTGGGCGCGACGGCGGTCGCGGCGAATTCGAAGGATGCAGCGTTGCTGCAGACTCTGGGCGGCGGGGTTTATACGGCGCACGTGACGTCGAGCGGACCGGCGGGCGTGGCGCTGGTGGAGGCGTATGATGCGGATCAGGGTGGCAGCAGCCGGTTGGTGGCGTTGTCGACGCGGACGGTGGCGGGCGCGGGAGATGCTACGTTGATCGCAGGGCTGGTGTTGGAAGGCAGCGGATCGAAACGGGTTTTGATTCGTGGCTTGGGGCCGACACTGGCGTCGCGGGATGGGGTTTCGGGTGTGCTGAGCGATCCGCAGTTGAAGCTGTATCGGATGGCCGGCGGCACGTCGACTTTGGTGGGGGAGAACGACGATTGGGGCGGATCGGCGGAGATGAAGAGCGTGTTCACCGCCACCGGCGCGGGAGCGATTTCGTCGGATTCGAGCAAGGATTCGGCGATGTTAGTGACGCTCGAACCGGGGGTTTATACGGTGCACGTATCGGGCGCGGCGGGGACGACGGGGGTGGCGCTCGTGGAGATTTTTGATGTGCCCTGACCAGCCGCGCTTATTTGCAGATTTTTGTCGACGATTTGGTTGATGTGAGCGGCGCGAAGGGCATTTTTCGCGGGATGCGTTTTGTCCGCTTCGGCTGCCTGCGTGGCTGGCTCTCCTTGGGGTTCTTCGCGTGGGTCGCGATGTCGAGCGTCGGGCGGGCTACGACCGTGGTGCCGCCGGAGTTTTCGGCGCTCGTAAATGGGTCGGACTATATCGTGCATGCGGTGGTGAAGGGCGTGACC
>JAEZAD010000269.1 GCA_023430565.1 Verrucomicrobiota bacterium
TGTCAAAGATGAGGAGACCGGCCATGGGATTCCAGGCGCTACCGTGGACTTATATTTACAATATACGGATCTGACAACAGGAAATGATGATTGGAAGCTGGACGATACAATAGTAGCAGACGCTTCCGGAAATTATACCTTTGACGGTGTATCTTCTTATGCGAATTATGTAGTTAAGGCCAAAGCCGAAGGCTACGAAGAACGGGAGGAAGATTACATCATAGTTCAGATGGGAAGAGCGGACAAAACCGGACAGGATATCAAGCTACAAAGGAGCGGCGGCCCCATCACCTACACCATAACCGTAACAAATGGCACAGCCAGCCCAGCCACAGCAGCGGCGGGTGATACTATTACCCTTACGGCAAACACCGCGCCTGCGGGCCAGCAATTTAAGGAATGGATTTGCACAAGCGGCAACGCAAACATTATATACGATGGGATGGCATGGTCATGGAAATTCATTATGCCTGCGGCGGCTGTGGAGGTCAAGGCCGTTTATGAAGTAATCCCATATCTTAAAGTGCTGGGTGTCTCCGTTAACGACACCAACAAGGACAGCATCACTGGGCAGGGCATCAGCGGTGGCGTAAGTTACGACCCGACTACCAAGACGCTGACCCTGAATAACGCAGTCATCACTTCCTCCCTATCTGAAGCGATTGCCATATATACGGTCGATGACCTAAACGTCAAGCTTGTGGGTCAGAACCAGATAGGCACAGCGCCAAGCAACCCGGCGAATAGGGAAGACTACAGTGTGGGAATTGGAATCAACAGCGAAAAATCACTTTCTCTCACAGGCGAGGGCAGTCTGACTGTGTATGACTCTAGCATAGGCATTTTTGGGGTTGAAAATCTGACAATAGACATTGGTGGCAGCCTGATTGTGATGGAATATGGAGATCTGGGCATGGCCTGCTGCTTGAAAACATATGGCGTGCTCACCATCGAAAGGGGCAGTCTGAACCTGACTTCATACGATTCCAAGGGTTTGTCCGGCGGCAGCATCGTAATTAACGGCGACGTTATCACCGCCCAGACGCAGGGAGCATCCGGTCACTTTGCCTTCAATACGGAGCCTTCCTTCGGCGGCGCTTATGCGCATCGGGTATTCGCCGGCGAAAACGCAGACTCGGCTGTAGAAGTCACAAGCCCGGACGCATTGACATTCACCGCCAGCAAATATGTGCGGATACAGCCGGAGGGTGCGAAAATCTATACCATTTCCTTTAACACAAATGGTGGCAATGCTCTCTACCCCGGTACTCTAACCACCGGTGCAGACGGTAAGTTATCTGTTCTTTCTATTCCGACACGCTCTGGCAACTACCGTTTTGACGGCTGGTATACAGCGGCAAGCGGCGGCACACAAGTTACCACAAGCACTGTGTTTAATGCCAATACTACCATCTATGCCCACTGGACTTATACAGGCGGGGATGATAGCGGCGGCGATTCTTCCTCCGGCGGCAGCACAACCACACCACCTGCCACCCCTCCATCTGTCTCCGGTTCTACGGCCACCACGACGGTGACCACAACTACGGGTGCGGATGGCAAAGCTGCGGCTTCTGTTCCAGCTGCTCAGGTTGACAGCGCTTTGAAGCAGGCCAAGGAAGCGGCCGCCAAGTCTGGCGATGCACCCAGGGTTGAAATTAAAGTTAATGCACCGGCTAATGCAACCTCTGTGGAAACGACGGTGCCACAGGCTGCCATGACAGCCATTGCAAGTGGCAGTTTGCAAGACATGACAATCTCCAGTCCTGTGGCTAACCTGACCTTTGATGGGGCGGCTCTTATTACCATAGCAGGAGCAGCGGCAGGAGATGTGAAGTTCTCCGCTTCCAGGGTGGATACAGCGAACCTTCCTGCGGCAGTACAGGCCCTTATAGGTAACCGCCCAGTTTATGAATTCAGCGTTACTAGCGGTGGCAATACCATTTCTCAATTTGGAGGAAATGTTACTGTAGCGGTTCCGTACCAGCTCGGTGAAGGTGAAGACCCCAACGCAGTCATCATCAGCTTCATTAACGCCAGTGGTAATCTTGAGATTGTTACAAATGGACGCTATGATGCTGCAACCGGAACAGTGGTCTTCACCACTGACCACTTCTCCAAGTATGCCATAGGCTACAACAGGATTAATTTCACGGATGTGACCGATTCAGCCTGGTATGCCGATGCAGTGACCTTTCTGGCCGCCCGGGGCATCACCAGCGGCACCACAGCAACGACCTTCAGCCCCGATGCGACGCTAACAAGAGGCCAGTTCATCACACTATTGATGCGGGCCTACAACATGGCACCCGATGAAAACACTGCGAACAACTTCTCCGATGCGGGCAACACCTATTACACCGGTTACCTGGCAGCAGCCAAGCGCCTCGGCATCACAAGCGGCGTGGGCGGGAATAAGTTTGCCCCCGAACAGGCCATCACTCGTCAGGAGATGTTCACCATGCTATACAACGCACTGAAATCTCTTGGCAAGCTACCCGAAGGTGACAGCGGCAAGACTCTTGCAGATTTCACAGACAGCGGCGAAGTGGAGCCTTGGGCGACCGAGGCCATGACTGCACTGGCGAAATCCGGTACCATCGCAGGCAGCGGCGGCAAGCTCGACCCAACGGGTAGGTCCACCCGCGCCCAAATGGCGCAGGTGCTGTATAACCTGTTAGGGGAGTAGCAACAAAACAAGACTTTTAACAGCAGCGAGCCCATAGGCGTTTTCAGCTTGTGGGCTTGCTTTTTTCGTATTCAATTACTTTGGAAATAGGCTATGTATTCACAGACTTTAGGGTATGTTTATACATACCAGACTTCAGGTTAATCATGTAATGTCCTTTTTATTTCAGTTTCTTCAGATAAAGAGAAATTTATAATAAACAGCATATAACAGTTGACATACTGTTATATGCTGTTATATACTGTTTGTAGAAAGGGAGTTACGATATGCATATTATACTTAACAACTCTTCTATGACACCTATTTATGAACAACTAATGGAACAGATTAAGAATGAAATCATCGCCGGAAGCCTTGGTACCAATGAGGCACTTCCCTCTGTTAGAGCGCTTTCAGGAGAATTGAAGATCAGTGCGCTGACTGTGAAAAAAGCCTACGATTGCCTTGAAGAAGAAGGTTTTGTCATCACAGTGCATGGAAAAGGGACCTTTGTTGCCGCTGCTGACAAGCAGCTTGCTGTTGAAGCAAGGAAAAAGGCTGTGGAGGATGATTTTTTCAAAGCTGTTGAGAAGGCCAAAACAATAGGAATGAGCAATGAGGAAATCAGAGAAATCGTTGATATTATATTGGAGGATTAACTATGGTTTCAGCGAAAAATCTTGTAAAGAAATACCGAGATTTCAGCCTGAATATATCTATGGAAATTCCAAAAGGCAGAGTTACTGGTCTTGTTGGGAAAAATGGCGCTGGTAAAAGCACCACCATTAAACTCATTTTAGGGCTTACTAAAGCGGATGCAGGCAGTATTACTGTTTTGGGAAAGGAAGCAAGCAGTCTAAGTGAGAAAGAGAAGGAACAAATTGGTGTCGCTCTTTCAGACTCGGGATTCAGTAACTATCTTAATGTGGAAGATATCCTACAAATTCTGAAGAGAATGTATCGCAACTTTGATTCAGAAAAATTCAGAAAAGACTGTAGGGTCTTTAAAATTCCGTTTGATAAATGTTTGAAAGATTTTTCAACCGGTATGAAAGCTAAAGTACGCGTTCTGGTTGCATTAAGTCATAAGGCAAAGCTGCTTATTATGGACGAGCCGACGGCAGGTTTGGATGTGGAGGCGCGAAACGAAATTCTGGACATGATGCGCAGATATCTCTCAGAAGATGAAGAGCGCTCCATCCTGATTACCTCACATATTTCTTCCGATCTTGAAGGGTTATGTGATGATATTTACCTGATTCATAACGGAAAGATTATCTTACATGAGGATACCGACAGGATTCTGGCGAAGTATGCGATTCTGAAGGTGGATGAGAAGCTGTATAAGAGGCTGGATAAATCCTATCTGCTATCGACCAGAACAGAAAGCTACGGATATGCATGCTTTACCAATGAAAAACAGTACTATACGGAGAATTATCCGGGTATTGTAGTGGAAAATGGCGGGATCGATGAGCTTATCCTGATGCTGACAGGAGGAAAAAGTTAATGGCTGGATTATTTGTAAAGGATATTCGTCTGCTCTTACAGAGAAAGCAAACACTCATCCTCTTTCTAGTGGTTGCCTTATTTATGGGATTTACCATGGAAGGTACTTTTATCATTGGATATATGTCGCTTATAGTCGTTGTTTTTACTATAGGCACCATAAGCTTTGACGAAGCAGACAACTGCTATCCCTTCCTAATGACATTGCCCATAAAGCGTAGCGACTATGTAAAAGAGAAGTATATCTTCTGCTTTCTAGGTGGATTGTGTGGTTGGGCATTATCTGTTGTGATTTACCTGATTGCAAATATCTCTAGGGGAATTCCAATAGATATTGGTAGTGAATTGCTTAAGGCGGCAATATATATTCCAGTTTTAATTGTAATATGCTCAGTTATGATCTCATTCCAGTTGAAGTTTGGGGTAGAAAAAAGCCGTATCGTTACAATAATACTCTGCGGTGGAATTACTGCTGTCGGACTAGTCGGAAGCAAATTGCTAAAAAACACGGATATAGAGATGAGTGTATGGATTGAAAAATTGAATCAAGTATCGGGTGGTGTCCTATTGGCCATAAGTCTGCTGGTTGCAATCACAATTTTCATAGGGTCCTACCTGTGGAGCCTATCCTTCATGAATAAGAAAGAATACTAGGACTCGGTCACCGGAAGCAGGCAGTAGTCGGAATGTAAAGTGGAGGATTTTTAAGACAAACGAAAAGGCAAGCCAATGGAGAAAATCCTGAGAAGTTGAAGGCAGAAGAAGACGCCATAGCGAGATTAGGCAGAGTTTAATGCTGGAACCTTATTCAAACGATAGGGAGAGTGAAGACCCATCGGCAAATTCGCGGTATCTCAATTCTTCCAGCATCCTGTTGACCTCATCCATGGTGGGGATTGATGCGGAAGCACCTCTTTTGGATACTGCCAAAGATGACGCTGCCGAGGCTTTTTCAAGGCATTCCGGAATATTGGTTCCTCTGGCGAGGCATGCCAGAAAAAAGCCTGTAAATGTGTCACCGGCTGCTGTCGTGTCTGTAACCGCAACATCGTAAGTACCATGATAGTAGGTATGGTTTAAGTCACGGTAAACAACCCCGCGGCTACCCAGGGTCAGGATAACCGAAGTGTTCGGATATCTTTCCATCAATGCATCCAGTATCTCCTGTAAGGTATTTTTTCCTGTAAGCTCTTGCCCTTCAATTTCATTAATCAGAAGAATAGATACGAGGTGAAATGGGAATTTATCCAGTAAATCTTTTTCCATGGGGGAAGGATTAAAGGCAACTTTGATTCCCATTTCAGAGCATTTTCTTGCGATATAGGAGATGCAGCTTATCTCATTCTGAAGGAGAACAAGATCCCCTTCAGAAAAATCGCTCAATACTCTGTCGACATAATCCTCAGAGATTGTTCTGTTTGAGCCTCCATAGATGATAATTGAATTCTCTCCCTCACGGTTCACCTGTATGAGTGCATGACCGTTAACCACATCGGTCTGCTCGAGGTAATGGGTGTTTACCTTGTTTTCCTCCAAAGTGGCCTTTAATTGTAACCCATCACGTCCTATTTTACCTGCATGGTACACCTCGGCACCTGCTTTGGACAATGCGATGGATTGGTTCAGTCCCTTTCCGCCGCAAAAGTACTCCAGATTGTCGGCAGAAAGAGTCTCACCCGGTCTTACAAAATGATGTACATGATAAACGTGATCAATATTCAGAGAGCCAAAGTTAAGTATTCGCATCAAGTATTCTCCTTGTATAGCATAATTAAGAGCAAGGTTTGCAACTTCCACGAACCTTTAAAACAGGTTTGAATACAAAGGTTTGTCCAGGGTCGGACTCCTTGTTCAGAATAGCCATTACCTGTCGGACGCATTCCTTTCCGATATCCGCGATAGGCTGGGCTACAGTGGTTAGTGGAGGATCCAGAAAATCAGACAGAAAAATATCGTCAAAGCCTATCACCGATAGATCATTGGGTATCCGTAAATGATAATGCCTGCTTTCCCGGTAAATGCCCAAAGCCATCATGTCATTGCATGCAAAAATCGCCGTAACATTCTGTCCTAGAAGGTAAGGAAGCGCGCGGCTGCCGCTTTCAACGTGAAAGTCTCCCGTGTAAACCAAATCAGGTTCAAAAGGTATATGGGCCTCGTCAAGGGCCTGTTTATAACCCTGGAGTCTGGATACGGCACCGGGAATATTCGGAGGTCCCGATACACACCCGATCCTCAAGTGGCCAAGCCCCAGCAGATACTTTGTGGCAAGGTAACCGCCTAATTGCTGATCCAGTACCACCGAAGTGATGCCGGGCTCATTGAAAACACGGTCAACCATTATGATAGGAACACTGCAACTGCCAACTGCCTCCAAAAACTTATCCTTATCCTCTTCATTAAAGGAATTGGATGCTGCCATGATGATGGCATCAGCGTTTCTGTCTAAAAAGATATTCAGGTATTCAAGATCCCGTTTCGCCGAATCCTGAGTGTTGCTGTAGAGAACATTGTAGCCATATTTATAGGATTCCTCTTCAATGACCTTTGCCAGTTCGGAAAAGTATAGGTTGCTTATATCCGGGAGTACGAGTCCTATTGTATGGGTTTCTTTTGTCACCATACTAACGGCGATGTGGCTAGGACGATAGTTCAACTCGCGTGCCGCTTTCAGTATTTCCTTCTTGGCCGCTTCCGATATTCTGTTAGGTTTATTATTAAGCACCAGCGAAACCGTTGTTGTGGAAAGACCGACCTTTTTGGCTACATCTTGAATTGTTGCCCTCAAAAGAACACCCCCTTTTAAATTAGAGATTTAGATAAAACGGTTAATCATCTTCGTCATTATATCACTCATTTTTTTAAGTATCAAGTTTATCTCGAAAATTTATGTATTGACAGGGTTAGGGTTTTATAATACCATAGGAGCAAGAGGGGACTACACTCTATATTTTTTAATCTTTAGATAAAACGATTTACCTGTATTGCTGAAAAAAATAAGTGGGGGTGCCAAAAAATGGGTGATAAAGAAACTAACCAAACGATTAACCTAAGCCTTCTGAAACGCCTGAACAAACCAACAGAAAATATTGATGTGGTACTTGATACCGATACTTTTAATGAGGTCGATGACCAGTATGCAATTGCCTATCTCATAAAATCCGATGATAAGTTAAATCTTAAGGCAATCTACGCCGCACCATTTCATAATAACAAGTCCTCCAGCCCCGCCGATGGAATGGAAAAAAGCTATACAGAAATATTAAATATCCTTGATTTAATGGGTCGAAATGATTTATCCAATATTGTCTACCGTGGCTCTGAAGCTTTTTTAGCCTCAGAGAAAGAGCCTGTAATTTCGGATGCCGCCAAAGATCTGGCCTCACGGGCAATGAATTACAGTCAAGAGCGGCCGTTGTATGTCATAGCCATCGGCGCCATTACAAATGTTGCTTCCGCTTTACTTTTGAATCCTCACATTAAGGATAGGATAGTCATTGTCTGGCTGGGAGGCCATTCCTTTGAGTGGCCTCATAATCGTGAATTCAATTTGTATCAGGATATTGCGGGAGCACGCGTTGTTTTTGGATGCGAAGTGCCGCTGGTGCTTCTTCCATGCCGCGGGGTCGTATCAGGATTTACCATTAGCGGACCGGAGCTTGACTTCTGGCTTCGTGGAAAAAACAAACTCTGTGACTATCTGGTTGATCGGACAGCCGAGGCAGGAAGAGAAAGCGGATTAACTACATGGAGCAGGGTTATATGGGATGTGGCTGCTGTTGCCTGGCTTTTAGAAGGGGACTTTATGGAAGATAGGCTGGAGCATAGTCCGATCCCGGAATATGATGATCGATACGCGTTTGATAAAAGCAGGCACTTAATAAAGTACGTCTATTATATAAAACGGGATCATCTTCTTGAGGATTTAGTCAATAAGCTTACCAAATAGGGACCTATAGGATTATTGCAGCGAAGGCTGACATAATAAAATCTATAAAGAGAAAGGTGAGAACATGAAAAAAACGTTGTCTTTACAAATTGCCGCGGCAATGATTGCAGGTTCTTTAGCCGGCTGTGGTACAACAAAACCATCTGTATCTCAGAATTCGCCATCAGCAACACCGGTAGCCTCCAGTGAAGCGCCAAATGAACCGGAAAAGCCAAAATAAATTCGTTGGCTGGCTCCCGGCGTTGGAGAAAAAAGCTGGGAAGGTCTTATGGTACCTGTATTGGAAAAATATCAGGAAAAGACAGGTGTTAAAGTTATCGGTGAGCATTATGCTTATAATGATCTAATGGAAGTCATTGAAGTAAAAATAGCTTCAGGATCAGCTGATTATGACGTAATTACAGTTGATGCTCCTTTAGTAGCCGCGTATGCTTCTCGAGGATATCTTCTTCCCGCAGCAAATTACTTTACAGAAGCTGATCTATCAGAGTTGACAAAAGCTTCCGTAGAGGCAGGTTCCTGGGAAAATGAATTCTATGTTACACCGCTTTCGTCTTCCGCGCAAGTTCTGTGGTATAACACAGATCTGCTAGCTCAAGCCGGAGTTACTATCCGTGACAACGGTCCTAATAATCGTCTTACATATGAAGAAATCGCAGACATGGCCAAAGAGGTATTGAAAGTTGTAAATCCTGATGGTAAGCAGGGTATTTTTGGTCTGGATTTCCATCAGGTCAGCCGCCTCTATCAGATGAATCCTCTGGCAAACAGCCGAGGTGGCCTTAATATCGGCGAGGGTGGCATGACCCTTGAGGGTGTACTCGACAGCGAGCCATGGATATCTGCTCTGACCTGGTACCAGGATCTGGTTAAGTCAGGTTTGGCTACAAGGGGCATTTCTGCTGATGAACTGCCGAACTACTTCTATTCGGATAAACTTGTCTTCATGATTGGTGCTTCCTATATCGGAACCAATTGTGATGCAAACGGCATGAATCATTATGGGTATACCTATCTGCCGGCATTCAAAGGCTATGAGAATTCCGTTGGCTCTGCAACAGGGTCTTGGGGGTTCGGAATCAACAAGGCCTCCAAAAATCCGGATCAAGCAGCTGACTTTATGAAGTTCCTGTCTATCGGAGAAGGTAATGACATGTGGCTCAAAATTCGCGGAGAGATGCCTGCGAGAAACAGTTCTTTACAGAATATTATAAATGACAATTCCGTTGCAGGGTATCTGAAAATCGGTGCTTATGAGGCCATGAATACTGCGGTTCCAAGAGCATTAACTCCCGCTTTCAATGAATACAGCACATTAATGGATAGCCTATGGGAAGATGTACGTAACGGTGCAGATATTAAAGAATCCGTAGCAAATACGATTAGTCAATTTAATACAGCAGTACAGGCCCATAAATAATTATTAGGGGGAGAGTTTGCATAAGGTTGGAATACTCCAACCTTATGCAAATTCTACTGTTGTCGCAACGAAAAAGAGGGGGAGAAATTATTTTGCTTAAGAAGGTTATACCGTATATACTTCTTCTTCCTGCATTTATTTTAATATGTGTCTTTAAAATAATGCCTATCATTCAAACCTTGATTCAGGGTTTTGTCATCGATGGACAATTTAGCTTCAGAGCCTATGATGCTCTTTTTAAAGACTCTACATTTTGGAATTCATTATTTGTGACGCTGAAGTTTAATGTTATAATCATCCCTTTACAGATCTTTATTTCATTTTGTCTAGCCATGCTGGTAAATCTCAAACTGAAAGGAATAACAATTTTTCGGACCATCTACTATCTTCCTTTTACAATATCATTGGCAGTTGCAACCTTAATCTGGAGTTTGATGTTCAGTTATAACAATGGTGTAATCAATAGTATACTCAATGTTTTTGGAATTGAAGCCCAGGGCTTTTTTACGGACAAAAGGCAGGCCTTATTATGCATTGTTGTTCTGGCGACATGGAAAGGCTGCGGTTACTGGATGATGTTTCTGCTAGCCGGGCTAAAAAGTATAGATGCCTCCATTTATGAGTCGGCAAAGATTGATGGAGCTGGGTTCTTAACAACAGTTTTTAAAATTACAATTCCTCTTGTGAAAAAGGTTTTGCTGTTTGTATTTGTAGCCAATACAACAGCAAATGTTCTGATGTTTGCCCCTATGCAAATGGTTACACAAGGCGGTCCTCAGGGGAGTACTGCTGTACTCATGTATGAAGCCTATAAATCGGCTTTCAAATTCTCGAATGAATCCAGGGCTTCGGCTCTTGTTACCATATTGCTTTTGTTGATAGTCTGCATTTGCATTGTACAATTTAGATTTCTCAGGGATAAGGAAGAGAGTGTGGCGTGATATGAAAGAATTTTCGACAGTAACGAAAGTATTGCTTTACCTGGTTCTCAGCATCATTGCAGTTGCATGTCTTTTCCCCCTGATCTGGGCGATTTCGGCATCCCTGAGAACCGATACCGAGCTTTATAAATATACTGTTCCATTGTCAATACACACCTTTATTCCGGTTCGTTTTACTTTGGAATCCTATATCACAATCTTTACAGAATTCAATTTTCTCAAACCGGTATTGAATACACTCTTAATCATTGTTATTATTGTTCCGGCAAGTTGTTTTGTAAACAGTATTGCAGCATTTTCCTTTGCGTCTTTTAACTTTAAGTTCAAGTCAGTACTATTTTCTCTATTCATTCTTTCTTTCATGGTGCCATTTGAATCCATCGCCATCCCACTTTATAGTGTTGTTAACAAATTGGGGTGGGTTGACACACGACTTGCTATTATTGTACCTGGAATGGCGAGTGGCTTGGTTTTATTCCTTTTTACCCAGTTCTTTAAGGATATACCCCCTAGCCTTATTGAAGCAGCAAGAATTGATGGTGCCTCCTGGTTAACGGTATATGGGAAGATCATAATACCTTCGTCAATCCCTGTTACCATAACAGCAGGCCTGATGATCTTTATGGATCAGTGGAATGCATATTTATGGCCTCTTTTGGTCGCACGTGATAAAGAAATCAGAACCATACAGATTGCACTCTCATCCTTCAAACTGGAAAGAGGGACTCTATGGTCCTGCCTTTATGCAGGTTCCATGATATCGGCACTTATTCCGATTGTTCTTTTTCTTCCGTTCCAGAAGTATTTTGTTCAAGGTGTCATCAGCAGCGGCGTGAAGGGGTAAGTGCAATTATCCGAAGATGAATTGATTTTTAAAAACGTATATGACATTAACGATTGCTTGCTCTTTTGCATGTTGCCCTCGATGTATGTATTACTAAGACTAAGTATATCAACGAATCAGCTCTTTTTTTGGTTTTGGAACGAAAAGCGTTTTAAGGGAGCGAATGGTAAACTGCTATTGCCGAAATATGTTGATTTGTGCAATAATATGTATAACAGATAAAGCAGGGTGGCATCTATGCGAGTTGCAATATGTGATGATGACAAAATAAGTATTGATGCGGCAAAAACCGCAATAGAAAAGTGGCTGTCGCTTTCGGATAAATCAGTCGAAATTTTAACTTTTGATAATGGTGATGATTTAATCTCGGAAAGCAGGTGTCAGCCCATTGATATTATATTTTTAGATATTGTGATGCCCCTTTTGAATGGCATTGATACAGCAAAAGAAATAAGAGAATTTGACGGTAAGGCAAAAATTGTTTTTCTGTCCTCTACCGAAGAATTTGCAGTTGCCTCATATAAGGTGGAAGCAAGCGATTACCTGTTAAAGCCTGTAGATTATGAGGCGATTTCCAGAACACTTTATAAAGTAACACAAGAACTTCAAAAGGTACAAAGCAGCATAGTCATACGTACTACTGACGGATATAAAAAGGTATATCTCAATGAAATTGAATATGCAGAAGCATCACATAAAGGCACAGCCTTTTCCTTGGTATCAGGGGTTTCACTTCGAACTGTTGACCCTTTATATTGCTTTGAACAAAAACTGAGTATAGAAGCAGGCTTTTTCAAATGCCACAGAAGTTATATTGTGAATTTATTGAACATAGATACTTTTAGCCAAACAAAAATCATAACCAAAACGGGTTGCAGCATATCCATATCGAGAACGGCACAGAAGGATTTTAAAGAGGCCTATATTTCATTTTATTTTTCAAACAAGAAGTGAAATATTTCATGCTGTATCGGTTATATCGCCACAATAACGGGTAACCCTTTATTTTTTATTAGCTAATTCTAAAAAAAACGCTCACTTCGATTTTATGCCATCTAGCAGTAAGCGAAAATGGGTTAAGGCCTTTGATTTTAAGTCGAAGTCAGGATATCTAAAACACCACTCATAGCAGAGGCCACGAATAGCCATGACAAAATGCCGGGATAGCTCCTGGAGGGATAAAAATGAAATAAATTCTCCCTTATCCATCCCTCTTCTTATAAGAACTGCAAAGATCTGATAAAGGTCTCTATCATACACCGTAACAGCACCCGTGTCTATATTGTCTGATAAAAGCAACTGATATACAGTTCGCATGCTGGTGTAGCCTATGTTATCGGTAAGTGTGTCTGCAATCTTTTCAATGATTGCCAATAGTATTTGGGAGGAAGAGGTCTCCGTTGGAAACGATTCGAGAACAGTGCGATAATCCATGTCCACTTTACTGGCATAATCCGAAATGAACGCGGCAATCAGTGCATCCTTAGATTCAAAATAGATATAGAACGTGCCCTTGGCTACCCCCGCCTTCTCAACAATCCTGTCTACAGTAATGTTTTCGAAACCGTATTGATTAAAGAGATTAATAGCAGTGTCAAATAGCTTCTGCTTTGTCTTTTCGCCCTTCGTTGCTCCTTGTTTCGCTTCTAGGATTCCCAAAAAATTCCCTCATTTCGTTGAATTACTATAAAGAATACTATATACTTATTTTATAGATATGACTATAGTCATATCTAGTCGTTTCTGCACAAAATATAGATTTTTTCTAGCTTCAAAGGAGTAAAAACTATGAAGATGAAAAGAGCTTTAGCACTGATATTAATCTTGTCCATAGTATTTACACTCATTCCTGAAAAGACCATTGCACAAAATGAAGTTGCTATAGGTTCCGAGCCACGGGCTGGTGCTTTGACTCACAGCCCCTCAGGAATTACATATGATACCCGTGTATCCTATCAGATTGTGACTGGGGGAAAGACAGGCGAAACCGTTGATGATACCCAATCGGCCGTGGTTCGCTTCACCCTGAATAATCCCGGTGAACAGCCGGTTTCATTTAATTACTCGGTGCTTTCAGGCAGTGCCGAAATCAGGCATCTCCTTGGAACCACCTCTGGGACGGTTACTCTCTCACAGGCAGAGCCGGAAAAGGATGTGACCATAGAGATTGCTCCTTTTGCGGACAAACCCGCTGGAGATTTCCCCTTACCCAATGACCCCAATACCTTTTGGACCGGAGAACACTTCTTCTATCTTTATTGCAGCGATATTCAAAACGCCCTGTTCTATGGGGATCGGGTGAGCCTTACCGTACCAGTGCCGGTGGAGAGCGAATTTGACTATGAGGCGGCTTACGCGAATGCGGTCAATACAAAACTCATCGACCTTGATGCAGTGACCGGAGGAACTGATGGGGTTTACCCCGCTCCGGAAAGTGGTGAATTCAGCTTTTCGGGCGTAATATCCGGAGATATCCGGAAAATGCTGGATGACGGTGTGTTCACCCATATCCATCTCCCGCAGGGTTATTTCATGAATGAGTCCGACGAAATTCAGAATGTTGCATACCATATTAAAACTAAAAACGCTATACCACCCAGAGAAGCAGTTAAGTCAAATTTTATCAGCCTTGAGCCCAAGAGCCAAGCTTCATTTTACACCGAAGGTTTCGCCCAATGCATTCCGGTGGGAGGCATTAATCTTGGTCCAGGACAGGAAGGCAACGGTCTTTTCAATCAACTGGACTTTACCTTTGACTATTCCGGTGTGACCACACCCGATGTCATCACTATTTCATTTACCGATGAGGTAGGAACTTACCTGCGGCATCAGGTAAACTTTTCCGACCAGGCACCCCCACAGGTGAAAAACATTTCAACCGGCATGTCCCAGTCCCATTATGGGGATGAGATTCCTGTAACCATTGAATTTAATGAACCCGTCCATACCGATGGCATTACCTTTACTGTGGATGGTCAAACTCTGCATCCCATGGAGGGAGCAGGTACAGTCTCCCAAAAGGTCAGCTTTCTGTACCCAATAGGGGATAAGGCGCTGGGTGCATCCGGCATTACTGTCAATGTATCCGACATCACCGGCGCTGTAGACCTTTCCGGAAAATCCATGAAGGCTTCGGCAAGCGGCAGCACCGGAGTCAATATTTCCTTTGACCCAAGGCATTCCTTTGCGTACTGTGCAGAGCCTTCGGTCAGCTTGGATCAGGGGACGATCCGCAATATGACGGCAACAGTCTCCATTCCCCTTAAATCGGATACTCGGCTCAGTAACTGGCTTAACGAAGCATCCCGGTTAGGAGAGGGTAATATCTCAACTGCGGTAAAAGTCAGGGCTATAACCGTGGAAGGCACGATAGATATTCCTCTGACCATCCAAACAGACGCAACCCGAGTCACCGGGCTCACGGGCTCTTTTACTGCACCCGAAAACAACACAGGCGAGGATGCGTACTATGCTCTGGAGATCTACATGGATACGGGCAGCGGGTATGCGATGGTGGACAGCCTGGTGACATTTTACGCTGTTCAGCCCCTTATCCTTGTGGATGATGAATCAGATATTACCTTAAATTATACCTATTGGCCACCGGCAGACCAAATCTTTAAAAATGCGGGAGGTTCCCTTTCGCTGGGTTATCACCTCAATGTTGACGCCACCTGGATAGGCTCTGAATACTTTAATTGGTCCAGCAGCGATGAAAGCGTTGCCACCATTGATGCAAATGGTAATATTACATTAACGGGTATCGGCCAGGTCTTCTTTACCCTGGCGGTGACCAATCCTCTTAACGAGGATGTGGTAAGCTTTAAAAGCCGCATCCTTACAGTGCTGGAAGCCCAGGATGCCTACCTCTATGTGCCAAACGGCATTAAAAATCAGGATCTTCTGATGGGCAGCGATGCAAAAATCAGCTTTTCCTCCAACCTGACTGAGCGAAATGACTTGTACGGCGGATCGGGAACCGAAACGGCCTATACCTTTAATCTGTATGAGGTGACCTATGACGATGACCTCATGAGCAAAGGCAGTATATTGTCAACCGAGATAATAAAGGCTACCGCTCAGGCACCGCTTAATGCCTATACTGTGCCTGGAAGCCTGCTCACAAGGGCCACCGAGAGGACCCAATACGGTTATATCCTTGAAATCAGCACCAAGGATCTGCAGTCAGGTATCACCATGACCGCTGAGGCTAATATCCGGATACGGCAACTGCCTGCAAAGGCCTCTCTGATCCGTCCTGAATCGCTATTTCTGCTGGACAGCGCCAATAGCTTTACAGCGGCCTTTGACATTGAAAACAAAACCTCCGATACCCAATATGAGCTCAAAGTAACCAAAAACAGCGAGGCTACTCCCGTCAAATCAGTGGCATCCCCTGCAC
>JAEZAD010000097.1 GCA_023430565.1 Verrucomicrobiota bacterium
CTCGTTCTTTGCCTCCCATGAAAGGTCAACGCATCCGCATCAAGCTTCAGGGCTTCGACTATCGAGTCATCGATCAGTCCGCCCTCGAGATCGTCGAGACCGCCAAACGCTCCGGCGCGCGCGTCTCGGGCCCGATCCCGCTGCCCACCCGCATCGAAAAGCTTTCGGTCAACCGCTCCCCGCACGTCGACAAAAAGTCGATGGAGCAGTTCGAGACCCGCACGCACAAGCGCCTCATCGACATCATCGAGCCGACTGCCCAGACGGTCGACGAGCTGAAGAAACTCAACCTGCCCTCGGGCGTGGACATCACCATCAACGTATAACGCTTCCCGCCGCCCAGGCTTAACCACTCTACAGTAGCAGTTGCCTGTGTGCCCTTCGCGGCACCGCCAGGCCCCTCGCTAAAGTAGGTTCTTAAACGGAACTCCCACCTACCGCTTAGCCCATGATCTCATCGCTCCTAGGCAAGAAACTCGGAATGACACAGGTCTACGACGCACAAAACGTGCTCGTGCCCGTCACCGTGGTCGAGGCCGGTCCCTGCACCATCGTGCAGGTCAAGACCGCCGAGACCGATGGCTACAACGCCGTCCAGATCGGCTTCTCGCAGAAGAAGACCAAGAACACCTCCGCGGCCGAGCTCGGCCACGTGAAAAAGGCCAACCTCGACAACGCCCCGCGCGTGCTCAGCGAGGTTCGCCTTGCGGACGCTCCCACGCTCAAGGTCGGAGACGTCGTGAATGTCTCCACTTTTGCCGAAGGCCAGCTTGTCGACGTCATCGGCGTCACGAAGGGCAAGGGCTTCCAAGGCGTCGTGCGTCGCTTCCGCGTCGCGGGCGGCCCCGCCTCGCACGGCTCGATGTTTCACCGCCGGATCGGCTCGGTCGGCATGCGCCAGACCCCCGGCCGCGTGTGGAAAAACCAGGCCATGCCTGGTCACATGGGCAGCGAGAAGCGCACGGTGCAAAACCTCCGCGTCGTCAAGATCATCGCCGACAAGAACCTTATCCTCGTGAAGGGTGCGATTCCCGGCGCCAACGGCGACGACGTCATCGTCCGCTCCGCCATCAAGGGCCAGCCAAAGGCTGCTAAAGCCTAACCTGGAGACACAGACATGAAACTCACCGTTTTTAATTCCGACGCGACCTCCAGCTCCGAGAAGGACTTCGGCCTGCCGACGTTCGAAGGCGACAAGGGCCTGCAAGCGGTCAAGGAAGTGATCGTCGCGATCAACGCCAATAACCGCCAGGGCACGCACTCCACCAAAACCCGCGGCGAAGTCCGCGGTGGCGGCAAGAAGCCGTGGCGTCAGAAGGGCACCGGCCGCGCCCGCGCCGGCTCCATTCGCTCGCCCCTCTGGTCCGGTGGCGGCGTCGTGTTCGGCCCGAAGCCGCGCGACTACTCGAAGAAAATCAACGCCAAGGTAAAGCAGCTCGCCTTCAGCCGCGCGCTGTTCGACCGCGCCACCGCCGGCGAGATCGCCGTCATCGAAGCCTTCGACACGAAGGTTACGAAGACCAAGGCGATCAACACCGTCCTCGGCCGCATCGCCCCCAAGGGCAAGGTGCTCCTCGTCGATGCTCCCTTCGCCACCGAGACCGCCCGCGCTTCCCGCAACATCGAGCGCGTTTCCCTGCAGGAAGCCGCCAAGCTCAACACCCTCGATCTCGCGCAATACGCCAAGATCATCGTCAGCACCAAGGCGCTCGAAACGATCCTCGCCCGCGTCAACGGAGGTAAGAACTAATGCAAGCCGACAAGATCCTGAAACTCGTTCGCCTCTCGGAGAAGTCCAACAAGCTCTCCTCCGAGCTCGGCCAATACACCTTCGAGGTCTATGGTCACGCGAACAAGCACCAGATCGCGGAAGCCGTCGAGCAGACCTTCAAGGTCACCGTCCGCCGCGTGAACACCCAAAACTACCGCGGCAAAAACAAGAAGAGCCGCGCGGGCCGCCCGTCCGTCGGCTCGGACTACAAGAAGGCGATCGTGACGCTGAAAGCCGGCGACAAGATCGAGCTCGTCTAACGCGACCTCGTCGTATCCGGAGAAAACCCACCATGGCTATCCATTCCTTTCGTCCTCTCACGCCCGCCGGCCGCTTCACATCGCTGAACAAGCGCGAAGGCCTTTCGAAGAAGCGCCCCGAGAAGGCGCTCATTGAGCCGAAGCCCAAGACCGGCGGCCGCAACGTCTACGGACGCATCACCTCGCGCCACATCGGCGGCGGTCACAAGCAGCTCTACCGCATCGTCGACTTCAAACGCGACATCCTCGACATGCCGGCCAAGGTGCAGGCGCTCGAGTATGATCCGAATCGCACGGCGAACCTCGCCCTGGTCGCTTACTCGAACGGCGAGAAACGCTACATCCTCGCGCCGAACGGCTTGAAGGTGGGCGATTCGATCTTCGCCTCGAACAAGGCGACGACGAACGATTTCAACGTCGGCAATAACTTTCCGCTCGAAATCATTCCCCCGTCCACGCGTTTGCACGCGGTGGAACTCGTCCCCGGCCGGGGCGCTCAGATCGCCCGCTCGGCCGGCACGTCGCTCGAACTCGTCGCCGTCGAAAACGGCAAGGCGACGCTGAAGATGCCCTCCGGCGAGCTCCGTCTCGTGAACCCGAAGTGCCGCGCCACGATCGGTGAAGTCGGCAACGGCGACCACAACAACCAGTCGCTCGGCAAAGCCGGCCGCAAACGCTGGCTCGGCGTTCGCCCGACCGTCCGCGGCATGGTGATGAATCCGGTCGACCACCCCAACGGTGGCGGCCAGGGCAAATCCAAGGGTGGTGGTGGTCGCCAGCAGCTCGTCTCCCCGTGGGGCCAGCTCGCGAAGGGCTTCCCGACCCGTCGCCGTTCGAAGCAGTCGAACGCGCAGATCATCGTCCATCACAACGGCCGCAAGCCCCGCGGCAAAAAGTAATCCCGCCCCTCTCGCACCATGGCACGTTCCATCAAAAAAGGTTTCTTCGTCGACTATCACCTGCTCGAGAAGATCGAGAAGGCCACCAAGTCCGGCGCCAAGAAACCCATCCAGACCTGGTCCCGCCGTTCGACGATCACGCCCGATTTCGTCGGGCATACGTTCAACGTTCACAACGGCAAGGCCTTCGTCGCCGTCTACGTCACCGAGAACATGGTCGGCCACAAGCTCGGCGAGTTTGCGCTCACCCGCATCTTCAAGGGCCACGGCGGCATGACCCGCAAGGAAATCTAACGCTCCGTTTAACTCCCCACCTTTAGTCATCATCGAAACCAAAAGGGTAGGGCGAGGCCTCCGGCCACGCCGCTATCGCCGACGGAATCCAAATCTCGAATACGTCGGAATCCTCCGCACCACCATGGAAGTTCAAGCCCTCACCCGCTACGCGCGCATGTCCCCTAAAAAGGTGCGCGAAGTCGCCCGCACCATCCAAGGCCGCAAGGCTGCGGAAGCCGTCGATTATTTGATGCTCGTCCCGCGCAAGTCCGCGCGCCTGATCGCTAAAACGCTGAAGAGCGCCATCGCGAACGCCGAGAACAACAACAACCTCTCGGCCGACACGCTCACCGTGAAGAGCGCCGTCATCGAAAACGGCCCCGTCCTGAAGCGCTTCAAAGCCGCCGCCCGCGGTTCCGCGGCTCCGCGCCGCAAAAAGATGTCGCACATCCGCATCATCCTCTCCGACGGCAACTCGAACGACTAACCGACACTCACCATGGGCCAAAAGACCAACCCGACCGGCTTCCGTCTCGCCGTCCGCCGCAACTGGCAGTCCCGCTGGTATGCGAACAAGAAGGATTTCCCGAAGCTCCTCGCCGAGGACCAGCTCATCCGCGAAAAGCTGATGGAGAAGCTCAAGCAGGCCTCCGTGCCGCGTATCTTCATCGAGCGCGCGTCCAATCGCGTCCGCGTCAAGATCTACACCGCGCGCCCCGGCATCGTCATCGGCCGCAAGGGCCAGGAAATCGAGAAGATCAAGGAGGAGCTCGCGAAGCTCACCGGCAAGGAGATCCTCCTCGACATCCAGGAAGTGAAGAAGCCCGAGATCGAAGCCCAGCTCGTCGCCGAAAACGTCGCGCTGCAGCTCGAACGCCGCATCGCCTTCCGTCGCGCCATGAAGAAGGCCGTCGAAATGGCCATGACACTCGGCGCCGAAGGCATCCGTATTCAATGCTCCGGCCGGCTCGGCGGTGCCGACATCGCCCGCCGCGAATGGCAGCGCAAGGGCCGCGTGCCGCTCCACACCCTCCGCGAGAACATCGACTACGGCTTCTCCGAAGCCCTCACCGTTTACGGCAAGATCGGCGTCAAGTGCTGGATCTGCAAAAAAGAGTCCGACAACAACTGAAACATTAGGCCCGAGGCCTGGGGCACGAGGCGATAGCATCGCCGTCCACCCATCGCCTCTCGCCACAAGCCTCTAGCCCATCATCCCATGGCTCTCGCTCCCGCCCGCACCAAATACCGCAAGTCGATGAAAGGCTCCCGCGCTGGCAATGCCAAGCGCGGCAACACGCTCGCCTTCGGCGAATTCGGCCTCCAGTCGCTCACCCGCGGTCCCATGACCGGCCAGCAGATCGAAGCGGCCCGCGTCACCATCTCGCGCCACCT
>JAEZAD010000099.1 GCA_023430565.1 Verrucomicrobiota bacterium
AGGACGGCGCCGACGCCGGCGAAGGCGCCGCCGAGAACGTAGACGAGGAGTTTGACGCGTTCGACGGGAACGCCGCAGAGGCGAGCGGTGAGTTCGTTGGAGCCCACGGCGAAGACGTGGCGGCCGAAGCGCGTGTAGTGGAGGGAGAGGGCAACGAGGAGGGCGAGGACGATGACGAGCCAGACACCGGAGGGCAGGCCGCCGTCGGGCGGGAGGCGGAGGAGTTGGTTGAGCCAGGTTTCGTCGGGGTAGATGGGTTGCTCGTCAGCGAGGCCTTTGGCGGCGCCGCGGAGGGCACCCATCATGCCGAGGGTGACGACGAAGGGGAGCAGATGGAGGCGCGTGATGAGGAGGCCGGAGAAGGCGCCGCAGACGGCGGAGGCGGCGATGCCGGCGAGGACGGCGGTGAGAGGCGACCAGCCTTGCTCGAGGAGACGGGCGATGACGATGGTGCCGAGAGCGATGATGGAGCCGACGGAAAGATCGATGCCGCCGGAGATGATGATCAGCGTCATGCCCAGCGCGGCGACGGCGATGACGGCGGTTTGCTGGAGGACGATCGCGAAGTTGTCGGGGGTGACGAAGGTCTCGTAGCGCAGGGAGGCGAAGAGGGCGGTGACAGCGATGAGGCCGAAGAGGGGGCCGAAAAAAGTGAGGGTATGGCGGAGGAGGGAAGGGCGGGGGAGGGGTGGGGTGGGTGTGGGGGCGGACATTGATAATCAGTGTAGAACGCGAAGGGCGATTAGCCGATGGGGGACACGTGGAAAATGTTCGGCGGTATGCTGCGGGCTGACGCACACCTGGATTCTTCGCTTCGCTCAGAATGACAGGTTTTCGTTTGTTTCATCAGCGAATCGAGGGTCACCGTTGTCGTGTGATGTGGTCCGGCCCAGGCTTATTTCGTGCCGGTGGCGGCGAGCATGATTTCGTGTTCGGTCCAATCGGTGGCGGGGCGGGCGGGGCCGAGGACGCCGCGGCACATGACGGCGATGCGATCGCAGGTGCCGAGGAGCTCGGGAAGGTAGCTCGAGACCATCAGTATCGCTTTTCCGGAGACGGCGAGCTCGTCGATGAGGCGGTAGATGTTTTGCTTGGCGCCGATGTCAACGCCGCGCGTGGGCTCGTCGAGGAGGAGGACGTGGGCGTCGTTGTGCAGGAGACGCGCGAAGGCGACTTTTTGCTGGTTGCCGCCGGAAAGATCGCCGACGCGCTGGCGCGGGCCGGCGGCGCGGATGCCGAGGCGGGAGATCCATTGCGCGCTGTCGCGGGCGAGCGAGGAGGGGCGGAGGAAGCGAGGGAGCGCGGGGAGCGTGAGGTTGTTTTCGAGCGAGAGGTCGAGCGCGAGGCCTTCGACTTTGCGGTCTTCGCTGAGGAGGCCGACGTGCTGGCGCCAGCGGAGAAGGGGTGACGCGGGGCCGGCGTAGGCGCCGACGCGGATGGTGCCACGGCGGACGGGATCCAAGGCGAAGACGGTGCGGAGGAGTTCGGAGCGGCCGGCGCCGATGAGGCCGGCGATGCCGAGGACTTCGCCGCGGCGGAGATCGAGCGAGGCGGAGGTGGGTTTTTGTGGGCCGGCGAGATCGCGGATTTCGAGAATGGGTTCGCCGGGAGTGCGGACGGAGCGCGTGTAGAGTTCGTTAACCTGGCGGCCGACCATGAGCTGGGCGAGTTGGGCGGGAGAGGTGTCGGCGGTGGGACCCGTGGCGACGCTGATGCCGTCGCGGAGGACGGTGTAGCGGTCGGAGAGGGACTGCACTTCTTCGAGGAAGTGGGAGATGTAGATGATGGATTTGCCCTGGTCGCGCAGGCGGCGGACGAGGGCGAAGAGTTTTTCGGTATCCGATTGGCTGAGACTGCTGGTGGGTTCGTCGAGGACGAGAATGCGGCATCCGAGGGCGAGGGCGCGGGCGATTTCGACGAACTGTTGTTCGGCGATGCCGAGGCGGCCAGCGGCGAGCGAGAGCGGGATGTCGGGGCGGCCGAGGTCGGCGAGGGCGCGGGCGGCGAGCTCGCGGGCGGCGCGAAGGTCGAGGAGTGGACCGCGGTGGGGTTCGGCGCCGAGGACGATATTTTCGGCAACGCTGAGATGCGGCGCGATGGCGAGTTCCTGGTGAACGGTGACGATGCCGGCGCGGCGGGCGTCGAGGGGATCGCGCGGGGTGAAGGGGGCGCCGTCGAGGTGGAGCGTGCCGGCGTCGGGCGCGTGGACGCCGGCGAGGATTTTCATGAGGGTGGATTTGCCGGCACCGTTTTCACCGACGAGCGCGTGGACCTCGCCGGGGGCGAGGTCGAGGTCGACGCCGGCGAGCGCCAGGGTGGCGCCGAAGCGTTTGTGGATGTGGCGGAGATGGAGACGCGGCTGCACCTGGGGAGAAATCTTGAAATCGAGAATCTTGAAATCGGGGATCTTGAAATTGGCGCAGGCGGGGGGCGGATGGCGCTGGTGCTCGGGGAGGGGGGGTGGGAGATTTCAGATGTCGGGTTTTCGATTTTCAGATTTCACGATCTTTATGGCGGCGCGTAGCGTTTGCGATGTGGCGGAGATGGAGGCGCGGCTGCACCTGGGGAGAAATCTTGAAATCGGGGATCGTGAAATCGGGGATCTTGAAATTGGCGCAGGCGTGGGCGGGTGGCTCTGGTGCTCGGGAACCTGTAGGGAGATTTCAGATTTCCGATTCTCGATTTTCAGTTTTCACGATTCTCCCGTTCTGCGGGCGGCGGGTTTTGGCGGTGAGGATCGACTGGCCGAGGATGCGGCAGAGTTGTTCGGATTCGCCGATCGCGGCGTGGAGTTTGGCCGGAGAGAGTAACTCGGCTTTGATGATGAAGCGGAGCCAGCCGCGGGTTTCGCGCAGCTCCTTCAAGGCGATGCTGAGTTTATGGACGAAGTCGCCACGGCTTTCAGCGGCGCCACTCTCGTCGTAGTTGGGCGGTGCGGCGGTGCCACAGCGGACGAGCTGGCCGGCGATGTGGCGACCGAGGCGGGTGTCGGGAAGCGCGTCGACGATTTTTCCGACGCGGGCAGCGAAAGACCAGAGGCGATCGGAGAGCTCGTCCTGGGTCATGGGTTGGGGATCTTGAAATCGAGAATCTTGAAATCGGACATCTTGAAATTGGTGCAGGCGTGAGCGGCGGCGGTTGGTCGATTCCAGATTTGGATGACCGATTTTCAGATTTCACGATTTCACTTTCCCAACACGGTGCGGATTTCAGGGGTGTTTTGGTTGGCTTTGGTGACGAGGACGCAGCCGGTGTCGATTTCGGTTTTGATGGGCTCGCCGCGGAGGTGTTTCACGGCGGTGACGACGCTCGCGTAGCCCATGCGCTTGGGGTTTTGGGCGACGAGGGCGTGGATGTCGCCTTTGTTGAGGGCTTGGAGGAGATACGGCGAAGCGTCGAAGCCGACGAAGGTTTTTTTGCCGACGAGGCCGGTTTGGCGGAGGGCGAGGAGCATGCCCTGCGTGGAGGATTCGTTGGCGCAGAAGATGCCGTCGGCTTCGCGGATCTTATCGATCAGATTCATGGATACATCCTGCGCGGAGCTGGCGGTGGCGCCGGCGTAGCGGTTGTCGACGATCACTTCGATGCCGGAATGTTTCTTGATCACATCGAGGAAGCCGGACTCGCGCTCGGCGGTGGAGGCGGAGCCTTCGGCGTAGCGGAGGAGGACGACCTTGCCCTTGCCGTTGAGGAGGCGGGCGAGTTCTTCGCCGGCGAGTTCGCCGCCGCGGCGATTGTTGGTGGCGACGTAGCTGACGAAGTCGGTGCCGAGTTCGCCTTTCAGCGCGGAGTCGAAGATGACGACGGGGATTTTGCGATCGGCGGCGGCGCGGACGGGGCTGCGGAGGGCGGTGTCGTCGAGCGGGGCGAGGATGATGGCGTCGACGCCGGAGGTAACGAATTGCTGGACGACGGCGATCTGTTGGGCGCGGTCGTCTTCCTTGAGCGGGCCTTTCCAGATGATTTCCGCGCCGAGTTCCTTGGCGGCTTCGCGGGCGCCGGCTTCGACGGATTTCCAGTGACTGTGCGTGGTGCCCTTGGGGATGACGGCGATTTTTTCGCCGGCGGCCTGGGCGAAGGGGGCGGTGGCGAGAAGGAGGGCGAGGGGGAGGAGGAGTTTGGGGAGGTGCATGCGTTGGGAGTTGAGAGATGAGAGTTGAGACGCGCGGCCAGCGGTCGCGGCGTAAAGCCGCTCCTACAGTGAGGGAGCGGCTTTTCTTTGCCAGACGGGGCCGGTGGGGAAGGTGTGGGACGTGAGCGATTCGGGTCTGATGGTGATGCTGGTGCCGGGGGCGGTGGGGGCGACGTAGCGGCCGTTTTTGACGACACAGGGATCGAGGAAGTGTTCGTGAAGGTGGTCGACGTATTCGGTGATCCGGTTTTCGAGGGAGCCGCTGACGCAGATGTAGTCGAAGATGGATTCGTGCTGGACGTATTCGCAGAGGCCAACGCCGCCGGCGTGCGGGCAGACCGGGATGTTGAATTTGTTGGCCAGGAGGAGGACGGCGACGACCTCGTTGACGCCGCCGAGGCGGCAGGAGTCGATCTGGCAGAAGGAAATCGCGCGGGCTTGTAGGAGTTGTTTGAATACGACGCGGTTCTGGCAGTGTTCGCCGGTGGCGACGCCGATGCCGTGCGGTTTGAGTGCGCGGGCGATCGCGGCGTGGCCGAGGACGTCGTCGGGCGAGGTGGGTTCCTCGATCCAGAGCGGGCGAAATTTTGCGAGGGCTTTGGTCCACTCGATGGCTTGGGGGACGTCCCAACGCTGGTTGGCATCGATCATCAGGGTGCGTTGCTCGCCGATCGTGGCGCGAACGATGGCGGCGCGGCGCTGGTCGTCGGCGAGGTCGGCGCCGACCTTCATTTTGAAATGAGTGAAACCCTCGGCGATGCCCTCGCGGCAGAGACGCTGGATTTTTTCGTCGGAGTAGCCGAGCCAGCCGGCGGACGTGGTGTAGGCGGGGTAGCCGTCGCGGAGCATTTCGGCTTCGCGGGCGGCTCGAGTGGGGGCAAGGCGTTCGAGGGAGGCGAGGGCTTCGTCGGGGGTGAGGGCGTCGGTGAGGTAGCGCCAGTCGACGAGCTCGACGATTTGGGCGGGGGTGAGATCGGAGAGGAGTTTCCAGAGCGGTTTGCGTTCGAGCTTGGCCCAGAGATCCCAGAGGGCGTTGACGACGGCGGCGGTGGCGAGGTGGATGGCGCCTTTTTCGGGGCCGATCCAGCGGAGTTGGGAGTCGCCGGTGAGGTGTTTCCAGAATGCGCCGGGGGCGGAAGTGAAGGCGGAGACAGGCTGGCCGACGACGAGCGGACGGAGGGCGTGAACGGCGGCGACGACGATTTCGGTGCCGCGGCCGATGGTGAAGGTGAGCCCGTGGCCTTCGATGCCGTCGGGGCGGTCGGTTTTGAGAATGACGTAGGCGGCGCTGTAGTCGGGATCCGGATTCATCGCGTCGGAGCCGTCGAGGGCGAGCGAGGTGGGGAAGCGGATGTCGAGGACTTGGAGGTCGGTGATTTTCATCAGTGAGGGGCGAGAGGCCAGAGGCGAAGGGCGATGGGTTATTTGCCGGCGGACCAGCCGCCGTCGACGAGGAGG
>JAEZAD010000131.1 GCA_023430565.1 Verrucomicrobiota bacterium
GCGAGACTGGCGACAAACGCGACCGACATGCAGCCGCGCACTTCGTTCGAAAAACTTCTCCCCCGCAACCGCTAATCTCTCCCCGCCGATGGAGGCCCGTTGCCCCCCGCGCTTGCTCGATTCCACATTTGTCATCCCCTCCACGGCCCTCGTTAATCTCCCTCCGATGCTGCGCTTCATCCTCCGCCGCCTGCTCGAGACGATCCCCGTCCTCTTCGTCATCGTCACCGCGACGTTCTTCATGATCCGCTTCGTCCCCGGCGGACCGTTCACCGCCGAAAAAGCCGTCAGCCCCGAAACGCTCCGCCACCTCGAAGCCCACTACGGCCTCGATCAGCCGCTCCACCGGCAATACCTCGACTACCTCGGCAACCTTCTCCGCGGCGACCTCGGCCCGTCCTACAAATACGTCAACCGCACCGTCAACGAGATCATCGCCGACTCGCTCCCGACTTCCCTCGAGCTCGGCGCCTGGTCCCTCCTCGTCGCCCTCGGCCTCGGACTCCCGCTCGGCATCCTCGCCGCCGTCAAACGCAACACCTGGCTCGACTACCTCGCGTCCTCCACCGCGATGATCGGCATCTGCGTGCCCACCTTCGTCCTCGGCCCGCTGCTTGTGCTGGTTTTCGGGATACACCTCCGCTGGGTCAACGCCTCCGGCTGGTATGAGCCCATCGATCGCGTCCTCCCATCGCTCGTCCTCGGTTTCTTCTACGCCGCCTACATCGCCCGACTCACCCGCGGCGGCATGCTCGACGTCCTCAACCAGGATTTCATTCGCACCGCCCGCGCCAAAGGCGCCAGCGAAACGCGCGTCATCTTCAAACACGCCCTCCGCGGCGGACTCGCCCCGGTCGTCTCCTTCCTCGGCCCCGCCATCGCCGGCATCCTCACCGGCTCCTTCGTCATCGAAACCATTTTCCAGATCCCCGGCCTCGGCCGCATCTTCGTCCTCAGCGCCTTCAACCGCGACTACACCCTCGTCCTCGGCACCGTCGTCCTCTATGCCGGCCTCGTCGTCCTCCTCAACCTCGTCGTCGACATCGTCCAGGTCTGGCTCAACCCGAAACTCAAATTCGAATAGGCGGTAAGCGGTAAGCTTTAAGCCATAAGCTTCCCCAACCCGTTTCGCCCCGCCGCCGAAGCTTAAAGCTTAACGCTTAACGCTTATAGCCCAGCCCCTGTGCTCTCCCTCTCGTCAACCACTCTCCCGTCCGTCGAGCGCGGCACCTCCCTTTGGTCCGACGCCTGGCACCGCCTGCGCCAAAACCGCCTCGCCGTCGCCGGCGGCCTCCTCCTCGCCGTCCTCGCGCTCGCCTGCCTCTTCGGCCCGCTCTTCGCCCAGTCCTACCACGAACAAAACCTCGACCTCGGCGCCACCCCGCCCAGCGCCGACCACTGGCTCGGCACCGACACCCTTGGCCGCGACCTGCTTTCGCGCAGCCTCTACGGAGGCCGCATCTCCCTCATGGTCGGCCTCGTCGCGACGTTCGTCGCGCTCACCATCGGCGTCACCTACGGCGCGATCGCCGGCTACATCGGCGGCAAGCTCGACACCGTCATGATGCGCATCGTCGACATCCTCTACGCCCTGCCGTTCACGATCTTCGTCATCCTCCTCATGGTGTTCTTCGGCCGAAACATCATCCTTCTCTTCCTCGCCATCGGCGCCGTCGAATGGCTCACCATGGCCCGAATCGTCCGCGGCCAGATCCTCTCCATCAAAAAAATGGAATACATCGAGGCCGCCCGTGCACTCGGCCTCAGCCGCGGTCGCATCATTTTCCGGCACATGCTCCCCAACATCCTCGGTCCGATCATCGTCTACACGACCCTCACGATCCCCGCCGTCATGCTGCTCGAAGCCTTCCTCAGCTTTCTCGGCCTCGGCGTCCAGCCGCCCATGAGTTCCTGGGGTTCGCTCATCAAGGACGGCGCCGAAAAAATGGAAGAGTTCTGGTGGCTCCTCGTCTTCCCCGGCGCGATCTTCTCGCTCACGCTCTTCTCGCTCAACTTCCTCGGCGACGGCCTTCGCGACGCCCTCGACGTCCGCTCCTCCAAGGATTGAGGTTCGTTTCGGCCGCGCCGCGCTCCCACTTTGAGTTGGCAGCCCGCTCGTCGCTCCCGTTTCATCCCCCGCTTCATGCGCCGCTTCCGCCCCTATTTCCGCTACCTGCGCCCGCTGCGCATGCAGGTCGTCGCCGCCCTTCTTTGCCTCTGCGTTTACGCCGCCGGCAACGGCTTCGGCCTGCCTTACATCATTCCGAAAGTGTTCGGGCCCATCTTCGAGTCGGCGCAACGCGACCTTCCCCTCGCCGAGGTCATCGCGCTCGCGCTTCTCGTTCCGGCTTTGTTCCTCATCCGCGGTCTGGCGGGCTACGCCAGCGCCTACCTCTTTCAGCTCATCGGCACGCGCGTCCTCGAATCCCTGCGGCTCGAATATTTCCGCAAGCTCCAGGTTCTCCCCCTCGCCTACCTGCAGAAACATCCCGCCGGCGATCTCACCTCACGCGCGATCAGCGACGCCCAGCAGGTCCAAATCGTCATCACCGCCATCGCCAACGAAGGCGTGCGTCATCCACTCTCTCTCGTCGCCTCGATCGGCTACGTCGTCTGGAAAGCCTCCTCCATCCAGGGCATCTGGCTCGCCATTGCCTGTCTCGCCGTGGTGCCGCTCTGCGTTTTCCCGATTCGCTACGTGGGCCGCAAGATCCTCCGCCGCGCCCACCAGGCTCAGGCGCAGATCGGTTCCCTCTCCTCGCAACTCACCGAGAATCTCGCCGCCGCCCGCGAAGTCCGCGCTTTCAGCCTCGAAGACCGCGCCACGTCACGCTTCCAAGCCACCACGCACGCGCTTCTCACAGCTCAACTCAAAATCGCGAAATACGCGCAGGCCCTGAACCCCACCATCGAGGTCATCTCCGCCGTGGGCATCGCCCTCACGCTCGTCTTCGCTTACCTCAGCGGCATCAGCATGTCCGAACTGATGGGCGTCCTTCTCGCCCTCTATCTCTGCTACGAGCCGATCAAGAAGCTCGGCTACCTCAACTCCGACCTCAAACGCGGCGCCGCCGCCCTCGACCGCCTCGAACCCATCCTCCACGCCCCCGTCGCCATCGCCGACCCCGCGAACCCTGTCACCATTCCCCGAATACGCGGCGACGTCGCCTTCGAAAACGTCACCTTCGCCTACGACGGCGGCGAGCCCGTCCTCCGCGACGCCTCCATCGCCATCCCCGCCGGCACCGTCTGCGCCCTCGTCGGCCCCAGCGGCGCCGGCAAGACCACCTTCGCCAACCTCGTCCCCCGCTTCTACGAGGTCGGCTCCGGCCGCGTCACCATCGACGGCCACGACGTCCGCGCCTTCCGCCTCGCCGACCTCCGCCGCAACATCGCCATCGTCTCCCAGGACCCCGTCCTCTTCAACGACACCATCTATCACAACCTTCTCCTCGGCCGCGAAAACGCCACACGGGACGAGGTCGTCGCCGCCGCCGTCGACGCCCACGCCGACGAGTTCATCCGCACCCTGCCGCAAGGTTACGACACCTTCGTTGGCGAACGCGGCGCACTCCTCTCCGGCGGACAAAAACAGCGCGTCGCCCTCGCCCGCGCCTTCCTCCGCAACGCCCCCATCCTCATCCTCGACGAGGCCACCTCCGCCCTCGATTCCCAAAGCGAGCAGCTCATCCAGGAAGCGCTCAAGAAACTCATGGTCGGCAAAACGGTCCTCATCATCGCCCACCGTTTCAGCACCATCCGCGACGCCTCCATGATCCTCGTCTTCGACCGCGGCGAACTCATCGCCACCGGCAC